>CAZHZT010000063.1:0-32902 GCA_964537285.1 uncultured Saprospiraceae bacterium | reverse complement strand
TTGTCAGGCTGGGCTTTAGCCCTTTTGCTATTAATGGGCTAAAGCCCTGGTAAATATTAACATTACACCTGGCGCTAAAGCGCCAGGCAAAGAAAAAGATTAAGCTAACGACATTGAGAAGTAGCCCAAAACACAAGAGCTATAGCTTATGATGTGCTTCCGCTACGAGGAAGTTGATCTCTAATATCCTTATACCCCTGGGAGGCCCCAGGGCTACGATCATGCAGGCCTAACGGCCTGCTTTAGGGGTTTTCTAAATTAACTCCGACCAAATGAAATCATCCAGAGCCTCAGGTTGGAACTGTAGCGCTATATTAGTCATTTATATTTGTATTGAATTTAAATTGTTTTAAAACTTAAAAATATGGTAGGTAACACCATAAAAGTAGAATTGCTTAGTGATAAAGCTATGGCCTTATTAGAGCAGTTAAATATCTTGCGTTTGATAAAGGTCGATGATTCGACTAAAGAGCTTAAACGTCAATGGGCTGGGAGTATCACTAAGGAGACCGCTTCCCAACTTCTTGAATCTGTAGAGAAAAGCCGGGAAGAATGGGAACGCAATATCTAAACCAATTTGCGATGAATGAGGAAGTACTTGTGCCTTTATTAAAATAAACAGATTAAGGGATCAGGAAAATAATACCCTACCCATTTTACTTGTCCTTTTTTCCTCAGGCTGTGTTGGAAAGCCTCGCCGTACCTTTGGGTCCCGAAGGCATTCGGGACAAGTTATGCCTACGTTTTCCGCCTAGCCTGAGAAAAAAATTACTTCGCAAAATTTGGGTAGCTTATTAATTGCCTAATCCCTAAAAAAGTTCCCCCGCCAAGAATCGAACTTGGTTCCCGGGATTAAAAGTCCCGTGCATCGCCATCAATGCTTCGAAGGAAGGTCGTGGAAGCGAAGGAAATCGAATCCTTCCAGATTGCTTGCAAAGCAGTCTCGCCAGCCTTGGTACATGCGCCCCCAGCTTGTTTAGTTGGAATGCCAGAAGTCGAATCTGAATCCCCCATCGTATCAGGATGGTGCTTTACCTATTAAGCTACATTCCAATATTGCTCCGGCGCAAGGTACTGCCCCCTGTTCTCTAGATTACAAGTCTAGTGCATCACTTTTTATGCTTCCCCGGAAAATTTGAGGTTCCCTTGGGACTTGAACCCAAATCTCGCTGATTAACAGTCAGCCGCATTACCATTATGCTAAAGAACCTTTACAAAACCTGTGTATGCTTGCTTATTAGGCAAGCGCCTTTGTTCACTCGGCTCCACACACAGGGCAATTGGAGCGGGCATAGAGAATCGAACTCCATTCTCCACCTTGGAAGCGTGGCCATCATCCATAAATGCTTTACCCGCCAATAAAAAAAGCGGCCCCGAATTAACAGGAACCGCTTTTATGTATTTTTACATACGACTCCCCTTAGGTGCTTACGCCTCCTTTAATAATTATCGTTGTTACTTTTTTTGTTATGCAATACATATTCTATAATTTATGCGGTCTATCCCGGAATCGAACCGGGCTGATATGTTATCGTGACAGGATAGCGGTCACCCTTGCAGCCCCATAGCCCCTTACCACAGGCGAGATATAATCCCCCAGCTCAGGACTTTAGCCCAGCGAATTTCCTGTTTCTCCGCTGTGGAATAACATTACAATAGTACAGTTAAAATAGTTCCTGTTGCCCCAAGAAAAGTTCGAATCCTCAGTATATGGGCTAGAAACCCCTTGCGTTTTCCAGTGATGCGATAGGAGCATTTGTGGGTCTTGGCAGTCACGATCCGCGATGTGGTTAGTTACGGCTTCTATTGAATGCCTAATTTCTAAATATCTTATTATAACTCGAAACCGTATCAAAAAAGTAAATAACCTTCATCGTAATCGTGTTTCTTTGTCCTTCTTCCAGTACTGATCTTAAATTATTGAAATAAGACAACTGAATATCGGTTTCATCCCTTTGAAGATCATTTTTATAAACAAAATTCAGGAAACTGCCCGGCGCAAATTGCCAGGCAAAAATTAAGTCTGTGTTGAATGCATTGAAGTTAAAATCCGCATTGCCTGAAAAAGAATCATCTTCAATAATATAGCCCTCCGAATCGAGATCGCCATAATAATCGTAGAGGCCATAAGACCAGTAATGCCTTATTCTAAGGGTTACAGAGAGGTTATTTTTAAATAAATACTTTCCTTGCAAAATGTTGGTCAACGTTCGGACATCCCGAACCCCATACTTGGGATCGCCATCAAAATAACCCGCAAAACCAGCTCCGTTTAAAAAACTGGAATAATTTGTAGAAGGGGTTAATGTCAATTGATCATTTAAACGGATTATAGGGGAGAAATCAACTTCAAAATAATTATTAACCACATAATCCGTAAAATAGCCTTCTCCGTAGCCAATACTTGCATCTAGTGCAAAGGGTTTTCTATAATCGGTTGAGATCCCGATACCGTTGTAATAAAACTCCGGGATAATAAATTTTTGCCCGGAAACTCTGGATTCAAAAAGATCGATCCCATCTCCTACTTGTGAACTCATAGAGATGAAGATGGCATTAAAGTCAGGGAAAACGAAGAAGTACCTGCCACTGTATCTTTTCTTCAGTATCTCCCCCGTGGAATAGTCTTGTTCCAGGCTAAACGTAAACCGGTTATAGCTACTGTTTAAGATCCAAAAGGGATTGTATTTATTATACTGAAAGCCTATAGAATGCGTTCTGATATTGATCCTGAAGTTCACGCCCAAATCATTGGGATTGTAATTCGGAGACCTACTTTCACTTGCCAGGGAAAACTTGAAGTTTCCTTTTATCTTAGCTAATCTTAAGGAATAGCTTAAACCATCGTTATCATTTGCTTTAAAAATGTTCTCCCTTAAGTTTTGGTCTCGTTGAGTTACCTTAACATCCCCAGAAACAGAATAAGCCGAGTTTTTTGAAATCAAGTTAAACCCGGCTGCGGAGACATTGGCATCGATGAAATCACCGGTTCGCAAAGCATTTAAGTTGATAAAATAGACAGAACTGTTGTTTTTCAGATTTTGATCAAAAGAAAGAATGCTGTAATTTACTAGTGGGTTCGTTTCGATTTCTCTGGTTTCTCCGGTTGTCGTATTCTCAATTACTGCATTGGTTGGAGCAGTAATGGCATTCATTATTCCGATACCCAAGCCATTCTTGTTTCTTCCAGAAATTTTTGCAACGTTTACAAGTTTAGAGGTAGCAGGATTCTCAATAGTTACTTCTGTAGAATCCAGGTCCGAGAAAGCTTGATTGTACCGACGCGGAACACCACCTATTCGCCTTGAATAAAATAGCCCGCCCCGATTGAATAAATCGACCCCTTCCCGGAAAAAAGGACGTTGCTCTTCAAAAACGACTTCAAAAGCGCCCAGGTTTTTGACAATATTATCCGAGCGCACCTGAGAAAAATCGGGCAATAAAGTTAAGTCAAGGGTGAAGCTTTCGTCTAAACCCAATTTGAGATCCGCACCGGCACCATAGCCTATGGTACTTTCGTTGTCAGTGAATTCCGCGAAAGAAGAAACATAAGGAGATAAGGAAAGCCGAAGCGGATCTTTAATTTGATCCAGGCCGTCTAAAAGCCCCCAATAATTGAGCTCCGTTTCTACTTCTTTAGGCACCAAAGACCATTGCAGCTCCGTCCTTGTCCGTCTGATTTCTCTTTCAAACTGTACCCGCCAGACTTGTTTTTCTCCTTTGGGAAACCGGATGGCGTAATAAGGGATCTTAATTTCAGCGATCCAACCATCATCCACAACCTGCACGGCGCTTTCCCAAACGGCATTAAATAAACGATCTGAAATTCTGGAATCCGATTGAACACCGGATGCAGAAACGGAGAACGTAAAGGCATCCAACATTTTGTTATAAGTATCGAACGAAACGGAAAAAAGGTCCGCATTTAGATTGTCATCACGCTCGCCCAGCTGTGTCAGAATACTATCTGGTTGGTCATCATAGCAATAGCCGAGTACGTAAATATTATCGTCATCAAACAGCACCCTGACTTCTGTTTTAAACTTTGGCGGATTTCCTTCGGTAGGGTTTCGCTCTAGAAAATTGGTGGCTACATCGGCATTTGCCCATATCGGCTCCAGGAGTTTTCCGTCGATTGTTATTTTTTCGTTTGTTCTGGAAGCGGTCAATATTTTTTCCTGCCCCCAGGAAGGGAAGGAAATAAACGAAAGGATCAATATGTAAAAGCAGGGTTTCAGTTTGTCGAGTTTGTGGTGTTGCAATAGTAATCATGGGAAACGCCTGCAAATATAATGTAAAAATTATCCTTCTTTGATAAATTGTGTGGAACTTCGAAATGATAAGCCTTGAATGCCCTAGTAGCTGAAAGGCTTATCATTTTGAAGTTCCATTTTCCACAATTTATGTCAAAGAACTAAAATTATTAGCTAGAAGCTGGGCTGTGTGTCGAGTTTACGGCAACTTACCGTTGACTGTTAAGGAACTATTGGGTATTTTGGACCTATTAACTAGAATTAATTAATGCAAGTTGCAATAGACTTTTTTAACGGTCTCAGCTATGCCTAGTGCGGGATTTCAATGCACTTACCTTTCCGTTCAGTAATTAGTTTATTTAATGTAATCACCTTCATATCAGCACTTTACCCCGCATTACGTATAGCCATTGTTACCTGCTGGCTTTTTTCTTTTCTGTCCGTCAGCGTAGGCGTGAAAGCTCTTTGCAACCGCAGGAACGAGGATTGCAATGTGCTTGAACTTAGTGTTGGTTTACATTCCACCAATCAGTTCTTTTGCTTTGTCCAACGTATATGCTCCGTCCACTTCTTTGTTGTCAAAAATCATAAAGTAGGCAAAGTCGTTTCCTGCTTGCTTTTCCCATTCGTTTCCAAGTCTGCATTTTGCAGCACTATCTGCATTGTCTAAATGGTCTCCTTTTGTTTCCACTAAAATCGTCATGCCCGATTTTGTCCGCATGATGAAGTCAGGGTAGTGATTTGCTTTAAATCCGTTGATGTAAAATCCTTTTCCACGTTCTAAGTTTCTATGCCAAAACTCAATGTTTGATGATGTCCCAAGTTCCATCGCTACCCTTTCCTCCAGGTTGTTCATGGCGCCTTCCTTTTCATAAAGTGAATTGCCGATAGAAGAAGCAGTTTTTCCCGGTACAATCTCCTGCTTCAACTTCCAAATCTTCTTTGTGCGGATTCGCTTAGATTTGATTAAATCCATAAAACGCCCCTCGGCATAAGAGTCAGCCAATTGCCTGATTTTAGCCTTGATTTTGTCGGTATAACTCCACTTGCGAACCAAAATATCTCTCAACTGCTCGGTATTCATGCCGCTTAAAATTCGCCCTATGTAAACCTTGATTTCCTGATCAGGTATCGGGTACATATTTCCGATAATCTGCATCATTTGATGAGTAATGTCGCTTATTTGGTTTTCTTTTGGTTTTACTAAAATGTATTCCGCAATTGGGTCCTTCACCAAATGGTCTTCAATCTTTGTGAATGAAGGTCTGTACTCGTTTTTCTTGGCTTCTTCCAAGTCAATTTTGTACAAGTCAGAAGAAATTTGGTCAAAGTCAATTTTGATGTCTTCGTCTGAAAGTTTGAAGTCTTTTAGCAGAGATTCTCTGTTCAGTAATTCTTCGTCTGTTCCAAAAATGTCGCTTGCAGTAACTTTGATGAAGAACTGCGGAAACTCGATTTTATCTATAAACTCCTTGTAGGCTTCTTTAACCTTGTAGCGTTTTACTTTATCACCCATTTCTTGAAAAATATTTTCGTCAACAGGCTGTTGTTCCTGTTCTTTTATTTGTTCTTCTAACTGTCGGTTTTGTTCTTTCGCAATGGCTTCAATTTCATCAATTACCGTAGTTGTTTCTGGTTCTTCTTCATCTTCATTCGGGTCAAACGTTACTCGATTGGTATCGATGTTTTCATCTTCTTCTTGTTCCGTTTGTTGTTCAGGGAAAAGGAAAGATTCAACCGGGTCAGCCGTAACCGTTTTCTTTTCTTCTTCGGTCATTTTATCGACTTTGCGATAATCCTTTTCACTAAATCCTGATTCTTGCAAGCCTTTTACAATGCTTTGCAAAGTCTCGTTGAATTTGGCGGATGCCGTTAAAACGTAAGACAAGTTTAACTGAAATGATTTGTGCCTTTGCACATAAGGCTGACGCAATACACGACCTAAAATTTGCTCCACATCTACCGCACTTGATTTGTCTGCCAATGATGCCAAGATATAAGCAAATGGACAATCCCAACCTTCTTTTAAGGCGTTGATGGTTATGATGTAGCGGACTTCACATTCCTTGCTCATCAAATCAATGCCTTTCAATTCGTCAATGTTGGCAGTTTTTATTTTGATTTGATTTTCGGGAATTCCCAAACTCAACAACTGTTCTTTCAGCTTCTCGAAAGTGGTATTGTCTTCATTGGTCTTGGGTTGTGCTTGAAACAGCACAATGGGTCTGATGTATTTGCCACCTTCGGCTTCTTGCTTTTTTGCAAGGTTTTCCAATTTACGTTGTAAATGCAGAGCATTGTTGATGACTTCCGTTTTATCGTGATTGTTATACACAATTACAGGAAGTTTGACCATATGTTCCTTTTTCAGTTCAATGGCAGGGACAAGGCTTACAATATTGCTATTGTCTTTTGGCGTTGCGGTTAAATCAAGAATAAATGACGGATTTAAGTTTTTAAGCATGTCGACACTTAAATCACTTTCTGCATTGTGGCTTTCATCTACGACCAAAACAGGATTGAGATAACGCAAAACGTTGATTAGTGCGGTATCATCTACACCGTCTAAAATGTGTTTGCTGTTTTTGAATTGCGATACAAAAGCTTCCAATTGTCCATTTTCTTGGTAAACCTTTCTGTCTTCTTTCTTTTTGGCTCGTAAACTGGCAAAGCTCATTACAAAAATGCTCAACTGGTCTTTTACAACGGTTGGGTTAAAGTTTGAACCTTGCAACAAATCTTCTTTTTGATAAACTTCTACCCGGTGGTTGAAATGGGTATTCAGTTTTTGTCTGTAAGGGTGCTCCGGATTAGAGAGTGCATCAACGGTTTGTTGCAGAAGGTTGCTCCAAGGCACTAGCCAAATTACCGCTTTTGGTTTGCTGGAATCGTAAGCCTGAAAAATGGAATGTAAAGCATTTACGGCAATGAAGGTTTTACCGCCTGCGGTTGGCACTTTCACGCAAACGTGAGCCGCATTTGGAACGGTATTTTTGTAGGGCTGCATTCCTGTACCATCCAAGGGATTGTATGGGCCAATTTTATCTTCCCAATATTGATTGAAGGCTTTGCCCAAATCTTTTTGCTCTTGAACGTAGGTCAAGTATTCTTCAAGATTTTCTATTACTTTTCTCTGATAACTTTTTAATTCCATAGTTTCTTAAACGTTTTTGTCCAAAACACTTCTGGTTTTATGAAAAAAGCAGTATCAATAAAGCACAGTAAGTCTTGGCTGCTCAACACATTTTCATCATGGAGGTCTTCCAAAATAACGCCAAGCCCAGGGTGGTAATAATCGTGTCGCCTACTGTTGATAAACCCGTTGTTCAAAAGAAATGCTTTGACATCTTCCAGGTCCACCAGCTTATCCGCCTTTACATAAGCTTGCTCCACTACTGCATACAAAACACCTTCCTCTACATAAAAGCCCATTAGGCGATAGGCAGTATCGGCAAAAAAGTAGTTGTGCAACAATAGATTATGAAAATAATCCTCCCAAGAGGCATAATAGACCGCATCGTTGAGTTTGATTACATATTTGCCGTCCTTGATGTACACTTTCTGCTCGGCCCCTGCTGAAATAAAGTCATCTGGATTGATATCCTTGATCAAAAGTCCGTTTTCTCTGGCGAATCTGAGGAGTTTCTCTGCTTCTTCTCCTTTGTCTTGGTGTTTTTCTTCAGCCACAGGACTTGCTCTTTTGCCGCTTCTAAGGTAACGGGCGACTGCCTGGATAAGAGCATCATAACTTGTGCCGCTCTCTCCTGAAATGAGATTTTGTAATTCATATTTAACTTGTTTTACATTCATATTCAAAACCTGCTGATATCCCTCGGTATTTTCTTGAAAATGATGTTCTTCTTCGCCATAAACTCCTTTGGCAACAGGCAATTGTCAGCATAAATGATGTATTGCTCTCCCTTGGTTTTTATGAGTTCCAAAGCATCATAATCTAATGTGGTTAGATGGCCTTTCTCGTAAATGAAATAGTAAACGGAATCGTCTTTTTTGCCCAAAAAGTAATGCTCTGCATTGGGTTCTGTAAACGAAGTCCGGGTTTCTGAAAACCAAATGTATTCTCGTATTTTCCCCAAGCCTACTTCTTCGTTCAGGTTTTGCTTTTCGTCAAAGAGTGGTAAGCCGAGTTCGTAATAGTCGAATGCTCCGCCTGTGCCTTCTACTTTTTTGTTGCCTGTACCATAACCTTTGGTTACTCGTTTTACACGTTCGGCGGTGATGTCGTTCGCATAGTCTTCCATTTCTATCAGGATGAATTTGCGATTGCCACCGTCTTGTTTGTTTAGGTTTAATACGGCGTGGGCAGTGGTGCCGGAACCGGCGAAGGAGTCGAGGATGATTGAGTTTTTGTCGGATGAAAGTTGTAATACTCTTTCTACTAATCTTGATGGTTTTGGTGTATCAAAAGGAAAATTAGATTTTCCCATTATAACCTTTAAATCCTGCTTTGCTTCTTGATTATCTCCAACTTCTTCTCGAAGCCAAAGAGTCAAAGGAACAGTTCCCTGCTGAACCTCATTCATGAACTTTTTTACAGACGGAACATTTTTTCCGTCTTTTCCAAACCATATTCTATTGTCTTGAATAAGTTCTTGAAGTTTTTCCTTATTCACTCCCCAACATCTCCCGTTTGGTGGAGAAACAATCCTTCCTGATGGGGTTTCAATTTCATAGTCGGTTGATTCGGAATATGTCTTAACAGATAAGTCACTTGATTTCCAAGGGCCACGAGGGTCATTATCGGGATTTTTATACCTTTTATTTTGGGCCTCTGTTCTCGGTAACAAATTTCTTTTCCACCTATCTTTTGACTTTGCATAGCACAAAACAAAGTCGTGCATATCGGATAAATACCTGGCATCATTTTGAGGACTGTACTTTTTTTGCCAAATAATATTGTTTCCAAAATTCCTCACCCCAAAAATCTCATCACACATCAATTTCAAATTAGCCTGCTCATTATCATCAATCGAAATAAAAATAGCCCCATCATCTGCCAAAAGTTTATGAAGCAATTTTAAACGTGGATACATCATACACAACCATTTGTCGTGTCGGGTGAGGTCTTCGCCATCTTTGCCCACCACTTCGCCCAGCCATTTCTTGATCTTTGGGTGGTTTACGTTATCGTTGTAAACCCACTTTTCATTTCCTGTATTGTAGGGCGGGTCTATGTAGATGCACTTTATTTTTCCTTCGTATTCGGGCAATAGGCTTTTTAGTGCTTCAAGGTTGTCTCCGTGTATGATTTTGTTTCCGCTGTTGGTGGGGTCGGTCTGTTCACCTTTTTCGGCTGTAAATCCGTATTTGTGTTCCAATATCCGGTAGGGTACATCCTGGTGGTGGCTCACTACCTTGTCTTTCCCTATCCAATTGAGTGTTGGCATATTATTTCTGTTCTTTATTAGAGATTATCAATTCTTTCACGTCAATATCCAAAATCTCCGCTATTTCCATCAAGGTTTCCAAGCGTGGCTGTTGTCGGTTTTGAGCATAGGCGTTAACCATATTGTAGCTTTTGCCGAGCTTCTCAGCCAACCAAGTCTGCTTTATTCCTTTCTGTTCCAACACTTCCTTAATTCTGTTCATTGTCAGACGCATTTTTGTCAGCCACTAAAATAGTCAGTTCATTTTGAATATCTCAAAAAACTGGGTATAAAATGTAAATATTCTGTTCGGGTGGCGGTGGGGAAGGTCAAGCTCTTTTGCTGCGGAGGCACGGAGCAGGAAATGTGCTTGACCGTGCGGTGGGCTTTTTTTCAGCTTGCAAGTAACTTTCTGAGTATAAGTAGTTAATACAAACCAAAATTCCTTGTGAAACATGAGTTATCCCGAAAATTCGGGATAACTCATGTTTACAAGAAATATCCCCCTACCCCGCTACTTCATCAATACAATTTCTTCTGAATACGTCTCATCTTTAGTTTGTACGAGTACCTGATATACGCCATTGGCTATACCTTTTGGAACCCAGGTAAATTGATGCTTCCCTTTATCCATATACCGTTCAGCAAGTGCTTCTATTTGACGACCATTGCCATCAAAGATATAAACCTTGATAAAGGAATATGTCTGAAGTTCAAATTCAATGGTAGTCTGATTAGAAAATGGGTTGGGAAATACGTTTAGACCTTCTTTCAACAATGAGTTCTTTGTTTTCGGTGCATTCTTTTTTTCTCCTTCGGAATGCCTTTTAGAAGGATCATCTTTGAATAAAAACACCACGCCTTTGCGGTTTTCCTCCCCAAATGATTTTGCAGCAGACCTCCCTTTTACAATCATAATGGAGTCGAATTTTTCTAGGTTTTTGATCTTTTCCGGCCAAGCATTTCCTTCAAAAATAACTTCTTGATTGTTATAGTACGTGAGTAGAGGAACTTCAGGATATTTTATATTTTCCAATATAACACTGTACATAATAATTGTATCCATTGGCGTAGAGGGGCTAAGATAAGCTCGATCCGGGTTCGCTTCATCAGGCTTCGTTTTTGCCTGGTAGTAGTATACATAGGCCCCCGCATTGGCGGCTTCCCCGTATCGTTGTTCACCTATCGTGCCGTCGAGCAAGAAGAAGGAATCTACTTCTGTCAGTTGTAAAATTTCAGGGGGATAACAATGTCCATCCGGAACGTCTAAAACCTGGTCATTGAGCACTTGAAATGCTTTATCCGCTTTATTACAATCATCAGCAGAAATCGTAATCTCATCTCCCGGATATTTAACCATGTTGGAGCGTTGATCCGCAGCAATCAATTCAGCCTTGTGCAATACTTTAAATGAATGTAATTTCAAAAGAGCATCTTTGCTCTTGGAAAAGAAGGTCCGTTTGTTACCGTTTTTATCCAGTTTCGCAAAGATTTCATAGACCCCATTTGGGTATTCTTTTCCGAACTTTTCTTTAGCTTGGTTTGAATTAAGTTGATAAATAGCAAGAATATCCGATGCGCCAAGATCTTTTTGAACAAATTCCTCCGGAGTAATTTCATCACCGTTCAGAATAACCGTAAAATCCGACTCGGCTTCAGGCTTGATAAAAAGCGCCTGACTATTAGCCCCTTCCTTTTGCTTTATCCCGATGGCCCCTACATTGGCAGGATACATGAAGTTAGAGCTGTATGGTGGAGGAAAGGAAGACATATTGCCTTCTTCATTGGTAAAGTCAAGATTAATTCCACTAGCTACAAAACGTACATCCAATGGGTAGGCCTTGTTCCAGTCAAGTATAATACAAACATACTTAAAATGATCAACGGCAATAACGCGTTCGCTCTCATCGGGCATGGTAAAGGATAAAGTCAGATCATCAAGTAGTCCAAAGGTTTTGAAAGTAATATCACTGAATTCCAGCTTCACATTATGCTGGGCAAAGCTTGCGGCAATCTTATCCAATTGCTTTACAGAGGTGGTAGGCGTAATAAAATAAAGCATCGCCTCATTTGGCTGATCAACCGTTGGGAAGCTGGTCAGCTCATCTTCCATACCTAATGGGTTCTCAAATGCGAATGCCAGGAGGCAGCTTAGTAATAATGAAGATAATAAAAGATTTCTGTTTCTGCCTTCAGGTTTAGAATAACCAAAAAGTCTTTTTATTCGGGTAGTAAAATCACCCGTTTTTCCGCTTGCAGACATAGCTAAGTTGTTTTTTGATGATAAAAATAAAAATTGAACTTGGGTCAGAGTTTCTGCGTATAGCATCGGGTTTCTACAAACATTCAAGGCTAAATCGTCGCAAGCATGCTCCCGAATTAAGCGGACCTTTTTTGAAATCCACCAAATGCCGGGATGAAAGAAGAAGATAATTTCAATAAAAGACTGCAGGACATTGATCAAGTAATCAGAGCGCTTGATATGAGCCAGCTCGTGCAATAGAACAGCTTCTACCATTTCCGGACTGAGATTACTCAAAAGCCCTAGTGGCAACAAAATAACAGGCTTGAAGTGCCCGAAGGTCAATGGCTCTTTAACAATCGCAGATAAAAATAAGCCGGGAGGACGAGGCAAGCCTACTTTACCGCATAATTGCTCAAAGCGTTGCCGGATAATGGCATCTACAGCGAAAAGACCTTCCCGCCTTAATCGATAAATATGTGCCCAGCCTAACCCAAAACGAAAAATAAATATTATAGCTCCCAGTCCCCAAAGCAATACTAAGCACGGAAGGTAAGCCTCTATTTGTATCCATTGATCCTGTTTGTTTCTTGCTTGCTGAATCACATTAGCTGGTTCTTCCCGTACCCTTACTTCAGGGAGATTGAGGACGTACGATTCGCCTGCCGTTTTCTCTGCGGTTTGATAAGCTAGCCGGATCGAATAATCGAAG
The DNA here is from genome assembly GCA_964537285.1 of uncultured Saprospiraceae bacterium. Taxonomy (GTDB): domain Bacteria; phylum Bacteroidota; class Bacteroidia; order Chitinophagales; family Saprospiraceae; genus CAZHZT01. Next base: position 20,311 of record CAZHZT010000063.1, on the reverse strand, counting down.
TGCTCGTATTGTTGGTAAAAGGTAAAACCAGACCAAATCAATGCAGCTAGCAGTCCTCCTACTGCAATCCAATACGCCAGATGAGCCGATTTTGACTCTGTCATTCTCAAAATGAGCTTCAGACAAACGGCAATGATAATTATCTGCCAACAAGCGTGCAGCAGCGACAAGCCCAATGCATGAATAATTGGGTTGCTATAAAATTGTTGTAAAAAGTCCATTATCAGTTATATTAAAGTTGAAGAGGCAGGGCTTAGCCGGTAACCGATGGCCCACCAGCTACAGCCTCCCATCTTTCTTCTTTTGTGCATCTAACCACTTTTGTAAAGCCTCCAATTCTTCTTCTGAACTTTGCGATTTTCCTAATGCATGCATAACCAAATCCATAGGTGAGCCATCAAATAAAGCTTCCACCAATTTGCTATACATCCCGTGTTTGATATCGCTCTTTTGAACGACCGCTTCGTACAGGTGCGTTTTTCCTTCCTTGGAGCGGCGCAACATTTTCTTGTCCTCATACATGCGTTGCATCTGTTTGAGGACAGTTGTGTAGCCGACTTCCTTTTTCTCTTTCAGTATTTCATGTACCAATTTTACGGTTGCAGGTTGATGCTCCCAGAGAATCTGCAGGATCTCCAGCTCCGCATCAGACGGTTTGAATACTTGTTTTTTTGACATGATCATCTCTTTTGTTCAGTAATTGGCCAATATACTTGTTCTGCTGCTGATGGGGTCCATTTCATTTTATCGCTGCCGGCAAGAGAAGAGATTATTTTTAGAGAGAGGCACGCGGCCGCGTGCCTCTCTCTAAAGAAAAAACCTCTCAAGAACTGCGACAAAATGAAATGGACCCCATCAGCAGCTACAGAACAAGTCTAATTATGATGCAAATATAAACGACAAATGTCGTAGATGCAAGTTTTTTACGACAATTGTCGTAAAAAACTTGCATCTATGGCACAGGAAAAGCCCTGGTTAGGAGATAAGTTCGGATTTACATTCCAGAACTTCAATTCATTCTTTCCGAACGCGCTGCCTATGTTTTCCAGCTAATTTTGTCCTGTATTCATCACAAATCAAAAATCTTTCAAAAATTTCAACCATGAAAAAGAGCACATACAGGCTTACAGGTATTCTTTATTTGTTCGTAATTATATTCGCAGGATTCAGTCAGGGGTATGTACGCGGAACCCTTGTCGTACCGGAGGATGCTTTAGCCACAGCTACAAACATCATTCAAAACGAAGGTTTGTTTAGACTTGGATTATCACTAGACCTGGTGGCATTTATCCTGGATGCGATCATCTCGGTGCTCCTCTATCAAATGCTTAAACCATTTGGAAAGCATCTCGCGATGATTTCTTCAGCACTTCGACTCATTGCTCATCCGGCTATTGGAAGCTTAAACCTCCTGAACCACTACCTGGCTTATAAAGTACTGGGTGGTGCTGAATTCCTTACCGTTTTTGATGATGCCCAACTCCAGGCGTTGAGCATGTTATTTATGGATGCGCATCGATATGGTTATCTGATAGCAGGCGGATTTTTTGGATTGCATTGTTTACTCCTTGGTATTTTGATCTATAAATCTGACACAATCCCAAATATTTTCGGAGGCTTCCTGCTTGGGTCAGCAGCAGGATACCTGCTCGAAACCTTTGGCAACTTCAACGCACCAGGCTATGAGGTATATACTGCCTTGATTGTTGGTATTGCAGCAGCGATCGGGGAAGTTTCCTTAACCTTTTACTTCCTTATAATAGGAAAGAAGGAGTAATTGGTTGGATTGAATCAGAGGTCAGAACACATTAAAAGCTAGAGTTGTTTGACATAAATTGCAGCAATTCTCGTTTTGGAAATCTAAACCCAAATTTACGCCGCTTCGCGACGATATTTTCTTTAAAGAGAGGCCGAAAGGGCTATTTTGCTTCGCAAAATAGCCCTTTCGGCCTCCCTCTAAAGGGAATTTTGCGCCATAGGCGCGTTTATTTTTCAAAACGAGAATCGCTGTAATTTTGAAGCTCATATAACTTAATTCTTACATGAGTTCTAAAAAAACGCCTTAACCTTTTTGGGAGGAGTACAATTTTTTTTATGTTTGTGCCATCCCTCCCAAACACCGGTTTTAAGCAGCAAAACGAGCTGTAACAAATCATTTTTATACCGAACAAAATAGATATTCCATGAATAATTACCTTAATCTTGATCAACGAGGTCTATTGACTTCGGTGCTATCGGGCTTTAGTATATCCTATTTACATTAATGCTCACCATCCTCCCCTTAAGTGCACAGCAAGTAATTAGCAGCGGTGGTGGCTTCTTCCAAGGCGGAGGAGCTTCGTTGAGCTTCACCATAGGCGAGTCCGTAATTGCTACTTTTAGCCAAAGTAATGCCCAACTTACCCAAGGCTTTAACCAGCCCTTACCTCTACCAGAAATCCAGTTGTCCGTTGGGGCTACAGACCTGAATTGTGGAGGCGATTTTTTCTTTGTAGGTGTAGACCCCGGGCAGAGTAGCGATCGCCAGCTGGTGATCCGTAATGAGGGAGCCGGGAGCCTTAGCGTAACGGCCTTAACCTTCGGAGGCGATGCGGTCTTCAATATTGAAAATGGTCCATCAACGCCTTTTTCCATACCTCCGGGCCAGCAGGAAGTACTTACGTTGCGATTTACGCCTGTAGCCGAACAAGCTTACAGTGGTACGCTGACTATACTGAACGATGATACGGATGAATCTGGTTGCATAGTCAATTTGATGGGAACTGCCGTAATTCCAACGATGGGACAATGGGCATTTTTCTTGTTTGCACTAACCGTTTTCACCCTCATGGTGGTAGGGCTATATAACCTTAGAAGAAACGTAGAAATTCAACACTAGTGCTTCAGGAACTAAATCCTTGATAGCTTTTGAAGCGATTATTTTGGTGGCAAACGAGGCGCGAAGAGGGAGCATAGCAAAAGCTACGTGACAGATGAGCAACGAAGTAGGCCGCCAAAAGAAACCGTCAAAAGTGTCAAGGATTTAGTTCTTGAAGCACTAGCTAATCGGTCGATACCAGGATTACCAGAAATCAGGACTTATAGGGTTAAGTATGGAAGGAACTCAAATCCAGGGAACTTCCCATAGAAAGATTGCATAAAAAATTAATTGCCACCACTTAACACCTATCGAATTTAACACTCGTGCCGGTCCAATTATTTTTCCGACAAAGAGAAGGTGCCGCCTGATCAAAAAACACAAAATCCAACAAAATTTTATTTAAAATAACCATTTTAATTCAACACATCATGAAAAAAACGATACAAAATTCAAGAATCGCTCAAGGAAGCTTAAATCATCGAAGCCTCCAAAATTTGATGCTCCTCAGCTTGTTGACACTGCTGATCATAACACTAAGCAGCCTAACGCTAAGCGCCCAAGCCTCCCAATTTATCTCCTATCAAACAGTAGTAAGAGATGGACAAGGAGAGTTGGTGACGGATCAAAGCGTGAGTCTTCGCATCACGATTATTCAAGGACCTTTAAACCCCGGCCCTGGTACGGAGGTATACCAGGAAACGCATACATTAATGACCAATTCGTTTGGACTATTAAACCTGAAAATCGGAGAAGGTATCACAGGTAATATGTTAAATGACTTCACCGCCATCGATTGAAGTACGGGTGATTATTACGTACAAGTAGAACTGGACCTGGACGGCCAAAGCAACTACATAACAATGGGTACCACCCAGCTATTAAGCGTTCCTTATTCCCTATATGCGGAGACGGCGGGTAAAGTTGAAGGCCATTACATAGGAGAAGTATTCGATGGCGGGATTGTGTTCTTCGTAGACGAGACCGGGCAACATGGCCTGATGGCCAGCCTGTCCGACTTGAATGGAGGATCAGGTGCACCATGGACATTGACATTGAGCTTTGTGGAAATTACTTCAGGCAACGGAGCGGGGGACTTCTACAATGGCGTTCACAATACTGATGCTATCGTGAATCAACTTGGCAATACCGGAACTTATGCCGCTAAGTTATGCGCTGATTTTACGGGAGGAGGAAACTCAGATTGGTACCTGCCGTCTCAGCAAGAGTTATCATACCTCTATGATAGCAGGGCAATCATTCAATCGGTATTGGCAAATGATGGAAATAACAATACCAATGGATTGAATGTGAGCAGCGATTTTAGCAATTCCTGTTACTGGTCTTCTACTCAGAAAGATGCAGGTAGCGCATGGATCTTGCGTATGCAGCGGGGCGACATCAATGACTTCGCTAACAACAAATCGTTTAACTTTAGAGTGCGTGCCATTCGAGCTTTTTAAAGAAAGTAAAAAGGTACGTTCTCCGTGATAAGGAAATTACACATGCCAGGATACTTTTTTTCCTGAATTTTCTTCGAAAATTCAGGAAAAAAAGTATCCTAATTGAGGTAACACATGCCTTTTTAAACAACTTCTCAGCGATTCTCGTTTTGAAAAATAAAAAACTATGTCATCTGCTCTTTCCACCCCTCGCAAAGTAGTTATCGTCGGAGCTGGCACCGTTGGTGCAACTTTTGCCTACGCCCTCGCCCAAAATGGTGCGGCTACTACGATCTGTTTAATTGACAAGAACCAAAAACTAGCGGATGGGCAAGTGGCAGATCTTGCCCACGGCTTGCCTTATTATCCCTCCGTATCAATTTATACAGGAACGCCCCAGGACTATCGCGATGCTCAAGTGATTGTCATTACAGCGGGAGCGGCTCAACGATCAGGAGAAACGCGCCTGGAACTCTTAAAAAGAAATGCGCTTATCATCAAAAGCATTATGGATGAGATCATCGAACAACAATCCAGGGCCGTAGTCGTCATTGTAACAAACCCGGTTGACGTTTTAACACAAATTGCGCTAAGGCATTCTCGCTGGCCACGCAGTCACATTTTTGGATCAGGAACGGTTCTTGATAGTGCTCGTTTTCGCTATGTAATTAGTAAGGAGCTAGGGGTGGATGTCAAGAGTGTCCATGCCTATATTCTCGGTGAACATGGCGATAGCGAATTACCGGCCTGGTCTTTGGCTAATGTAGGAGGAGTCTCCATTGAGCAATATGTCGAAACGAATGGCATGGAGGCTACCTGGCCTCAACAGAGCCTTGAACTCTTTGAAACCGTAAAAAATTCTGCGTATCACATCATCGACTATAAAGGAGCAACTAATTTTGGGGTAGGGCAAGCACTGGTCCGCATTGTTCAGGCAATTCTACGGGATAGCCATAGCGTACTGACGGTATCTATTCAGTTGAAAGGAGAATATGACCTGGAGGATGTTTGCCTAAGCGTGCCTTGTATAGTTTCCAAAAATGGTGTAGAAAAAGTGTTGATAGCAGACCTTACCCAAACTGAGTTAGAGGCACTACATCATTCTGCTTCGGTGCTTAAGGGATCGATGGTTGGTTTGCTGGAATAGTGATTTTTGAAATAGTTCATTTTTGCAAATTGAAAGTTGAACTTTCAATTTGCAAAAAATAACAGCCGTAAGCACGAAACTGGCCTTTACCCCTGATCTAAAAGCAGTAATCTTCCGGTCGACAGGGGGTAGCTGACTAATTCGAGCAAAAGCTACTCATCTAAGTCTGTAATCTATAATCCGAACGACCACCCTGCCCGAAGGTCAATAAAATCAGCCACATGCCGGTATGCTTTTACATTTATACCAAAGGAAAAATTGGCAGTAGCTTTAAATATCAAACCATAGCGCTGGTAAAAATCATCCCCAACCTCATAAGGTTTATACCAGTAATAACCCAATTGTTGGTTAAAAATAAACTTGCCCAGCAAAAACTCATGGCCGATAGCTAAGCCTCCACGCTGTGGGTCTACCGATTCTCCCATTTGCTCTACGAGGTATCGCGTACCATTGTCATAGAGCCACTCAGTGCCGAGGGTAAAGGCATTAATGTTTGCAAATTGCCGACTGTACTTCACCTCAACGCCAGGACTGCCCAATAAATAAGGCTCTTCGGGCTTATTTATCCCCATGAAAAAGGTTAAATCTAAACGAGAAACGGGTTTAGACCGTGTCCGCCAATTTTGTTTTTCCCGCACATAAAACTGAGGGCTTGAAAAATATCGACTAAAGCCGATAGAGGCCGTAGGCCAGTTAATACCTTTGTTCGGCTGCTGTATGCCTCCGTTGGAGATGTGATTGAAAACAGTTGAAAAGTCGAGATACCATTGCGAATTCAATTCGTAGTGTACACTTCCCCCAAACTGCAAAGGAATGGCTACATGGGTACTGTAGCTTAGATTATTGGGATTGGTTTGTTCATCATAAGGCTTGGTTTGATAAGATAAACCAATACCCGCACGCAAGGAGAAACTTAAGCGTTTTTGAGCACCAAAAACCGGCTCGATGTAAGCAAGAGAAGTAATTCCATGTCCTAGTATTTCCGGATGATCAAAGTTCCAGAATGTCACTGCAACGCCTAACTTAGGGTAGCAATGACAAGAGGACCAGGCATCTTCTCCGGTATGATGCCAGGAAAAGTTGAACTCCAACCCCGTTGGATATGAATTGCGGAGGCCTTGTATATCGCGGCTGTGCGCCCATACTACTCCCTGGTTCAGCTTGAAACCAAGGGATTTGTTTAAATTGTTTTGTGCATGATTGACAGAAAGCCCAATGGTTAGCAAAGCAATGGTTAGGAGCAAAGATTTCATCGTGGTGGATTTACAGTTATGGTTTTTATCTTAGGTGTTTAGGTTTCCGGGGTGTAATTTACGGGTTTATTTTTGTACTAAGTAAGCGTTTTTCAGAATAAAGCTGAAAATTCAAGAAGCCTCAAGGCTCTGTTGTACCCGCCTTTTCTCAATGGAAATTGCAGTTATTTGTTTTTTTGGCGGTCATCTTGGGCTGGTAATAATGTATAATTTCTGTATTGTAGTAGTGCTTCAGGAACTAGTTTTTTTCAGGGGAAGCGGCTGGACAATAATCTTTAACACAAACTTAATTAGGTTTAATCCAATTCATTCGTTAATTTTCTCCCACAACCAAAAGTCACCTACTATGTCCACTTACTACACCATTATCGCCGGCAAGCGTTACGACGCTTCCCTGATCAGCAATGCCAAATTCAGAACCCGCGGAGCGGGAGATGGCCGAATTTCCGTACAAGATGCCCAGGACCTCTGGAAAATCGCCCTGGATGGCGGTCGAATCACAGAGATTGAAGAAGATACCTTCGCCTATTTATTCGAAGCATTTAACTGGACGGATGCGGCCAAAGCCTGGATTGAAAAGGAATTATCCGCTGAAGTAGACAAGAATAAATCTTACTACAAAGTAATCGATGGCCTGCGTTATGATCGAAAAATCCTGGAGGAAGCCGACAAGGCTGTTGCGGGTAAAGGAGACGGACGCATTTCAGTAGCAGACGCAGAACTTTTGTTTCCTTTGATTGGGGACTTCGGAGATGTAACCATCGTTGAAGAACGCACTTTAGAATTCCTCTTTAACCATTATAAATGGACGCCCGAAGCTGAAGAATGGTTCCGCGCGAAAGTAGACCCGATTAGCAAGCAATCTAGCGTAGGGCCTTTGCTCCGCCATATCATGGAGACGGAATATGGCTTCAAACAATTGCCTTTTAATTATTTCAAAGAGGAAGCTCTTCAGCAAATGCTGGATCATGAAAACAAGGTCAGCCTACCCGATGCTCTGCGTAAAGCCCTGGATAGTCTCCTGAACGATACTAGTGAAAAAACGTACAGAAGCGCCGAATATTCAGACAACCCCAAAGAATTTCTGGAAGGAGGGCGCCTCGTGCTTCTCCCCGGAGACATGGCTTCTGAACCAAGCCTAAGCAGCTTTCCTGCTCCGAGCGGAGGCGAATCCATCCGCGAAAACTGGATCTTTGGCCTCGAATTGTTTGACCTTACCGACGATATTTTCTGGATGATCGTACCACGAGATGAAAGTAAACCAGCCTATAACTACATCGGTGGCCCTAATGTCGGGGATATATATCACATCGAAGAAGAGGAGGCTTTTTTTACCATTGTAGTGAAATCTTGCGATGAACCTTATCCGGGTATTACCGTGGATGTGCAGGATCCTACCGGCAAATACATTGTTAGCAAATCCGACGAAGAAGGCAAGGTACTTATCACCGGGCCGGCCGGCAATTATTCGATTTATGCTTCTGACGGATGGAGCTTCCAGTCGAAGAGCTTCGAGTGGGATGGTGAAGGAAATGATCAGGTTAGGAATGTGGTATTGGATTGCTAGGATGCCGAAAAAGCAATAGACTTGTTTTGTAATTGCTGATAGAGCGTTATTGAAGAAATTTTATTCTAAGGCAAGGCGAAAAACACAAGGCATAACTTGCCCGGATGCTTTCGGGTCTCTCAGTTAAGTCGATTATTTTCAACGCATTATGAAATAAAATTTGGCAATTCAAGCCCCTTGAGCAACTGCAGAGCAAGTCTATTATTTAAACGCTCCTAAGCTTTATTCTCTCTTGTAAAATGCCGGTGAAAGCGTTTTGCCTTTCGTCCTGGTCAGGTATTTTCGAAGGACCCCTCCTTTGATGTGATTCACGTCGAACTCCACGATGAAGGCTTCTGTATCAATAAAATCAATGGTGCGATAGACTTTTTTGGTATCTATACGATTCAGGATGATTTGTATAATGTCCATATTTTGCCTTGTTCCCTGGCTGCCATAGCCCTTTGCTCCCTGATAAACGGTTAAACCTGTTCCGACATCATGAATTAACTTATCTTGCACTTCTTCTGATTTGTGGGTGATAATCCATAAACCCACATAATCCTCAAAGCCTTGAAATATAAAATCAATCACCTTTCCGGTTACAATAAAGGTTAAAATCGAATACAAAGCAACTTCAACGGAAATCAATAAGGCAGTTATGCCAAACAGGATAGTATTGAAGATCAAGACAACGGTTCCAATGGAAATTCCGAACTTATCATTCAAATAGATGCCCAGAATTTCAGAGCCATCTAATACAGCTCCTTTTTTTATGGCAATTCCTATGCCGGCCCCTAAAAATATTCCCCCAAATATGGCGATCAGCAGCTTGTCGTTTGTCAAGGATTCAAAGTTCTCAAAATGAATGATCAGCGCCAATGCCATAACTGCCATCACCGATTTGAATAAAATCTTTTTGGAAACCGTAAACCACCCCATGACTAAAAAAGGAATAGTCACTACCGGTAGGATATAAGAAATTTCAATGGCTAAAAACCTGCTTAAAATGATGGCAATCCCCGTTACCCCTCCATCCAAAAAACCATTGGGTAATAAAAACGCTTTCAAACCGACACTTGCAAGGAAAACAGCTAAGGCTATCTGAAAAAACTCTGAACTCGTTTTATAGAAACTGTTTACATCCATCTATTTTAATTTATGAAGATGTTTAAAAAGTAGGCTTGTTATTTAGCTCCTGATGAGTGTATTTCATTTTGTCGCTGTTCTTGAGAAGGCGTTTTCTTTTAGGATAGGCGCCTTCCCGCGAGCCTCTTCCTAATAATAACTTCCTCTTTCAAAGGCAACAACAAGATAAAATGTTCCTGCAACCACGGAACAAGCCCGGTAATTCTTTGCTTTTTGTTTACACTAGCCTGCTTATAGTTGAATTACGTTTAAGGATAAAATAGGTTCAAAATCTATTCAAATGAATTCATTCTAGTGCTTGTGGTAGGGGGATATTTCATTTTGTCGCTACCTGCAAGAGAAAAGATTATTTTTGGAGAGAGGCACGCTGCCGCGTGCCTCTCTCCAAAGAAAATACCTTCTAAAAAATAGCGATAAAATGAAATACATCCTTGTGGTAGTGTATTCCAGACGCAAATAAAGATCTGTGACTTGTGGATTTCCCAAACAAGGGTTGCTGAAAAAACATGAGTCATCCCGAAAATTCGAGATGACTCATGTTTGAAAGCCTTTATAAGCAGTACTTAAAATCAACACTATACCTCCATCAAGCAAAATTGACAGCTTACAGAACAGGCTCGTTCAGTCACTTACTTTTAATTTTTGACAATTGTATTATATTCTACAACGATCTCAAAGCGCACAAACTCATTTTCTACGATAATCAATGGATTACCTTTTACTTCAACTAGTTGAGGATAGAAAGAGTTACGCCCAATAAACTCATATCGCTCTAAATCAAAGTCCTCATCAAATAGAGCTATCAAGTAACGTTCGCTGTAATTTAGATAGGGTATTTTTTTATCATTAACGTAAGGGAATAAGGCTGTTCTGTTTGGATCTGCATTATATTGTACCCCTCCGAAATCATCTTCTCCAAATGTAATTGCCGGTGTACAATCTAAGCACCAAATATAAAGAGCCAAATCAGGAAAGAAGGCATTTTTTTGAGAATGCTTATCGTCTCAGGTTTGGCCAGCCTGAGCATCATAAATTTTAGTCCCCGGCATTTTAGTCACTCTAACCTCCTTAATCCTCAAGAGATTATTGATCCCTTTATTACCATAGTTGGTAGGATCAGAGATCGGAGTTGGATTATTTTCAAGTATTATGTCCCGCGCCTTTTCAAGGTCAAGAACTGGCTGGTCGTATATTCCATCTTGCTGTAAATTGATTTCGAAATACGCTGCTGAAGAGGCATTCCGATCATCATCATTATTCATAAGTTCCGTTTCCCCGTGCAAGTCCAATAAAGGCAGGGGGTGGTTATTATTTTGACAACTAATTAAAAATATTGTGAGGCCAATTAATGCAATGCAAGCATAAATGGCACGGAAAAAACCATTTTGGGCTTTCATGATGATTAATTTTAGTAGGCTTGTTCTGTAGCTCCTTAAGGTCAAATTACACTCCATCAACAGCTACAGAGTAAGTCTGTGAATGAATTCTAATTTCAAGTCGAAATTAGAATTTATCTTTCACTTTGACAATGACAAATGTTATCAAAACATCTTTTTTGAGGTTCATAAACCCAGCAATTCTCGTTTTGGAAATCCAAAACCAAGTTTACGCCGCTTCGCGGCCGTGTTTTCTTTTGAGGGAGGCTGGAAGGGCTATTTTGCTTCGCAAAATAGCCCTTCCAGCCTCCCTCTCAAAGGAGTTTCGCGCTGTAGGCGCGTTTATTTTTCAAAGCGAGAATCGCTGCCGTAAAACAGCTTCTCTGCTTTATTTTTCCAATTTAGTCAATTCACTGTATCCCGTCAACTTACCTTTTTTATTGTATGATTCAGAGCGCACCATGCCTACTTCAGGAGCATACCATTCTTTTGAGGCTCCTTCCATTTTGAACAAGAATTTAGTGCTTACATTTTGTGAAAGAACGATGCAGTCAAAATCGCCGGCTGAGGTAGTAGTTTTTTCTTTGGCTTCGATTTTCCTGTCCGTCACAAAAACAGTCATATTGAGGTTCAAAGCATTGCCTGTATTGATATTCATTTTCAGGGAACCATCTTTTAGATTAGTTCCAACAGTTTCATCCATGGCTGGAATTTCTAAATCAGAAGCATCAATATCCACGTTCATATTTTGATAAGCTTGCATGGAGGAGCCATCCATTTTGAAAGCCATATTAAAATCAAACTTTCCATCTTCGCACTTGGCGGTGAAGGTGTTGGTATATACCTCTTCGTCCTTTTTGTCGTAGGTTATACTCTTGATAGTAAAGGTGATCGTGTTGCCAGCGACCTCTTTTTCCATCAGTTCGTAAGCAATTTTGCCCGTAGGCTTCCCTTTTTTATCATAATTAGTAATTTCCCATTGGGTTCCTTCTTCGGTAGGAACATAAGGGCGGCAATCGGTTTGTGCCCAGGTGGCATTTGTCCAAATAAAAAGCAGGATGAGTAATCCTAGTGTTCGCATAATAGTAATTTTTATTTTTTCAAAAGGTACGACATTCTTCGAAATAGCACAAGTGTAATTTTGGAAACAGACCCATTTACCGCTATTCCGGTAATTTTTTCAGCCACCCCAAGCATCGGTGGAAAATATCAGGCTTTACGTACATCATGGGACAGCCTCCGGGAATGATTTCTAATCCCAATTTTTTGGCCATTTCAAAGGCTTCTTTTGCGTAGCTGCCTGTTCCAAAACCCGTGTGGATCCAAAGGTGCTTAATACCCTTTTCGGCACATGCTTCTACGGCCTGGGCTGTGGCATTGGCCGGAGTGCAAAGTACCGCCCCCTGCACCGGCTCCGATATGGACTGCAAATCCGGATAACATGGGACGTCTTTAACTTGCTCCGCTTTCGGATTAACGGCAAAAACCCGGTAGCCGTTCTTTTCGAATTTCTGATAAATTGCATTGGCCGGCTGATCCCCACTGCTGGAATAACCTAGCACAGCAATGGTTTTCAATTGAAGAAATGCCTCGATTTTAGGCTTATAGATCGCATTCATGATCGCTTACTTTTGTCTGCTTTTAAAATAAGGATTTCGGGTTTACATTAAAATGATCTTGCTCATCTCCATGTATAAATTTTCTCGTTCTTTTATAGCCCTTATGAGTTAGCGGATGTATTTCTTTATCTACGGAAATATTTTAATAAAATTTTGTAATATATTTTATATTTAAAATAAAATGTTTTAAATTTACATAAAATTGAATTCCATTGAAAAAATCATCTGAAGACAAAGAAGACAATAACAAAGGGAATATTTACGACCGGATATTCCGCGAGAATGCAGCATCGATTTTTATGCCACTCATCAAAAGTGTGCTTAAGCTAAATATTGTATTCTATAAGTCGGAAAAACATTCCTTTCCATTAACTTTTGAGCGTAAAGTAGATTTTCTCTATCGCGTTAAAATAATGCCAGGAGATCCTTCCGGCTCAGAAGGAGAAGCGTTCGATGCCATGCTGCATATAGAGTTTGAGCGCAAAGTTCACAAAGACATGCTTTACAGAATGGGCATGTATCATGCTTTAATTTTACAGACCTTTAAATTACCGGTATATCAGGTCGTTGTGAATCTGGATGAAAGAACTGCCAAACTTCCCACCCAACTTCAAGCTGCAGAAATTTATGAAGGGTATGATTTGGTAAATATCCACCAGATCGATTCTGATCAATTCCTGCAATCCCAGGTTCCGGAAATTGTCATTTTAGCTATTTTAGGTCACTATGAGCCGGAACGTGTAGAGGCTGTTCTGCGTTTAATTATAAAAAAGCTTAAGGCATTATGTCATTCGGAGCAAGAAATGCTTAAATACCTCCATCAGTTGACATTGCTCTCAAGAATTCGTAAATTTGAAAGGACAACTAAAAAAATAATAGAAGAAATGCCAATAACATACGACATTAAAAGTGATGCCTTCTATCTGGAAGGAAAGGCAGAGGGAAAAGCAGAGGGAAAAGCAGAAGGAATAGCAGAGGGCGAAGCCAGAGGTGAAGCCAGAGAAAAGTTAAAAGTAGTAGAGAAGTGTTATGCCAATGGCCTGGATGTAGATACTGCAGTCAGCATAAGTGGGTTGCCTAAAGAGGATGTATTGGCCATTTATCAGAAACTTAGTCAAAAGGATTGAATACTTTTTAGTCTAACGTTCGCTAGTTTTTTCAAAACCTCTTTTCCTAAAGGGTGAGGAAATAGCTTTATACTTGACTTTAAGTAACATCCTTGAACCTTCCAGGTGATAAAAAAGACCAAAAAGAGTCCTCTGCTTTTGCTTCGAAATTTCCCATTTCTTTCAAAAACAAGGGTTCTTTTTGATCATGATCCTTAGTATTTTGTAAATTAAGATATTTAGTTTACAAAATGCTTTTTACACGGTGTACGAGTTTGGGTTAGCTAACAAAAGCTTAGCTTGAAGCAAGCGCATCTAACAGCGCTTTGTCGTCCTCCATGTCGTCTTCGTAACGGCTCTTAATTAAGTCAAAATATTTTGGTGAACCATTTAACTTTTCAAACCGTGCAATATTAGCTTTTGCAGTAGCATCATTAGGGTTATCTTTCAAAAGATGCCTGCAACGGCTGATTAAAGTATCCAAGTGATAAGTGACGGTAATTCGATCATAGAGACTCCAAAAAGCATAAAATCGGTGGGGTTCTAATTTTTTTTCAACCGAACGGACCGTTTCTTTTGCCCAGGATTCCTGAGCGGTTATTGTTCCTTCAACTTCTGCTGTTAACTCTGAACTGACTGAAATGAAAGGAGCATTCGCTTCTGCTTTGACTGCTACCCGGAGTAATGCTCTCAAACTTCTAGACTCAGTGAGTGTTTGACTTATCGTTTCTGTCACTGTCTTTGTCTCCTCACCGGCTAATCTCACGGGACCAAAATAAAGTACCCATTTGTATTGGCGCTTTAGAGTGACATAAACATCTTTTATATCCATGAAATTGCCTGCATAAAAGCCCCCACTCCCACCGAGGCCAGGAAACAAATCAAAAACATTCTCAAAGGTATATCTGATAGCATGCGTTTCACCATGTGCTTCACGATGTTCAGCTATATATCCATATCCCATATCTTTAATAAGTGGTGGATGCTCCTTAGTGAATGAATAACTTGAATTTGAAAAATTAAAATATTTACCCTACAAATCTACAAGCAAACCTATCCCAACCCCATGGACAAAAGTTTCAAACAGATGGACAAAAATTGCATTTGTTTTAAAAAGTAGGAAAAGCTTCGATCTGGGCTTAGAGAAAAAGGGTTGGATGTTACACTAGTTTATTTTTTTTACAAGTGTATGTTTTCCAGGCTTTTGTGTATGACTTACCCCCCGATGCAATTTTTGTCCATCCCTTTGAAACTTTTGTCCATGCCCGCAGGCCCCTTCTCCCTATACCTTTGAAATGTATTTCAGAAAGGATCTTTTCTTTTTCAAAACGTAATACGTTGTAAACTAAATACCTTAAAGTTTTGGCTGGATCTTTTCGTCCAGCACTTCGTTGCGTACCCGCCTTCGTAGCGAAGGCTACGAGGCTCCGCCGCGCCTCGTTCTGAACGAAAACCTCCTTGGCCACAACGTTAATCTACTTAATTTACAACGTACTTAACTCTTAACCTAAGAAGTAAACTTATTTTTATCATGAAGACACAATTTACCTTACTGACAGCACTGATGCTGCTGACCTTTATATTCACTACAAATGCCCAGACCTACGTCGATGCAACCGCCACCGGCAATAACGACGGCACCTCCTGGGCAAATGCGTACACCGAACTCGCCACCGCTTTAGACAACTACAGTGAAGGCGACGAAATCTGGGTGGCTGCCGGCACCTATCTGCCGCAAGAGCCATCTGCATGGCCGGGCGACCCCAGACAGATGTTTTATATCCATCAGGATGTAGCCCTCTACGGTGGCTTCGACGGTACGGAAACGATGCTATCCGAGCGGGATCCTGCCACCAATGTGACCATCCTCTCCGGCGATCTGAACGGCGATGACGTGGATGATGATTTCGTGGCCAACCGGGAAGACAATGCCCTTAACGTGATGGTTATTGACACCTTCACCACGGCGGCTACGGTCATCGATGGCTTCACCTTTGAAGGCGGCCATGCCGATATTGATGACGACTATTTCCCCAACAAACGGGGCGGAGGTATTTTCACCTGGGGCGCCACCCAGGTCCGCAATTGCATCTTCCAGCAGAACTACACGATTTGGCATGGGGGCGGTATTTATTTCTGGCAAGAGGGTGCATCCGGCGGAAGGGTGGAAAACTGCATCTTTCGAAATAATAGGTGTATAAACAGCGGAGGGGGCCTTTGGGCTTCCCATATCCTCGGCGAGGAACTGGTAGTGGAAAACTGCCAATTCGACAACAACGAAGCCGGTTTTGGTGGCGGCGGTGCTCAGGTGCAAAACTCCTTTGCTTCCTTTAATAATTGCGTCTTCGACAACAACGAAGCTGAAGTAGGTGGTGGTGCTCAAGTGATAAACTCCTTTGCTTCTTTTAATAATTGTCAGTTTACGAATAATCTTGCTCAATTTGGAGGCGGTCTTCGTTTAGTCTATACGGAATTAGGGCCTGGCGGCCAAAGTTTTACTGTAACTGCTTGCGATTTTCAGGGTAACAGCGCTGATGTTACTGCTGGAGCCATTGCTTATGACGTTTTCGAAAATAGTGCGGATAACAGCGTCACCATTAGTAATTGCCAGATCACCAAAAATACCAGTGCCAATGGTGGCGGCTTTTCGTATTTCTCACAGGGGGCCTCCAATGGAAATATCACTATTGAAGCCTGTGATTTTATTGGCAACCAGGCTATCAGCACAGCGGTAGACCCGACCCCCCAAGCAGCAGGGCTCAAATTTGATTATCGCATCACCAGCACCTCCCAAAACGACACCATCCGGGTGGTGGACTGCCTGATTCAGGACAACTCTGCGGAGGAGTATACCGGTGGCCTGCTTTACGTCCATTACGGCGGGATGGACAACCACCTCCTGGTGGACAATTGTGAATTCATTGGCAACAACGAGGACTCTGGTCTCACTGTGGGCGGCATGACTGTGACTGAAGGCGGTGAAAATACATCCGTGCTGGTGCGCAATACCCTTTTTGATGGGAATACTGGCACACTTGCCCAAGGCTTTGGCTTGGGTGCCGACGCTGCAATTGCCCCGCCGGAAGAACAGCAGATCGAGTTGGTCAACTGCCTGTTCATCAACCACAACAATACCGGGCCCGAGACAGCGGTAGTAGGTACTGAACGGGAGTTAACCCTCACCAATTGTACTTTTTCAGAAAACCAAAGCGTATTACTTGGCACCAGAGGGGATGGGAAAATTGCGATCAGAAATAACATCTTTCAAGCTAATGGTTCGCCTACCTACACCGCTACCGCTATCGGAAGCACAACAGGGCTACCCATCCAGAGCCTCGGCGGCAACCTCATCAGCGATGATGCCATGGATGACTGGCTGACCAGTGCTGACCAATCCAACACCGACCCGCTATTCGAGATGGGTACTTTCCAACCAGCAGCGAACAGCCCGGCTGTGGATGCGGGCGTGCTGCTCGACGAACCATCTGTCACAGACTATGCCGGCAATGCCCGTATCCAAGGCAGTTGTATTGACATCGGGGCTTTTGAAAGCCCACATGATGGAGGTGTTTCGGATTGCCTGGTATTTACCAGTACTCGGGAGGTGATTTCCGATCAAGGACTCATTTCGATCTTCCCGAACCCCGTTTCCGGCACAGCCAATATATCCATTGATAATAAATGGACCGGAGAGCTGACACTCCAAATCATCAATACTATGGGGCAGGTAGTACACAGCGCTGATTTTGACAAATTTGATCAGGAGGTAGTGCTCCAATTTGGGGTGGCGGACCTTCCGACTGGGGTATATCGTGTTTTGATATCCAACGGCGCGTCTGTAGTGACCTCCAGCTTTGTGCGGATGTAAACCGTTGAATTGTTCTATGTTAATGGGGCTGTCGAAAAATAACTGAAAGGAGTTTTTCGACAACCCCCAACATGATTTTTATCTGTAGGTTAAGACACCCTTTGAAGATTTTAGGGAGATGGTGCAATCCAAACAGGATTTTTGAAAAATGCATTTTTGAATGTCCGGCATTTTTTAATTTACGGAGAATGGCATAGATTTTACCGTGAAAAATCAATATCTTGTGAATAAATTTCACGGTAAATGAAAAATTATATTACTAGATCGTCGGAGGAGAAAGCCTTAAAACTAGCATCCTATTTTCCGGTGGTAGGGATTGTGGGACCGAGGCAGGTGGGAAAAACCTCTCTTGCTCAGGGAATTCGGCCTCGGTTAGAAAAAGCATCTGTTTATTTGGACCTGGAAAATCCTGCAGATTTAGTGAAACTGGAAAACCCTTCTCTTTTTCTTGACCCACTTGCAGATAAAACAGTCATATTAGACGAGGTGCAAAAGGTACCTGACTTGTTTCCGGTCTTAAGAGGTATAATCGATAGAAATCGCAGTCCGGGAAGGTTTATTTTATTAGGTTCGGCATCTCCTGAACTAATAAGGGACAGTTCGGAGTCTCTCGCCGGCCGGATCGCTTATCTGGAACTTACTCCATTTACTTCTAACGAGCTCCCACAAGGGATTGATTTTCAAACCCATTGGTTTAGAGGTGGCTTTCCGGATGCTCTCTTTGCACCAGATGAAGAATTAGCGTCCTTATGGAGAAGAAATTTCATTCAAACCTATCTTGAAAAAGACCTTCCTCTTTTAGGAATGGCAGCGGACCCGATAGTTAGTGGTAAGCTTTGGCGAATGATTGCTCATTTATCTGGCCAGTTACTTAATAAAGAGACGTTGGCAAGATCTTTGGGTATTAGCGGAGCTACCATTGGTAGGTATCTGGATTTCCTGGAGTCCGCCTATTTAATAAGAAGGTTACCTCCTTTTCATGCAAATCTTAAAAAACGATTAGTAAAATCTCCAAAATTGTATTTAAGGGATACAGGTATTCTTCATCAGCTTTTAGGTATTCCTTCATTTATGGAGTTAAATGGCCACCCCGTTATTGGCGCCTCCTGGGAAACCTATGTAATTGAGCAGTTACTTCCATATTTGCCAGATTGGGCTGAGCTTTATTTTTATCGCACACACCACGGAGCGGAGGTCGATTTGGTAATTGCAAAGGCAGGACAACCGGTTATTCTTTTAGAAATTAAATATTCTACTACTCCAAAGGTTACCAAAGGACTAAGAATCGTTCAGGAAGATTTAAGGGTTGATAAATGTAAAATACTGGCTCCGGTAGATGAGCGTTTTTTTCTGGCCGAAGACATAGAGGTGATTAATGTGGATGGACTGGAAAGCTTGTTTTGATTTGGGCATATCTATTGAAAAGAACTCGGCGGACTGCCAAACTCCTTGCTAAACGCCCGGGAAAAATAATGCGGATCGGTAAAGCCAAGATCGTAGGCTATTTCGGAGACACTAAGCTCGGTGGTTTGCAGGAGCTCTTTGGCCTTGTGCAAGCGTACTTTCCGAATAAAACGGATCGGTGGCTCTCCCGTCAGGGCTTTCATTTTACGGAAAAGCTGCGTCGAACTCAAATGGACCTTTTGACAAAGATAGGGGATGTCGAGATCGGCATCTCCTATCTTTTCTTCAATGATCCGGCGGATCTTTTCCATGAACAGATCATCGAGGCTGGGTTCCGGAGTTGTTTGTTTCGAGGATGCGATCTTAGCCAGCGGACCTGCAAGTTGGCTGTAGCGCTGCTGTAAGGCTTGGCGCAGGCTCACCAGTTTTTCCAATCGAATGAACAACTCCTCTTTGTTGAAGGGTTTCATTAGGTAAGCATCTGCTCCCGTTTTGAGGCCGGCAAGGCGGTCGGCCTCTGTAGCTTTGGCGGTAAGCATAATGATCGGAATATGGCTGCTGCGTTCATCGGTTTTCAGCGTTTCGCATACTTCGTAACCATCTTTTAAAGGCATCATAACATCCGTAATAATGATATCCGGGATGATTTCCAGTGCTTTGTCAATACCGGCCTGACCATCGTTGGCTACTTCTATTTGGTATTCTTTTTGAAGAATGGATTCCAGATAGGAAACGACATCCAGATTATCTTCAATGATTAGTAAAACAGGGCGCTCTGGCTTGCCATCCGACCCTTTTGAAACAGCTTCATTTGGAGTTGAAGCCTTATCTTCAGGCCTTAAAGCAGGCTTAAGCTTGTCCGTCCGTTCTAAATCTTGTATAGGCGTGGGCTTTGCCGTTCGTTTCACGGGCAATAAAACAGTAAAGACGGTACCTTTATTTAATTCACTTTCGACATGAATGCTTCCATTCATCAAGTCTACCAGTTCTTTGGTTAACGCCAATCCTATTCCGGTACCTTCTCCTTTGCGCGTGGTAGAACTATCCGTTTGGTAAAAACGATCGAAAATAAAGAAGAGCTGTTCTTCCGAAATACCTATTCCGGTGTCTTTCACTTTTATTTGCAACTGTGGAACTCCCTTATCTTCCACTGCTTTGACCAAAAAATCAACGGCTCCTCCCCGGGGAGTGAATTTAATGGCATTTGACAACAAATTATACGCGATGTGTTGCATTTTCACTTCATCAAAATCCATGACCAATCCCTCTACTTCAGATTGAAAAGTCAGCTTAATCTCTTTCTCGGCAGCCATAGAGGCAAATGATTCGGTGAGGTACCGTAAATAATGGACGACATCCGATTGGATATAATCTATACTAATAGCACCGGAATCTACTCTTGCTAATTCAAGTAACTGATTGACTAGCCGAAGTAGATTTTTACTATTGCGTTGGATGAGGCTATGCCCTTTTTTTATTTGGAGCTTTTCGTTTTCGGGTATTTTGAGGTTTTCGCTACGGGAGTTCATTTCCTGATTCACCCC
>CAZHZT010000062.1:0-33056 GCA_964537285.1 uncultured Saprospiraceae bacterium | reverse complement strand
CCAGGCATGTATCCAAAGCAATCGATGCTGTACCAAAAGTATCTCCATCCATATCTCTGAAATAAGTATAAACTTGCAAGCCTTCATTATTTGCTCCATTGCAATTGTTATCGACTCCATCACATATTTCTGCCATAGAAGGATTTATATCCGGATTGCTATCATCACAATCCAAAGCATTATCAGCAAACCCCAAGGGAGGGAATTCCAGGCAAGTATCCATTGTAATGGTATCTATTCCAAAAGAATCTCCATCAATATCTCTGAAGTATGTAAATATTTGCAAGCCTTCATTTACTTCACCATTGCAATTATTGTCAAAACCATCACAAAGCTCATCCATACCTGGGTTCACCAAAGGGTTCGTATCATCACAATCCTGATTATTAGAAGCATAACCAGCAGGTGCGGTTTCCAGGCAAGTAAAGACAGCTATTGTAGGATGACCATATCCATCCAGATCCTGATCGTAGTAGTATGTATACGTGATTAAATCCTCATCAATATTTCCATTACAATTATTATCTATGCCATCACACAATTCAGATGCACCAGGATTGATGGTACTATCCTTATCATTACAATCATTGATGCTAAGAAATCCATCCCCGTCATTATCGCGGAAAAAGTAATTTTCTGCAAAATGAAAGGCATCAACCCCTATTTCTATCCCAATCAGCCTCCCGGGAATATCATCGGCAGGAGGATGAATTCCTCCCCAAATACGAGAAAGGCTGCATTGATCAGAAGCATCGCGGTAAGTAGCCCATTGAAGGGTAATATCCTCGCTTGGTCCATCTTCAAAAACAAGAAATTGATCTTTAGGACAGAAGAACTCTCCCATTCCTCCGGGAAAAAACGGATCACCGGTCAATAAAGTCATTAACTCTGCGGCAGCGCGGGAATAAGTAGAATGACCAGAAACATAGCCTGCAAAAGGAGGAGTCACAAAAGAAGGACGCTGATAAGGCCACCAATCTTCGGCAAGAATCCAATCCACTCCAGCTTCCTGAAAAGCCGGGAAATTGATATAATCAGGCCCCCTCCAGGCCATTAGTTTAATTTTCCCGATATTTCCTCCGGCGGCGAGGGGATCCCCGGCCTCCACCAGCTCTATATAACCAGGAATCAGTTGAATCCCTCCGGGATGGTAGGATGGTAAATTTGGATTGGTACTTTGCCCCAACTCGGCCATTCCTCTAATAGCCGAAACGGGTCGCACATAATCATACCAACCTTTTATCCCCCAGGCAGAAATGGCTACATCATGCATGGCTCCTCCTAGCATGAAATAACTTTTTACATCCCATTCCAAATCATCTACTATTGGCCCTTGACCTCTGTATCGCTTTTCAAATTGAGGTTGATCGTTTACATAATTCAATATTGTATACCAATGCCCGGGAGGCGTCTCAGAATCCGGCCCGTCGGCCCAAAACTCGGCCAGCACTCTGCCGTAATCTCCTCTTCGCACCAATTGTGGGGTGTAGGGCTGACCTGTTTTAGGATTGACATCATAGCCTGTTCCCGGATCTCCGCCTCCAATTAGATCATAAAAGCCAGGTAAGTCTTCTATTTTTTCAGGATAATCCTGGATATTTCCAATAGATGCAGGAGAAATATCCCACATTGTTGGGTCGTCGCTATCCAGATGAGCCGACCACACAGAAACCAGCGCAAAACCCCATTTATATTCTTCGGAAAGGCCGCCAACTTCCATTGTATTAAGATAGGGCGGCGGCCCCGGATCGTGATACACCCAATAATCATCGCCATCTCTTTGGTAAATGTCCAAATCTTCGGGTTGAAGAGAAAAAGGAATCACATTTCCCCACTCCGGACTAAGAAAGTCGGGCGTATTTAAGGGAATGACATTTCCGCCCTGATCAATGAACACATCCAGAGTCAGTGGCTGCCAGCGGTTGTAATCCAGAATATCCGGATTACCCGGAAGATCCATGATTAAAGGTTGATTGACCGGCTCATAATATAGGTTATCATACCCTCCTTGCTCGTTGGCTCCATCCTGCAAGCCAAAAGATATAAGACAATTGGCGATATAGTTACCTAAAGCGGCAGGAGAACCCGAAGCGTAATCGGTCGAGGTATTGTTAATGCTATACCCCTTACTAATCATAAAAGCATTAATCTCTGCAAACAAGTTATTTTCCCCGGGAGAGCCATCAAACCGATGCCTCAACATCCGGTAGGCGGCATAACTGATTGCTTCTTCCCTTGCTGCTTGAATATCCGGGGGCTCGGGCACTCCATCAAAAGGGCAGATAAAGCCTCCAACCGTATCTCCAAGCAAAAATGGGCTGGCCAAGGTATCATAGGCTGCCCAGGCATCATACATAGCTACGGAAGTGTGGAATAAATTCCGGGCGTGCACTGTCGGGCGGGCAAAGTCTCCTCGAATACCTTCTAAAAGTAATTCATTCCATTCCCGGGCAATGGAGTGCTGAGCTTGAAGGTATTGGAAAGAAAAAAGGATAGAAAAACAAAGGGTAAATAGTTTAAATTTCATAGGTGGTTATTTGTCGAGTAATTGAGGTTATTTGAACATTCGTTATTCCGGATCTTCTGAATAACGAATATTCAAGCAACCTCATTGATTAATAAACTTGTTTTGCAGCTGCTGATGGAGCATAATTAATCCATTAAGCAGCTGCGAAATAAGCTTAATATACGAAATTGGTTTTATAAAGGTACAATAGACTTGTTCTGTTACTATCTCCATCACCACTTATGCCTTAAATCGACAAACTCTTTAAGGCTACTACCATCATAAGACCGAACAAAATGATCAATCATCATTCCTTTGTAGAGGAATACATTTTTAAGCTCTTTTGACTTGTCATCTCTTAGTACTTTCGTCTCCAAACTTAGTTTATCGATTCCAAGTATACACTGCCGATAACGTTCGGGAGCAGCGCCGAGCGTAAACTGGTAGGCATAAACCAGGTAAACATTCTGATAATCCTGATAAAATTCAGGAGATCGATATATGTTGGGGTCTTCGGTGGCCCGGCCAAAAAAATCGGTCAAGTCGATTATTTGATGTTTTTTTGTTTTTAACATCGATTACAATAAGCGCCTCCTTCTTATCCCCCTTTTGTCTTGTTTGATAATCGTAGCCATCGAACCCAATTCCAAAGATAAATATTTTTTCCCCTCTGGTATCCACGATCATACGACGCGTAGACCATGAATCAAACATATCAGGAATATCTATTGAAAAAATATTGGCCTCTTTCACATAAGGATCTTCAACGCCCACTTGATACTTTTTTGTGGCAGCTTCGCGAATCACATAGGCAGCAGCCCGGCTTTGCTGATCAAATTTGCTATCTAAACCGAAGCTTTGCCCGTCAGGATTTTGCACAAAAGACTCCCTAGGTGTACGATAGGTTTCATATTTATTTTTCAAACTGTAATGCGTGATGTAGGCTCTTTCCCCACTCATAAAAGAAGTAACTGTTTGCTCGTCGCTTAGTAAATAATAATTAGGGCTGCTAAAAGCATAACGCATATAATAAGTATTATAGTCAAGCAGTTTTTGATCCTTAATTTTCAGCACATGGAACTTATAACTGAATCGCGGATCATCATGATAAAAATAAAAGTAGAAGGTTTCGTCATGCACCGCAAAGCCAGGGTTGTCAATTTTCTTAGGATCCAGGCCCTCCGGGTATTCAATAAAGGAAGCCTCTATAATGCCTTGCCGACAAGAGTAGATCGCCAATTCACTCTCCTTTACCAGAGTCAGTACCCCGTCTGCAAAGGTATAAGCCAGAGTGCGTTCAAATTCATCGGGACTGTATTGATCAAAGGGGGGCTCCTGAGCTGTCAGGTAGTTGATGGGAATAATGAAGATGCCGATGCAAATGATTATGGATTTTGAGTATGACATGTTGTGTTGTTTTTGGCATGTCAAAGGTAATATATTTGGGTGGTTATGCTTTGGCTTGGGAGGAGGAGGTTGGAGAATTTAACAGATTTTTATTAGCCCTAAATGACTGATAAAAATCACCGGAAAACTCACAACTGAACTTCTTTAAAATTCGTTTTTAAATTAGAATATTTTTTCCAAACCTTAAAACACCGAAATCATGAAAGCGAATGAATCAAATCTCGCCTTTTTCATTTTTTTCTTGATAATCCTTATGATTAGTACCCAAAGCTGCTCTCCTATTTTTTCGGAACTACAAAGTGCCCGTATGGCCGGGAAAGACCATCTTGAGGTAAGTCCTGGTTATACTTCGGTAAATGGTGACGATGGGGAAGGCAAAATACAAAGTCAGGCAGGCCTACAGGTCGCCTACGGGCTTACGGACTTTCTGGACATCAGAGCTCGTTACGAAAATGCCTGGATTGATGACTTCTTCGATGATGGCGTTAGTGTAGTTGGCTTAGGCCCCAAAGTCAGCATTATTGAAGATATTATAGCATTTTACTCACCTGTTGGTCGCGCATTCGGAAGTGAATACGAAGATTCCTGGGAATTGCATCCTACCTTCTTATTCACATTACCAGCAGTTCCACAAAAATTAGACTTGACCTTCGCGCCTAAGTATTTGATCCGCTTCAACTCAAGGGCAGATAACTTGGTAGCATTAAATGCAGGTGCCTCCTTTAGCCCTGTAGATTTAGACGAATGGGCAATTCGGGCGGAATACGGCATACTTCTCAATCCGGGAGAATCTGGCAGTTACGGCCAGTTTAGCTTAGGGTTTAGTTATAATTTCAATTTGGGTAATTAACTTTAGTTACGGGGAACGGGAAACGGACAACGGGGAACGGACAACGGGGAACGGTTTCCCGTTTCTCGCAACTTGGGTTAAAAAATTGGCTGAAGCCAATTAAAGCTTTATATTTGGCTGAAAGCAAGTATCAGCAATGCATTTCAGCCAAATATAAAGCTTTAAGATGAACGAATTAGTAGGTAGACAAAAAGAGATAAGAAAGCTGCAGCAATTTTTTCATTCCAGGAAATCAGAATTTGTGGCTGTTTATGGCAGACGACGAGTAGGAAAAACCTTTTTAATCCGGGAGGTCTTTAAGGATCATTTTGCCTTTCAGATGACTGGCCTTGCGAATGCTTCCATGTCTGATCAATTGAGCTTGTTTCATTCAGAACTAGTACGCCATAGCCCCATAATTGAAGAACTAAGACCTGCCCGTGATTGGCTTACTGCTTTTCAACAATTAATCGATCTTTTAGAAAAAAATCAAACTGAAACAAAGAAGGTTATTTTTCTTGACGAACTGCCCTGGATCGATACTCCCAGGTCTAAGTTCCTTATGGGGTTAGAGCATTTCTGGAATAGTTGGGCCAGCGCACGAAAGGATATTCTACTCATTGTTTGTGGATCAGCTGCATCCTGGATGATTAAAAACCTATTGAACAATAAAGGAGGGCTCCATAATAGGACTACCGGAAGAATTAAACTTGAACCTTTTAACTTAGGGGAAACAGAAGCATTTTTAAAACATAAGAATGCTGTATACGACCGCTATCAGATTTTATTGCTATACATGACGCTGGGAGGCATTCCATATTACCTGGATAATGCTGATCCTGGTTTAAGTGCTATGCAAAATATAAATACACTTTGCTTTGAACGAAATGCCGTTCTGAGAAATGAATATGAAAATCTGTACGCTTCACTATTCAACCGAGCTGAAAGGCACATGAAAGTAGTAGAAGCATTGGCTAAAAAGAAAAAAGGAATTACCCGAAAAGCTATAGGAGAAGTTACTAACCTCTCTGATGGAGGAAGCTTAACAAGGATATTGAACGAACTGGAAGAAAGCACCTTTATTCGTCAATATCGAGCATTTGGGAAAAAACAAACCAATGCACTGTTTCAGCTTATTGATCCTTACACTCTTTTCTACCTGAATTTCATTCGGGATACCAGCCCCGACGACGAGTTTTTTTGGATAAATGCTCATGAAACGCCGATTTACCGAGCCTGGAGTGGGTATGCATTTGAAATGGTTTGCCTGCATCATATCCCACAAATAAAAAAAGCATTGGGTATTAGTGGCGTTCAAACTTCCGTTTCAGCCTGGCAACATCAAAATGCTCAGATCGACTTGGTCATTGACCGTAAAGATCAGGTCGTGAACCTGTGCGAAATGAAGTTTTCGATCCACTCATTTTCCATCGATAAGAAATATGCAGAAAACCTACGCAACAAAATTGGGGTTTTCAGGGAAAAAACTAAAAGCAAGAAAGCATTATTCCTGACGCTAATTACGAGTTATGGGCTCGAGCAGAACAAGCATGCGTATCTAGCCCCAAATGTGCTGACTATGGATGATTTGTTTGAGGTGGCATGAACCTATCTCACTACCTCCCTCAAATTATAAACCCCCACCACAAACACCGTAAATACGATCAGCCCCGACAAAAAGAAGGCCCACTCTCCCATCGTCGGAATAATCTCATCCACTACAACCAAAACACCAGGAGTAATCATTGGCGTATAATTTGCATATGCACTCATAGGATCAGAAAAAACAGGAACCACTGAATATTCCCCTAGCGCCAAAGGAGCTGTAGCTGGCATACCATTACTATCAAAGATCATATAGGTAAATTGGCTGGCAGCAGGCTCAGGATCGCCACACGACAAACCTGAAACGATTGGCGTAAATTGAGCGTCTAGCGGTAGCGGATCACCTTCCTCGACAAAAAGCTTTTGCACCGTGATATTCAAAGTAGCAGGATCTATTGTAAGACTACCCGGCACATAAGTTACATTATAATTGGGGGTTACAGGCTGAGGGTCGACGGTAATTTGATTGCCTAGATTACATCCGTCATTAGGCAGAAAAGAGAAATCTCCAAATATGCTCTGAGCAGTTTCTCCAAATGGGAATTGATCTTCCGTAGGGCTGTAAGTCACTGAAAAACCATAAGGAGGATCCTGACCATAGGTAACATTTGCATCATTAACGGTCACCGTAATATCAAAGGGCTGAATTACGAGAGGCGCAGGCTTAAAACTTAAAGTCAGGTTGTTATTAATAAACCCTCCGGGAACGATGTATTGAGTACCCACATCTAAGCCTGTGAATACTGTAATCGGGAATATATCTATGGGAACGTTCGGATCTATAGAACCATCACTTTGATTGAGAACGACTAGGGCATTGTCAAATGCCGAGAATAAGGGGTCTAAAGAGCCGTTTGAGTTCACCAGAGCAATGCCGTTTACCAGAGCAATACCATTTACGAGGGCAATGCCATTAACAAGGGCAATACCATTCACCAAGGCAATACCATTTACCAGAGCAATACCATTTACTAAGGCGATACCATCCAGCCTAGCACTGGCATTTACTAAAGCAATACCATTCACAAGGGCAATACCGGGAACAAAATTGGATAAATCTCCCTCTCCAATGCCCGGGGTACTGAATAAATCAGCTCCAATCTCTACGACTTTCTCTGTTCCCGTGCCATTAACCAATGCAATGCCAAACTGTTGGCTCGTTTGAGCTGCATCTAATGAACTTTGCGAAACATAAAATGATTTATTAACCAAAGCGATGCCATTAGATACGGCATCATCGCTTCCATCAATTACAGGCTCCCCATTCACTAGAGCAATGCCGTTCACAAGGGCAATACCATTTACCAGGGCAATACCTCTTGCCAGCGAAAGTGCATTGGTATGCTGATTGGCAATCGTGTCAATAAGATCAGGATCTACCACTACGCCCATTTCACCTTCTTCGCCAAATACGTACTGATAAGTAATTTCCGGAACCGGATCACCATAGGTAATCGGAGCAGGCGTATTGGGAATAATGGTTACCGGCATGGTATTGACCGTTAAAATCCCCGGTTCTATTTTGAAATTGTATAATGCTCTGAGTGCGGGATCGACATTTGCTGTATCGAGGTTTATGGCATATTGGCCGACTATACTAGCCGAAGTAGCCGCTGTACTCATATTTATGGACGAAGCGAGGGTTGCCAGTTCCATTGCCGAAAGAGACATTCCAGATGCTTCAATAGTGGCCGAGAAGGAAAATGTAGGGATCGGCTCTGCATAGCGCTTGGCTACATCATTCGGTTTAAGGATCACATCACGTATGATGTTGGTAAAAGTTAAGGTGTTCGACAACCCTCCGTCTGTTCCATTGGTTAAAGCGCCGGGTGGAGTGGAAAGCTGAACCAGTGGATCACCTGTAAAAGCAGGCACGTCTGCGGTTGCCGTACTATCGTTTAAAATAGTAGTAGCTAAAGGGTTGCCATCCAGGAGTACCGTTGTCGTGCTATCAAAAAATTGCCCATTTAAAATCAAAGTAAACGGGACATCTCCGGGCGCAAACATAGCCGTATCCAGATTGGATAGATCAAGACTATTTAGTTGTGGTTGAGGGAGAGCTATGGAGAACAAGGTTTCATAAAGGGAAATAAACCCATAGCCTGAACGAAAATCAAAGCCCGGGCTTTCCATATCTATTGCCGTGTTTTGCAATAAATCACGTATATTAATAGCTGGATTGAATCCAAAAGAATCCTGAGCACTTTTCAGTAATGCGGCCGCTCCTGCCGCATGCGGAGCTGCTGCCGACGTACCAAAGAAGTTCGGCGTGCCATCGTTCTCCAGATCTAAAACACTAAAATTAACTGAAGTATTTACACCATTTGGAGACATGAAATCGGGCTTATTGCGAATAACGCCATCAACAGGTGTACCCCCGGCAGAAGAGAAACTTTCAGTGACCAGCGCATTTCCAAAGATCGGGGTGTTCGGATACCTCACGGCCCCAATGGCTATAGCTGATTCAGCATTTGCGTGCCCTACGATGGTCGAATTATCCGTAGATGTACCAAGGGGCGGATCAGTAACAAAGGTCCCGTCATCGCCGGTAAGGAATACAACATACTTGAATTTTGGAAATGGCATGGGCCCATCGGCCAACTCAATCACAATATTCGCTGTGGTCGGATTAAGCACCTGAAAAGGAGCCACTTCTATCGGGTCACCTCCTTTTATTCCTTGTCCGGAATCGCCGTTATTATCCCGGTTGAAACCGAATAATACATTATCATTATCATCGGTAATAAAAATATCAAAATCGTACACAGCTCCTTCCGGAGCACCTAGAGAGAAAAAGTCATCCTCCCATTGCAATACGATTAAATAGGTGCCCGTTCCCAGCTGAATTTGCTGAGAACAATCGCCCCCGCCAAAATCATGACGATTGGCATTGGGTGCAGGAGCCGGTGTAAAATCTGCCGTGTAAGACTGATAACCAAAGTTGCCCGCAGCACTGAAATACTCTACTCCATTGCCCACCACATCTTCAATAGCCATCGCAATAAGTCCGTCCTTAAAAAAAGGCTCTGTAATATACTGAACATCATCGACGATAATATCACATTGAAAATCATTGCGCAGGCGGCAAATATCAAAGGCCATATTTCCTTCACTGATGAAACCCGTTTGAAAAAACAACTGTGCATCTGGTGCTACATCATGGACAATCTGCAGCATTGCCCGGCCTTCATCCGAAGCCACTCCAAATGGATATTCTTGCACTACTGTAACCGGATTGGGCGCTCCGGGCAGGTCACCATTGCTTATATCTGTATTTACTGCAGTACCAAGGGTAGCGTAACTATCGGATATGACCCCAACTTTGACTCCAGCTCCACTTAAGTTCCAGCCTTGCCTTGCCTCAAAGGATCGCTGCGCAATATCCCCTTGACTGTTGATCAAACCCGTATTGCTAATAGCCGGATAAACGGGTCGGACAAAGTTTACATCATCTGTTAGTTGATTAAAATCGGATAAACTATTAATCGGGAAAAACACGGTAATCAAGAGTTTATCACTGACCCCTGGCGCACTATCCTGAATAAAATCTGCGGGGGTGATACCAAAAGTTGCCAAAAAAGCCACTACATTATCATAACTACTCATGGTATCCGCAGGAATGATCTCAATGAGTACGGAGTCATTTGAAATGACATAAATATCCTCAGAGGGAGGATCTCCACCGGGGGCAAAATTATCTTCAAGCGAAGTGAGCTCAGATCCAATGATGCTGTCTACTTTTATGGTTGGGGTATAGCCGGGTAAAATATCACAGTTAGAGAAAAGGCAGAAACAAATGGAATCTGCCAATGCACAGTCCTCGGGAAAAAGTATGCCAGAGGAGAAGCCTCCGGAACAGTAACTCACCCCTACGCTCCAAACCCCGGAATTCATAACATCCCCCCCTTCTCCTTCTCCTTCTCCTTCCAATCCTGTTCTAATACTACCCTGCCCTAGCAAGCTATCCGCATTAAATGCCGAACCAGATACATCAATACACGTATTGTCTAGTGTAACTTTTCCCAAATTATCAAAGTTACCAAATGTAATATCAAGAAGAGTATTGGTCAAAGTGGCGGTTCCGTAATTCACAAAACCCCCTTCGATCAAGACATCAGCATCGTTAAATTCAATAGTTCCGTTATTTGGTAAGAAATCAAAGTTAAGAAGTATTCCATCGTTTATGACAAAAGTTGCCCCAGTATCCACAGCTACCTGTATTATGGCAAATTGAGCGCCCTGAGATATTTCAATATACCCTAAGCTATCTATGAATACGGTGCTTTCACTATTATCTTCAACATCGTGTTTAATAAAAACAGAATCCGTTACATAGTAGCCAGGTGTAGGATTGGCCTGGCAATCAGATCCTGAGCATGTCCAGGTGCCAGGATCATCCCAGATATTGTTACTTCCGGTAGTGGTATAAACCCGCTGGCCGTATAAACTCATGCTACCGAATAGCAGAAAAGCAATAACGGCTATATTTTTAAACAGGACGTTCATTTTCATGGTGATTATTTATTGTAAAAGTTCGAACTCCAAAAATAATAAATTCTTGGACACTCTTTCTGGTGATTTTTGTTTAATTATGCGAAATCAAAGGATGGGGCTGGGGTGAAAGGCGGCATCCTTTGATTTCACATACAAAGTATTTCAGCAATTCTCGTTTTGGGAATCCAAAACTAAATTTACGCCGCTTCGCGGCGATATTTTCTTTTGAGGGAGGCCGAAAGGGCTATTTTGCTAAGCAAAATAGCCCTTTCGGCCTCCCTCTCAAAGGAATTTCGCGCTGTAGGCGCGTTTATTTTTCAAAGTGAGAATCACTGAAAGCATTTTTTGTTTATTATGGAAAAATTTAACATAGTTTTATTTCGTTCACTGTTTAGTTTAAGTTGGTACTACTATTGTAAGTATTGACATACATAGAACAATTGCTCCACAAAAAGATGTGGTCATTTTCAAAAAAATGAATTTCATACAACTTACATGAGAAGACTAAGCCTGATACTATGTATCATTTTAATGAGCTGGGGAAAGCTTTGTATGGCTCAGGATCCCAAAACCGATAGCCTGAAAGATGCAATTACTCAATTACCTGCAGACACCAATAAAGTCAATGCCCTTTTGGATCTATCTGCCATGATTTTTGGAAAGGAGCCCGACACCGCTATGTTTTATGCAGAAAAAGCACTTGACCTTTCCAGGCAATTGAATTTTAAAAAAGGAGAAGGCTATGCCTTGAAAAACATTGGATTGGCCTATTACGTAAAAAGCGATTTCGTCGAAGTTTATAATTATTGGCAGCAATCCCTCAATGTCTTTAAATCCATTAATGATAAACTAGGGATAAGCAACCTTAATAATAATATTGGCGCCGTACACTTTAACAACGCCAACTACTCCAAAGCGCTAACTTTTTACTTTGAATCCCTGAAAGCTGCCGAAGAATTGGGAGATACCTTGCGCATTGCTACTGCAATGATGAACGTAGGAGCAGCATATTCTGACATGAAGGCGGCGGAAGGCACTCGCGACAAAGCAATGGATTATTACAATCGTTCCGTGCCCCTATTCGAGGATGCAGGTAATTTAGATGCACTTGGCACCGTAAATGCCAACCTGGGAGAACTCTATTTCCTGAACGGAGACTATAAAACTGCACTAAACAAGTTTGAAAAAGCCCTGGAAGCACTCAAGCAGTCCGGAGGAAATTTAGCCTTTGTACTCACTTTTATTGGGAAAATCTATGCTCTTGAAGGTAAGAAAGAACTAGCGGTTCAATTTCATAATCAAGCAATCCAAAGCGCCTTAAGCAAAGATTCAAAATATCAACTTACACAAGCATTGATTGGCCTTGCCGATCACTACCAAGATTTAGGAGAATGGCGACCTGCCATTCAATACTATGCGCAAGCTCAAGAAATTGCAAATGAACTGGATTTGAATGCGGAACTTCAGGAAGCTTATGCCGGATTAGCATCCAGTGCTGCGAGTTTAACGGACTTTGAAAAAGCGTATGAATATCAACAACTTTTTAACGAAACCCGTGAAAAGGTCTTCAGCGATGAAATGGCCAAAGCCGTAGGAAATGTTCAATTCCAATACGACCTAGATAAAAAAGAGGCCGAAGTAGAACTGCTCAAAAAAGAAAACGCGCTCTCCGAATTAGCCGTGCAGCGGGCCAATCTACTGTGGTATCTTTTTATGGGTATTGCAGGCTTTCTAATCATTATTGCAGGTGGAATTTACTACCAATATTGGTACGCCCGGCGCAGCAACAAAATCATCTCCGAAGAAAGAAACCGGGCCGAATCCATTCTTCTGAACATCTTGCCGGCCGATACTGCTCAGGAGCTCAAAGAAAAAGGCTATGTAGAAGCTAAAAAGTTTGAAAAAACGACCGTCCTTTTCACCGATTTCAAAAACTTTACCCGCACTGCCGAAGCGACCTCCCCGGAGGACCTGGTGAAATCAGTGGATTACTATTTCACCAAATTCGATGAAATCGTCACTCGCCATAATCTGGAGAAAATCAAAACCATCGGAGATGCCTATATGTGCGCCGGCGGCCTTCCGGTACCCAATAGCTCCAATCCGTCAGATGCTGTTAATGCAGCTATCGAAATGCTAGAAGCAGTAGAAACCATCAAAAAAGCTCCACCCGAAGGCATCATTCCTTTCGATATACGCTTGGGTATCAATACGGGGCCTGTTGTGGCCGGAGTGGTAGGTACCAAAAAGTTCCAGTACGACATCTGGGGTTCCACTGTGAACCTGGCATCTCGTATGGAAACGAGTTCTACTCCCGGAAAAATTAATATCTCTGAAAATACCTACCAGCTTGTGAAAGATGAGTTTGATTTTGAGTATCGCGGGGAAATTGAAGCTAAAAACGGGGAATTGCTAAAGATGTATTTTTTGAAGTAAAGGGGATGTTAAGCTTTTTCTGCAGTTGCTTAATAAGCTTGAATGCGCCTTTATAGGTTATAGTCGAAGAAAAAACTTAAAATTTTTATCATAAAACAGGAGTCATTCCGAAAATTCGGGATGACTCCTGTTTGGTGATAAAGAGAAGTTTGGAACATAGCCCAATCCCGTGAACTACTTAAGTGACTTATAAAATTAATCTCTCAAATTACCCAAATCCAGCTCAAACCCCTCAAGAACGTTCTCCCCACTCAATTTCCGATCAAAGCCTTCAACAATTTCAATAGAGCCGTTAATGCGATAGATATAAGCCTTTTCCTGCGTTGGGTCGATCAGCCAAGCCAGTTGAACGCCGTTTTTTATCCAGGTATCGGACATTTTTGATTTAAGCTGTTCCAGATTATCTGATTCAGACCGAAGTTCTATCACAAAATCAGGCACAACAGGCGCAAATCGGTTGCGTTCTTCCTCACTTAAAAGATTCCACTTTTCTTTAGATAACCAGGCAGCGTCAGGAGAGCGCACGGAGGTATCTGGTAATGTAAACCCAGTGGACGAACTAAATGTCATTCCGAGCTTATTCTGTTTCGCCCAATTTGTCAACCAATAATTGATTTCGTTTTCTAGGTTGCCTGAGTTAGATCCTACTGGAGACATAATATAGATATTTCCGAACGCATCGCGTTCAAATTGTGCAGGAGCATTAGCCACACAAAAGTTAAAGAATTCTTCGTCGGTCATTTTATCGGCCAGGCCGCGAATTGGTAATCCAGCTAGTGCATACATTTTTGAAAATTTCTTTTAATCCAATATAAAGAATAAACGCTGGTAAAAGTGTATTTGTTTCTCCCTCTTTTCTAACAACTTCATTCCTTAAAAGGAATTCATTGCAGTCTATAGGAGAATATTTATATAAGAGCGGCCCGTCTTTTTGATTTTTTCGAAGAAAAAATCAAAAAGACGGGCCGCTCTTCAAACAAACCTCCCTAAGCAAGGGCAATGAATTTCTTTTGAAATCCCCCCTAAAACCGGGTAGCAATATAATGCGGTAACATTTTTCTCCATGTCGGCCAATCATGATCCATATCCCAACCCCAGATATCCAGTTCGTGAGGAATACCTTTCGCATGAAGGATGCCTGATAATCTTTGAGAAGCCTCCGGGCTTTCATAATTGCCAGAACCCGTTACAATGTGAATATGGCGTGCACGGCGAAGGATAGGTAAGTGATAATCGTCATTCAAATTAGGCAAATAAGCCGTAGGCGAATTGAAGTACACATTCTCATCGTAAAAACCCTTTGTATAAGTCTCCAAGTCATAAACCCCACTCATCGCAATAACGCCGTCAAGCAAGTCTGGGCGCTTGAAATACAGATTAGCCGAGTGTAACGCTCCTAAGGAAGCTCCCGTTAAAATAATCGGTGTATCCTGACTGGTCATGTTTTTTATGAAAGGTACGACTTCATTGTACACATAGCTATTGAACTGATTATGGCGAATCGCCTTGTGTGGAGGATACATCCGGTTGTTCAACCAGCTTTCCGAGTTAATGCTATTGATGGAGAATACCTTCACTTTCCCAGATTCAATATATGGGCGCAGCATGTCGATCATCATAAAACGCTCGTATTCCAGATAATCCGCGGCAGCTGTAGGCAATAATAACAAAGCAAAGCCGTAGTGACCATAAGCCACGATTTCCATATTTTTGTTGAGGGATGGGCTATGCCAGGAATGGATTTCTCTTCTCATAATCCGTGTTTGTGAATTTGTTAAATTTTTTATTCCACAAAATTAATAAAAGTGAAGGAAAGTGAGGGATAAAATAAAGGCGTTGGCCATTGAGCTGAGCTCAATGGCCAACGCCTTTATTTTAAGAGTTCTTTGACATAAATTTATAAATGCTAAAAGGTAACCGTATACTTGATCAATAACTGCTGCGTAAAGTTGAGGCGGCGCCCCAGGTTCTCCTCTACCCCACCAGGTCTGTCAAAATTGGTAATTTGAACGAAGACATCGTGATCATAGAAAAGGTTAGCCAGAACAGAAAGGCTTAAGCCTTCAAAAATCATATAGTCAAATTGGTTTTGCCAATCCACATCAATATTCTCCGGCTTGTTTAAATAATTAGAATACAAGTTCAAAGTGGACGTAACAACCAATTTATCCTTGAAGTACTTTTTAGCATAACCAATTACCAGGTTTGAGCCGAATTGATTAAACGAATTCTTAAATACCTCTTCGCCATTAACAATCTCAACCTCATTACCATGAACAGTAGCTGTAGCCAGGCCCCGATCATCGGTTTGAGCTACAAGGCTGGCCAGTTCGTCATTCAGCACAAAAATACCTTTATAAGCTACCGGAGAATAAAAAACCGATAGAAAACTTGTTGGTTTATAATCTAAGCCGAGTGATAAAGTCAAATTAGCCGGTGATAGGAACTCTGATTGAAGAGAGGAAGGCAAGGTATCAATGCCTCCCCGGACGTCCTCAAGGTATAAGCCCGTCAATGCTCCTGTTACATCCCTGTGGGATGGTGTGATTTGCGTATTGAAATTCACATTAGCAGCGTAGAAAAATTTAGAGTCCTCGCTGGTTTTGAATCCAAATTTAGACCTTAAGCGGAACTCATCGATTGCTTTTTCAAAAGGTACTTTTTGATCCGGGCTTCCTGAAATTGACCCGGAGCCAAATTTCTGAACACCGAATTGCCATGTAGCGGCATTATCCCACGAAGTACGGTTCTTGGTGTAATTCCCAAAGAAATTTAAGGCTCCTGCTAGACCGATTCGGTTCTGGCCGGCCCCAACCTTAGGGTTAATTTGCAAAAGCTGCGCAAAATCAAGGCCAAGGCCCGCGCCGATCTCCCAGCCTTCTTTAGGTTCCTCTTCCGCGGCCTCTTGTGCAACCGCAAGATTCACTGTTAGTCCAAATACAAATGCAAGTAAAAGTAATTTTTTCATCACACAGAATAGGTTTAAGATCGGGAGCGGCGGTTCCTCCTGCTTTTCCTGGAGCCATGCAAAAATCCATCCTTACAGGTCGGGGAGATGGGGGCTCAGAGTGAAGGAGCCAACAAACCCGAAAAGTTGAAAAATAAAATAATTATAAATTCGGTTTAAATTCCTCTGCAGGTCCTTCTTGCTTAACGATTTCCACTTTTCGGTGGGTAAGCATGCTTAAAGGGTAAATCACCTTATTTCCGTTGCTTGTGCGCATGGTGATAGAGGTGCTATCTTTATCCAATATCAGTCCTTCCTCCCCATCAATATTGATGACATCACCGATGCTGAATTTGTTGCGCGCGTAGAAAGAAGCCAGGTAATTAGCCATTAAGTCTTTGGAAGCAAAGCCATAACCAAAAGCAAAGGCCAATACTACCCCACCAAGCACCAAAGTCAGATTAGAAGTTAAAAACTCCGTTTTTATCCCAGCCTGATCGAGCGCAATCATTAAAATATTTAAGAAAAGGAAATAGAATAAGAAGTTCGCTATTAATTTGGAAGAGGGAATTCCAATTGATTTAGCTGCTGTGTAAACAATATTTTTAATAAAATTGGCAATCAGCAACCCC
This sequence comes from uncultured Saprospiraceae bacterium, assembly GCA_964537285.1. Lineage (GTDB taxonomy): Bacteria > Bacteroidota > Bacteroidia > Chitinophagales > Saprospiraceae > CAZHZT01. Next base: position 16,200 of record CAZHZT010000062.1, on the reverse strand, counting down.
ACTATGAAGACCGCAAAAGCAGAGAAAGCATTGGGAAGATAAGCCAGCAAGCCGGAAATCATATTGGAAACGGATTCCATGCCAAGGGTTTCTACCGCTGCCACCAAGAAAATCAGTAATAATATGTAGTATACCAATTTGGCTAAAAACGCACTTGGCGAAAACTGTATATTAGAATTACTCAGTATATCCACCTCTTTCAATTGATCCATCAACTTATCCACACGAAGCCGCTTTAACAAGCGACCGATGATTCTTGATACCACCCGAGAGATAATAAAACCTACAATAGCAATAGCAAGGGCTCCAAGTACATTGGGAAGAAATTCGACCAACTGATTTATCAGCATCTGCCAATCAAAGAGCAAATCGGTAGTGTCCGGCGCCTCAGCTCCCCCTAAACCTGAATCAGGTGCAGAACCTTTTTCACCATCAGGAAGCTTTGCTTGCTGACTGAGAGAATCTTGAAAGAAGAAAAGTAGAACCAACTGGAACATAGCAATTCTTTTTATTATGAATACGGTTGAGACGGGAAAAAGGAAGGAAAGTAACTTGACTAGTGATGATAAAAAGTAATTTGTTGCCTGAGGCAACAAATTACTTTTTATCATCACTATTTGAAGAAGCGCTTATTAATTCCATTAACGTATGGAATAATTTGGAGAAATACAGGTCAAAAATATCGCCGATGAAGCGAAGATTAGTAAGTGTACTAAAAACGCGGCCCTCCACTTCCGGTGGTGGCGGCGGGTCAGAAGGAAGCTCCATGAAACTATTCACAGGTTTGTTAGAATTATCCATTTAATCATTCTTTTTTTGTGAAAACCTACAATTGCTTTTACTCGATTGCTGTCTTATTCCTTAATGTAAACTGCTAATTATGGGTGGGGATATTGAGAAGTAACACGTTCTTTGACAAATTGTGTGGAACTTCATGTTGTCACAATAGTTAACAATAGATACTGCAAATCAATGTTTTAAGACCGGCCTTATTCAATTTAGCTTTTTGACAGGCTGGCAGCCGTTAAAAGAATAATAACATCTGAGCCCCGGCGAGTTTATTCATTTTAGGCTGTCCCGAATCAAGTTCGGGACAAAAAGCGTTAAGAATTGAATACAGCCTTGATTTTTTGCTACTTTTTCATCAAGGAAAAAGTAGATAAGGCTCTGATTAACAGAACCATGCAAGGGTTTTCATCAAACATGATTCATCCCGAAAATTCGGGATGACTCACGTTTCCTAATTTAAATTTTGCGGAAACATATCCGAATAAACCTTTTGGGCTTTATGCTTTGCACGCTTAATTTTCATCTTGATTGCGCTCTCCGTCTTATCAAAAATCTCTGCGATATCCTTAATCGAGAGTTCCTCCCGGTACTTCATTAACAACACCTCCTTATCCCCCGGCGGGATCGCTTCCAAAACTTCTTTAAGCTGACTCACCTGCATTTCCAATAAATAATGATCCGGTACTTCATCTTCTAAATCCGGCGGGTTCTCCATTTCACTAGAAAATAGTGCATGTTCCTTCTTTTGTTTTCTCAGGAAATCGATACAATAATTATACGTAATGGAATAAAGCCAGGTAGAAAACTTAGATTTTTCCTGAAACTTCGAGATGTTCAGAAATATTTTAGTAAAAATATCCTGAACGGCATCAGAAGCCAGGCTCTCGCTTTTTAATAATGAAATACACTTACCATATACTTTATTGGAGTACCTCCTGTAAAGCACACTAAAATAATCGCTTCTTTGGGTTTCCAAATAAAGTCGGATAATTTCATTATCAGAAAGTCGGCTAACAGCTTGTTTTTTCAAATAAGTCGATTTTTGCCTTATACGAACTTAGCAAAAATATCATTTTTCATGAAAAAATACTGCTTTGAGTTCATTTAAAAAAAAGGAAATCTGTCTCATAAAGGAGCTTTAACATCCCTTACAAGTGAAAGGCACCGGCAAAACATTGAAAAGCAACACTTTAGCTAGCTTTTCTGTAATTATTTTCATAAATGCTCTTTTTAGACGGAGCGTCACCTAAAAAGACACATTTATGTACAAAAAAAATTAACAAAGGAGATAATGCAAATGGGGAGGCCTGGACGACGGCCGTCGTCCAGGCCTCCCCATTTGCATTATCTCCTTTGTTAAAATTACCGTATATTGAGCTTTTGAAAAGAATAATTTTAACATGAACTATCGCATTTTTATACTTAGTCTATTCATTTTTACGAGCGTTACTTCTGCCACAGGACAAGAACAGGTTAATGAAGAAGATGCTTTTTTCATCCGCAAAATTTACGATGAAGCGCTTACCAATGCCAAGTGCTACTATTGGCTTACTCATTTATCCAATTCCATTGGCGGCCGATTAGCCGGCTCACCTCAAGCTGCCGCGGCAGTGGAGTATACCCGACAAGAGATGGAAAACCTGGGCTTGGATACCGTTTGGCTGCAAGAATGCATGGTTCCCCATTGGGTCAGAGGAGAAAAAGAACAGGTTCGCATCGTCAATTCAGAAAAAATGGGTACCATCGAACTTAAAGCTGCAGCGCTGGGCAACTCTGTGGGCACAGGAGCACTAGGGATTACTGCAGAAGTGATAGAAGTCACCTCCCTTGATGAAGTAGACAAACTTGGCCGTGAAGGCATAGAAGGGAAAATTGTTTTTTACAATCGCCCCATGGATCCTACTCAAATACGAACCTTTAATGCCTATGGTGGTGCTGCGGATCAGCGGGTAAGAGGACCGGCTCGTGCCGCAAAATACGGGGCTGTAGCAGCAGTTGCCCGTTCCTTAACAACACGCAATGATGACTATCCTCATACCGGGGTAACTTCCTATGGGAAAGACGGGAAGGAAATACCCGCAGTAGCGATAAGTACGAACGACGCCAACTTACTCAGTCGTCTTCTCAAAGAAGAAACTGTAAAACTATTTGTACGCACAACTTGTGAAAACTTGCCAGAAAAACGCTCCTACAATGTCATCGGAGAAATAAAGGGAAGTGAATTTCCCGATGAAATCATTCTGGTTGGCGGCCACCTTGACTCATGGGACCTGGGCGGCGGCGCACATGACGACGGAGCCGGGTGCGTACACTCCATGGAAGTAATGCACCTGATAAAAACCCTTGATTACAAACCGAAGCGCACCATCCGCTGTGTAATGTTCATGAACGAAGAAAACGGCTTAGCGGGCGGAAGAGCCTATGGAAAAGCATCTGATGAAAGAGGCGAGTACCACATGGCTGCAATTGAATCGGATGCAGGCGGTTTTTCTCCCCGAGGTTTCAGCACTGACGGCCATGCAGATGTATACAAACAAAAGCTAAGTCAGGTGACAGAATGGCTGCCACTAATAGAACCTTATGGCATAACGTTAACAACTGGTGGTTCAGGGGCTGACATTTCCCCGCTGAAAGGTCAAAAAGGCTTGCTCTTCGGTTTAAGGCCCGACTCTCAGCGTTACTTCGACTATCACCACACCAGTATTGATCGAATTGAAGCTGTCAATAAGCGGGAATTAGAGCTTGGTGCCGCAGCAATGATGAGCTTAGTCTATTTGCTGGACAAACATGGACTTGAATAAAGCCCTAAACGAACGGACAGAAAACAAATTATCAGTCCGTTCCCTGTTAACCGTTCACCGTTAACCGTTAACCGGTTTCCCGAAACATTTGAAAAATGATAAAAATAAGAGACTACACATTTGAGGTGTTTTTAAGCCAGGAAGAAATACAGGCGCGGGTAAAAGAGTTGGGAGCTAGCTTGGCCACTGAGCACAAGGATCACTTTCCATTATTTCTGGGAGTGCTGAAAGGCGTATTTGTATTTATGGCTGATTTGGTACGTGCTTGTCCTATTCCGATGGAAGTCACTTTTGCCAAAGTATCTTCATACAAAGGAATGGAATCGACGGGACAAGTGAAGTATTCCTTCCCACCGGATATCAGTTTGGCTGGTCGTCATGTGGTACTCGTGGAAGATATTGTTGATACAGGCACGACGCTCCATCATTTGATACCGTTTCTACAAAACGAACAACTCGCCTCACTTACAGTAGTCACTTTCCTATTCAAGCCCGATGCCCTGAAATACCCTTTGCAACTGGATCATGTGGGTTTCGAAATCCCGAACGATTTTGTGATTGGCTATGGCCTGGATTACGATGAACGGGGCCGGGAGTTACCGGAGTTATACCGACTGAAGCAAGCGGAACAACCAAAGGGCTAAAAAATTCAGTTTTTTGTCACTTCCTCTAATTTTTTGCGTATTCCCGGAACTGAATCGGCAGCTTGTGAGTTATTAGAGTATATTTTATCAGCGAGCAAAAAAAATTATCTCCAAAATTTTTACCAAAATAAATAAAAGTATTATCTTTGCACTCGCTGAAAAGCAGATAGACCTATGGTGTAATTGGTAACACAGCTGATTTTGGTTCAGTCATTCTAGGTTCGAGTCCTAGTAGGTCTACTAAAAGAAACTTCTTAAGTTGAAAGCCTTTGATTATCAAGGGCTTTTTTATTTGTCAAAAATGAGTTCCTATGCCAGTCAGTGTTGAACGTACCGATTCCGAATTTATAATTCGACTTCCCTTAAACATGGATCCCGTCGATATTCAAAATGCATTGGACTATTTTCAATGCATTGATATCATTAGTAGAAGTCAGGCTAGTGAAAAAGATATTGAGGAACTTTCGAAGGAGGTCAAATCTGGTTGGTCTGAAGAGGTTAAGAATAAATTAAATGCTTTAGATGAGTTTAAAGACCTGCTAGATTAATGGATTATGTGATAGACTCCAATTTAATTTTTTCTGCTGCTTTGAATTTTAATAGCGGAATCGCTCAATTTATTCTAAAGTCGAAGAATCTTGGTCTCTCCCTATTTGCCCCAAAGTATCTTGAAACAGAATTAGAAAGGCATCTTGGAAAGACTCTCGAACTTACCCGATTGTCTGAAGTTGAGTTCCGGCTTGTTCTCAACGAAATTTATTCCCATATCACCTTTATTAATGATGAACTCATCCCCTTTGAAGAATATATCAAGGCCATGCGAATTATTCGAGATATTGATCCTGATGATGTAACGTTTTTGGCCTTGAATAACTACATTGAAAGTATATTGTGGACTGGCGACGAGAAATTGTATCAAGGGTTGAAAAAAATGGGATATGAACGGGTTATTAACTTTCATGAAATAAAGGAAAAATATAATTTTTAACCTCCCTTTTTTCTGCTCCAGCTTATTGGTCACGTCATCTTTGCTGGACTTGGTACTTTGGCGGCTATTTTCCTCCTGGAAGCTATAAAAAGAAACATTTCCAGTAATTACTTTCAAAACTGGATGCAATACCGGAAAGTAAGCGTTCAATTATTGGCCATCATTTTCCTCATAACCGGACTTTCCATTTCCTGCAGTTTTTTTGGAGCCAAAAAATTGGTGACGGTTTTTTCGAAAGACCCTACCCTCGTTTCTTATGATACTCTGACAACGCCCATAAAAAATGAAATAGCCGCCATAAATCAACAAATTGAAGAAGCCCGGGCCACCAAATGGAAAGGTACCACAACGGTAAACAGTCAGCGAACCATAGAAACACTTACAAAGCAAAAGCTGATCCTTACAGAACGCTTAACAGCCTTAGAAAACCGTTCAGACGTAAAAAATGAAACCATTGAATCCCTACACATTCAGAATGTATCATTATCAGCCTCCAATTTTGCTTTAATCACTTTACTTTTTGAGCGCTAACTGACAACCTATTTTAGGACTAAAATTGTGGGGTAAACTTATACTAGGATTAGGCTATAAAAGTGTCAACTTTTTCAGGACGGGACAAGATTTAATAGAAAAATTTAGCGTTCATTGTATAATGAAACAGATTAAGGAAATTATCTTGGCATATTGAAACAAAAATGTTTAATTTTAACTTATTGTTAGGAAAGGAATGAGCAATAAAACAATAAATATCAAAATCGAAGGTCTTAGAGAGGGAAAACAACTTTCCCCTGACCTACTGGATGTTGACGAGGTCGTCAGCCTGCTCTCTTATGCGCGGGATTTTCTTTTTCCTGAAAAAGGCAAGTCCAGAGGTAGAGTAAGTGTTGCTCTAAAAGAGGGTAGTGCAATTATTAGCTTGGATGTTGACTCAGCTACAGCGGTTCAGGCTCATGCTCTTTTAGGGCAATTAAACTCCGATCATGATCTTGGACTACTTAACTCCAAACAAGTTGAGGCAATTGAAGGAATTCAAAAATTCGTAAGTGAAGGAAACTTCGTTCTTCATTTTGGTATGTTTGATGCCATAGCACCAGGATTAAGATTGGACCGAGAGACCGAATGGTCTAATCCTGAAGATATTTGGATTGATGAGGAGCTCTATGTACAAGGAGAAATTGTTGATGTTGGAGGCAAGACCAAATCTAATATTCATATTGACACAGAAGAATTTGGCACTTTGACCGTAGCCGCGGATAAACTTACTCTTAGCGAGGATGATAAAAACCGCCTTTACAAAAGGCATCAACTGCGAATTCTTATTAAGCGCAACCTTAATACCGGAGAATTTAAGAAAGGATCTGCGAAGCTTATTGAGTTTATTGACTTTGATGATGGGCAAGAAGAAACGGCTGAAGAATATTTGGATCGTTTGATAGCTGAAGCCAAACCATATATGGATAAGATTGAAGATCCCGAAAAATGGCTGAAAAATGTAAGAGGATATGAAGGATAGGAAACAAAAAATCTTTTTTGATACCAGTTTCTTTATCCGTTTGTACAAACCGGACGACCCTGATCACATCAAAGCACGGACTTATTGGGAGCGGTTTAGAAAAGAGGATTGCGAGTTATTCCTATCAACCATCGTAGCTGCTGAATTTGGAACCGGTGGAGCAATCAAGCAACTTCCCTACAAATATGTTACTGTTCTTCCTTTTAACCTAAATCACGCTGAACGCTCTTCTGTTCTTGCGCAGCTTGCTTATGAAAGTAAGAGAAAAGGTGCAATCGAATTGGAAAACAGGGTTGTTATTCCGAATGATACTAAAATTCTAGCGCAGGCGGAAGAAGTTAAATCGGATATTTTTATCGCCAGAGATGATAATTGCGAGAAAGTTTATAGCCTTATGAAAGATAATGGCTTACTTTCTTTCGAATACCTGGATTTAAGGACACCTCCAAATCAGTATTTTGGCGAGTTGTTTTAAGATAGCTTCTAGTCATTTAGAAATTTTTTGAAATAGTTTAAATCAACCTCATAAACTTTTTTTGGTTTTAAGCCTAACTCTACACGTTCAAACATCTCAACAAGTTTTTCACCGTCAATCAACTCAATTTGAGGTGCACCTTCTCGATTTGCTTCTCTTGTTGCATCATTTGTAAATGTCCCTGTAGTTAAGATTATTCCTTTTTCAGCACGTCCTATCATAGCATTTCGGAAATCGCCTACCATTGCTCTTGAAACAGAACCCTTATATCTTTTACATTGGAATAGAACTTTAAAGCTTACAAACGGATTAATTTCTAAAGTTCCGTATCCGTCTATCCCTTCATCTTTTGAACCTCCGGTTATATTAACATTTTCAAACCCGTGCTCTCTTAGTAATTCTCTACAAACTTTTTCAAAACCTAAAGGCGAAAGACTTTGTAAAATAGAGAGTAGGTTATTAGATAATTCAAACTGTTGTGGACTGCTGTCTTCCTGATCTTCGATTATTTCATTTTTTGTAGATTCTTTTCTGGCTTTTCGATTTATATCAACCCATTTTTTAAAAAGTTTTCTGGCACTGTTGGAGTCAATATTCGTTTTCTTACCTTTCTCGGTAAGTTTCCAAGTTCCTCTTACTGAAGAATCAAGTAGACCTTCCCATACTAAATATTGCCTTGCCCAAGCAACTTGATTATGAAACTTATTTTGTCCACTACCAGTAACAGCATCTAGAATTTCATCTGACAAATCTAAATTTTCTGCAATCCTTGATGAAACTTCACGAGGTTTTCCAGAGTCTCCTAAATCTCTAAGTGCATCAAGTAGTGGTCCAAACCATTTTGTAAATTCTGCCTGTTTTTTACTCATAAAATTATTTCCCACTATAAATATGAAAGTCTATTGTCCAAAAAAAACTAAACATTCGTCCTACTATCTCCCATCTTCTCCCACATCTTCTCAAAAACAAACTGCATATACTCCTTCTTAAAATCCTGATTATGGGTAAACATCTTATAAAAATCAGTGCTGGTGAAGATGAAATCTTGTACGAGTTCGTTGAGCTTGTTATCTGAAGCGATACGTGCGTTTTGCCTGTCGGAATTGCGCATATTCTCCATGTGCTTGATGTCTTGGGCCATTTGATTGGGGATCTCTTCAAACATGACTTTTTTCACCTTATCGTCTTTGAGCCAGTTTACGCCGGAGCCAAAGCGCTCATTGAAGCTTTTAATAATCTCATCTAGCTCGTCCATTTCAGGTTCTGGCTTTCCGCCTCTGGTAGAAGGAGGGGTAGGGTCGATTTCACCGCCGCCGGAGAGCTTAATATCATCTGTAGTGGTTTTGGTGAGGCGGTAGCTGTCTAGCTCAACGGCTTCTAGTACGCCTTTGGCAAAATCTTCCGGTTGCATTGGTTTGATTTTGGGGATCAGGAAGCGATATTCGTTCTTTTTGAATTCTTTTGGAATATCATTGCTTGGGAAGTTGTTTAGCTTGGCCTCGTCATATTCAATGCCGTCTATGGTTTTCTTGCCGGAAAAGGCAACTATTGGTTTATAGGGGTAGTTTTTTTCTTTTAGATATTCCTGGAACGCAAAGAAATATTTGATGGCGTTGCGAATGGATTTGGTGACCACCATTGCCTTTGCCTTGCCTTTGATGCGGCTTCGGACTTCGGTGTGAAAGTGATCGACCATTATTTTGGTTTTTTCCAGAATGGAAAAAGGGTGGCTCTCAACAAAGGCTCTTAGTTTCTTTTGGGCTCTGCTGATTTCAAATTCGGGATTGCCTTCAACGGCTTTATTGAGTTTGTAGTACGATTGATAGGTAGTGTAGTTTTTAAGGACATCGAGGATGAATTCTTCCTCAATGGCTTGTTTCATGGAGTATAGATCGAAAGGATAAAACTTACCGTCGGATTTTCTTTCACCGAAGACTTCAAGCGTTTTGTTTTTGGGTGTGGCCGTAAAGGCAAAATAGCTCGCATTCTTGAGCATTTTGCGTTGTTGCATAAAGGCATTGATTAAATCTTCTGTGTCGAGCGCTTCATCAATATCTTCATAATAATCTGCGCTATCGTCGGTAACACTATGCCCTTCCAGGTTTATAGGGTTTTTATCGGCCAGGGTGAGGTTCATTTTAGAGGCGGTTTCCCCGCTTTGGCTGCTATGCGCTTCATCAATGATGATGGCGAAGTTTTTGGAACCAAGCTCTCCGATCTCAGAAGCGATGTAGGGAAATTTTTGAATGGTGGTGATGATGATTTTTTTGCCTTCCTCCAGCGCTAGTTTTAATTGTTTGGAACCTTGGGTTATGGCTTCGACAACGCCTTTAACCTGGGCAAATTGTTTGATATTATCCCTGATTTGTTTATCAAGTACCCGGCGATCGGTGATGACGATAACCGAATCAAAGATGTTTTGATTTTGATCGTCGTGAAGCTCGGTTAAGCGGTGGGCGAGCCAGGTAATCGAGTTCGATTTACCGGAACCTGCGGAATGTTGGATCAGATATCTTTTACCGACTCCGTTTTCACTGGCATCTTCAATGAGCTTCATTACGGACCTTAATTGGTGATAGCGGGGGAAAATCAGCTTTGGGGGCTTTTTCTTGCCGGTATCTTCATCTTTTTCTTCTACGACTTGAACGAAATTTTCTAAAATATTGGAGAGGCTAGGCTTGGAAAGTATTTCCTTCCATAAATAATCGGATTTGAGACCGTTTGGATTGACGGGGTTTCCGGCACCTCTTGGGTTTTCTTTAGGATACGGATTGCCGTTGCCAAGCCCTTTATTAAAGGGTAGGAAGAAGGAGTTTTTACCGATTAATTTGGTGGTCATATACACCAGATCAGGATCAACGGCAAAATGGACGATGCATCTTCCGAAATGAAATAGAGGTTCTTTTGGATCGCGATCTTCTTGATATTGTTTGATGGCGTGTTTTACATTCTGGCCGGTATAATGATTTTTGAGTTCCATGGTGATGATAGGCAGGCCATTGAGGAAGAGCACCATATCCAGGGAGTTCTTATTATTGTTGCTGTAGTAAAGCTGACGGCAAACAGCAAAGATGTTTTGCTGATAGCGTTTGATGGCATGTTTATTAAGGGTGGAGGAGGGTTTTTTATAGTAAAGATTTATTTTGAGATCGAGATCTTTGATTCCTTTGCGGAGCAATTCAATAATGCCTTTTTTCTTGATCTGATCCGATAGTCTTTTGAAGAATTTATCGATGCCTCTTTTTTGCAGCACTTGAAGCTTTTCCGGTTGGGTGGTTTCGAGAAATTTTATCAGATGTTCTTTATTGATACAAAGGGTACGATCATATTCAGTAGAAAAAGCATGTTGATAGGATGCTTGTTCACAGAGATAGGCTTCAATGATGGCTTCCAGCCCTTTTTCAGATGTATCAGTTTTTTGTTGCATAGCTTAGTTGGTTTAGGGTTTCTTCTGTTTCTTGTTCGGACTCTTTGGGTTTCCAGTCTCGCACGTCTATTTTACCTGTAACTGCTTCGGCGATGAGTGTGGTTTTATATTCTTTGATTAATTGAATTTCTTTTTGAACTCTCTGAATAGTTTTTTGTATTAATTGAGTTTCGTTTTTTATACTGTAAACTATTCTTCTTTGCTCTTCAAAAGGAGCGGTAGGGATTCTAAAATTTCCTAAAACTCCCATGGCCAAATTTGGCTGTGCAGCTTGAACTGCTTCAAACCGCACTAATTCTTGTATGAATTCTGACTGTAAGGCTAAATGTAGGTATTCTAAATTTTTAGGATCCCTCAATCTTAAAAAACTAACCGCTTGGTTCGTATTCGCCGGTAAAATTTCCTTTTTAACAATTCCAATTTTACCAATGGTTGCACCAGCAATAACTATCAGAAGATCATTTTCACATAATTGTGATCGTTTTAGTTTTTCATGTGTGTCATCGTCTATAAAAAATTCTGGGTTTAGATTCACTTCGCCTTCCCAAATATTTTCAGCTTTTAAAAATCTAATTCCAGAAGAGGCAAAGTCTTTTCCCTCAGTACTTGGGGTTGTACCTTTGGAAATAACGGAGCAGAAATACTTCAACTTCCTAACCTCCCAATGCTCCGGAATATCCCCTAACCACTCAATGCCCGAAGGTTTCATTTTGACATCAGGATCAATGCCTTTGGTGACGGCTTTATTGATGATGGCCTGTTTTTGCTCTTTGAGCAATTCGATCAGGCGGGTTTTCTTTTCAATGAAGGTATCGATCAGGGCGCATTTGTGATCGAGGAAGGCGGCGATTTGGTGTTGTTCGGGGAGAGGGGGGAGGCATATTTTCACCCTTTTTAGCTCATTCCAATATAGGTTACGCTGTATTGTACCTACCCCCTTGGAACAGATTAGATATTGTCCAACGGTTGAACCATTTCTAAAAAAGTAATTTCCAAAGCTGGGATCAACACTCTGGGATAAAGCAAGCACCAAATATGCAGGGCTGATAATACCTTTATATTGGGAAACTCCAACAGAGCCTCGCCAGGCCTGTTGGTTGTTTAGTACAAAATCTCCTGGTTCTACCAACCGGTAGTTACTCAAGTCTAAGCTTGTAGCATTGGTCCTTTTTTCATCAACATCAGAGAACCTAATAACACCAAGGTTAAGATAAACAGACAGTAATTCTTCCTCCGGGTAATTCTTCATTGATTTAAGCTGTGTAACCGACCAAAGAGGGAAAACCTCCCAATGTTCCGGAGCTTGTCCTAGCCATTCAACACCTGTGTCATTATATTTCGGATACGCCTTTTTCATCTATTCAATAATTTCCTTTATCAAATCTTCAGTTTCTTCTTCTAATGCGAGGATGTCTTTTTCAATCTCTTCTAATGGCCTTAGCGGTTCATATTTATAAAATACTTTGGTGAAAGCAATTTCATAACCGATGGATGTTTTATCATGATCGATCCATGCGTCAGGGACGTGTGGCAGGACTTCTCTTTCAAAATATTCCTGTATGTTTTCTTTAAGGGGAATGTTTTCCGTATCGCGTAGGGAAGAATCCGCCTCAAAATGGATAGTGCCGTCTTTATCCTTTTTCTTGATGATGGGATTGGCGGTTTCATCCTGCCAGGAGATGGCATCGAGGAATGTTTTCTTTTGCTTGGCTTTCCATTTTAGGCTGCTTTCCTTCAAATGGGCTTCAAAGGCTTTAGATAGCAGATTGAAGTCTTTCTGTATTTCTTTTCCGAATGCAGCCTGGAGGCTATTTAGAACCGGAAAGAAAGATTCTTTATCTTCTAGCTCTTCCAGTTTAGATTTATCTAGTTGGTAAGCTAAGCGAAGGGGGCGCTCAACGGTGATTTTGGAGTAGCCGAAATCTTCATTATCAAAGATTTTGGAAATCTCACTTTCTTCAAACTTCAGGAAGATATCAGCGATTTGAAGAATTTGCTCATCATTTAGCTCACAATTTTTCTGGCCGAGATTCTTGCGCATCCTCTGATAAATTTCCGAAGCATCAATTAGTTGAATTTTGCTTTTGCGCTTTTCTTCCTTTTGGTTGGAAAGGATCCAGATATAGGTGGAAATGCCCGTATTGTAAAACATGCCGTTTGGAAGCTGGATGATGGCTTCTACGAGGTCATTTTCAATTAAATGACGGCACATTTCACTTTCGCCGGAGCCTGCATCACCGGTGAAAAGGGAGGAGCCATTATGAACTGAAGCAATGCGCGAGCCCAGCTCTGAATCATGCTTCATTTTAGCAACCATGTTCATCAAAAAGAGGAGCTGTCCGTCGGAACTTCTGGGTACGCCCATTTTAAAGCGATCATCGATGATTTCTTTCCGGTCGACTATCGAGTCTTTATCCACCTTCCAGGATTTACCATAAGGCGGATTGGAAAGCATAAAATCAAACTTCAATTGCGGGAAGCCGTCGCGCGAAAGGGTGGAACCGAAGGCAATCTTTTCAGGATCTTCGCCTTTTATCAGCATATCGGCTTTGCAAATGGCGTAAGTTTCGGGGCTTACTTCCTGCCCGTATAAATGAAAAGTAGCATCGGGGTTGATCTCATTAGCGAAATGTTCCGATTCGGTCAGCATTCCGCCGCTACCGCAGGCAGGGTCATAAATGAGGTAAGTACCTTTTTTGATCTTGTGTTTAACCGGATCAAAAATAAAATGGGTCATTAATTTGATGATCTCTCTGGGGGTGAAGTGTTCTCCTGCTTCTTCGTTATTTTCTTCGTTGAAACGGCGGATCAGCTCTTCAAAAACATAGCCCATACCAAGATTGGAAAGACCAGAATGAATTTCATTTCCTTCCCGGTCTAAAACCGGCTCAGGGCTTAGGTTAATTTGAGAAGAGCAAAATTTTTCAATCAACGGATAAGTGATGTTGGCATCTTCCAGCGTGTCCAGTTGGTTGCGAAGTTTGAATTTGCTAATGATATCCTGCACATTAGGTGAGAAACCATCCAGGTAAGTTTCCAGATTCTGGCGAATATTTCCGGCTTCACCTAAGAGTCTTTTAAACGTGTAGGGTGAAGTATTGTAAAATACATAGCCGGAAGTTTTTCGAAGTTGAGGGCCTTTATTATCAATGCTCAGCTCCTCCAGCTTTTGATACATATCAAGCACTTCGTCTTTTGTATCTTCCAAAAGGGCATCCAAGCGACGAAGGACAGTAAAGGGAAGGATAATATCTCTGTATTTGCCTCTGGTATAAACATCCCTGAGGACATCATCTGCAATCGACCAAATAAAGTTAACTATTTGGTTATGCTGGGTGTGGTTCATTCCTGATGATTTAAGTTTGGTTTTAAAATCACTATGCTCAATCACAAAGCTTTGCAGCTCTTCACTGTTTTCATCGATTAGGGGTTCGGCTTCAGCCATTTCAATTCCTCCAATATATATATTATAGCCCAGCACTTCAGTGCCGGGGAAAGTACCGATCAGGTTGGGCTTTAGCCACTTTGTTATTGATAGGCTAAAGCGCCGGGCAAAGAAAAAGCTATCATCTGTTTGGTATCCCAATTCCGTGAACTACTTAATCGAAAAAACTTGAGCAAGTGTTACCATAGTAACAATTCAAGCCTTTGGTTCTCCATATTTTTGCTTTATAAATGAATTCTGATTTAGATCTTCTTAAGAAAATGAAACCATTAATACAAAATGCTACAAGTTTGCTGGATGAATTAGGAGATGCCATAACTCTGGTGGATGCAGAATTGTTTGCGGATCCTATTGCCATCTTATCGAATGCAACGATCGGACAACACACACGCCATGTCATCGAATTTTTTCAATGTCTGCAAGAACAAGCTGACTCAAGAGTGATTAACTATTCCCTCAGGAAAAGAAATCCGCTTATTGAAGAAAACAAAGGAGCAGCATTAGCTGCTTAAAAAAAATATAATTATGAAATGTATAATGATGCTATTAGCTTTTTTGGGGGCCTTAACTCTTCATGCACAATCAGAAGAACTGCGCCGGCAACACTTCAATTTGGAAGAGAACAATCTGGCCATCCAAGGTTATGATCCCGTTTCTTACTTCAACAATGCCAAGCCATTGAAGGGGAAGAAGGAACTCCAACTTAAGCACCGGGGCGTAATTTACCAATTTGCGAATGCTGCAAACCTGGAGTTATTCCGGACACAACCCGAGCAATACGAACCTGTATGGGGTGGTTGGTGCGGCCATGCTATGGCAAAGAGAGGAGAGAAAGTCGCTATTAACCCGACTTGTTTTAAGATCATTGATGGCCGTAATGTCCTTTTTTATAAAACGATTTGGGCCAATGCTCTCTATAATTGGAATAAGGAATTGAAAACTACACCAGAAGGCCAGTTAATGGAGAAAGGGGATGCCTTTTGGGATGGGTTTTAGCGTCGACTTTAACGGGGACAGCCTTCAGGTCCTTACCTGGAGCCCTATGGAAGTCGTTTGAAGGTTCCTCCAGCATTTGTGATGAAGAAGGCAACCTCTTGTTCTTCACCAATGGTGGTGGGCGACCGACGATTAATCCCAATTTGCCTTTACCTACCGGAACGATTTGGGATCAAAATGGGTATGTGATGTACGATATGATGACGCTATCCGTTCAACCAAATAAATGCGCTGATCTGCTTTGGAGCACCGGAGAAACTTCTGATAGCATTAGCGTCGGTACTACAGGCCTTTATACCGTTACCGCAACAGATGGTTGCGAGACCCAAAGCCTCGAAATAGAGATTAAAATTAGTGAAACCTTATCCCTTATCGATGTTGAAATTACGCCATCAACCTGTAATGCCAACAACGGAAGTATTGAGGTGAACGTAGATAATGGCTTGGCGCTTTTTAACCTGAACAACGAAGGTTTTGGAGAAAACAACTTTTTTGAAGATTTAGAGGCCGGGGATTATTCTATTATCGTCCAGGATGAACTTGGATGCGAAGTTAAAATCGATACGGTTATTGAAAATACTGGCGAGAATTGTGAAATTCTGATACCAGATATGTTCACGCCGAATGGTGACGGAACAAATGATTGGTTTAACATTGTCTCTTTTCCCGAGTTTCAGGGAGATATTTCTTTGAGAATATTCAGCAGGTGGGGACAAGAAATATTCAATCGGTCCAATATTGGATTAACGATGGACGGATGGGATGGAACAAAAAACGGGAAACCTATGCCAATGGATGTATATGTTTATATTTTTGAAATAACAACCAATGCTGAAACGGAAGTCTTATCCGGAGAAGTAACCCTTCTAAGATAAGCATTTGCTCAATCTTTCATTTGGGTAGCGAAGAAAACAGCCGGTGAGCCCCCAGTTATTCGACAGTTAAGAAAACTTGGCTAGAACTATTAGCAGAAGCAATAATAATTAGTTCTAGATGATTTCACTTGGTAAACGTTTTAAGAACTCAAGCAGGCTATTAGGCCAGCCTGATCTTTTCTCCAAATCCTTCTGAGGAAAAGATTATTCTATCTAATTTCTTCCGCTTAGCAAGTAGCCTCAATAT
>CAZHZT010000061.1:0-33277 GCA_964537285.1 uncultured Saprospiraceae bacterium | reverse complement strand
TTTTTAACGGCTGCCAGCCTTCCAAAAAGCTAAATTGAATAAGGCCGGTCTTAAATCATTGATTTATAGCACCTATTTTAATTACCTTGACAACATAGAGTTCCTTAAAGTTAAGGGATGACTCATGTTCATCCAGGTTCATCGTGTTTAGTCGTGGTTGATGTACCAATCTACTTCAAGACAACTTTGCCTTCAACCTTTTCAACCCCCTGCTCATCTTCTACAATATAATAATACATCCCCTTCGTCAAATGATCTAAATCAATCGATCTGTTAGTGTTGTCATTTCCAAGGTCTAAAACCATAACCCGTTCTCCTAGCTGGTTGAATAAGCTAAATTGGTATTTCCCATTTTCAGCTATATTTTTCAACACCACTTGAATTCGTCCATCCGTAGGATTGGGAAGAATTTCTGCATCAAAAGTTGAGAAATGATGCTTAAAAGATCCTTGTTGGGGAGCGATTAAGTTATTACCAGGCGCTGGCGGACATTCATCCGGATCATAAGGCACTACGATTATGGTAACCATGTTCGATTCTCCGGTGTATTTCTCACAGCCTTCGTAGCGTGCGCAACGTATGAAAGTCGTTGTTTGATACAATTGGCCGGGATCGTAATCGGCCTCCGTCGCTCCCGGAATAATTTCCCATGTGCCAGGATTGAATGGAATACCCGGCAGGGTAGTAGACATCCAAAGATATTCTACGGGAGCAAGGCCTTGCCCTGGTTCCCATATGCTTTCCAGCGGATCAACAGGAATGCCTGCACATACCGTTTGCTCAAAACCTATAAAACTTCCACCGTCTAAAGGAATGCACACGATATTCAGCCCCGCATCAAAACTGAAATTATCCTCCTGGCCGGCAATGACTTCAAATGGTTCCGTGGCTCCTGTGAGGGTGTCGGCATCACTGTCTATCAAATCATTACTTCCTTGATTAGGGAGTGTAAATACATAATTATCGGGTACACCTTTTATCGGAAATACAATCTGATAGATTCCCTCCGGTACGCATTCAAAGAGATAGAATCCATAGGTATCCGTGAAGGTCAGATCAACCAATTCATCATCAGAGGTACCTATTTGTTCATCCGGTCCGGGAGCGTAAAGAAGCACCTGGAAGTCAGGAACACCTTGTTCCGTAGGTTGTTGCAGTCCATCTTTATTCCAATCATACCAAACGAAGTCACCAATATTGATGCCTTCGGGGCAGCCATTTACAAAAATATCAACCCCAATTAAATCCAATTGGCCGCAAATTGCTCCTCCGCCTTGGGTTAAAAGTGAGTTCAGATCTTGTATAGTATATCTCCTCCGTAATCACTAAGTCGGCTTGTACTAGATCGGGAGCGCTTAGGAAAATATCACTCTCGCAAGTGCAACCTAAGGAATCGGTGACAATTACAGCGTAATATCCGGTATCTAAATCATTAATACTTATCGTTGTTTCCATCGTATTCCAGGTATAAGTATAATTTCCGGAGCCTCCATCAGTTACCACACTTATAGATCCATTGGAGTCATATACACAGCTTACAGGCTGTTCCACCTGAATATTACAACTCAATAATGGAGGTTCTGTAAGTTCTATACTGGCTTCATCCGTACAGCCATTTTGATCAACAATAGTTAAACTGTAAGTATCTGCCGGTGCATTAATAACACCCTTGGCTAATATTCCGGCTAATGGAGCATTCCATTCGTAGGTGTAACTTCCTGTTCCTCCACTAGCTTGTACTTCAAATGCCCCGGTAGATTCTCCAAAACACTCGATCTCCTGGGTGATAATTATTTCACCAACAAGTGTATCAGGCTGAGCAATAAAGATTGAATCAACAATAATACAATTGTGCACGTCAGTAACTGTGACTGCGTACTGACCTGATGAAACATTCGTTAGCGAATTTCCAGGTTCTCCGTTGCTCCATTCAAATTCGAAAGGACCGTCTCCTTGCAGAACGTTTACATCTAGCGCTCCATCTGCAAAGCCAAAGCAGCTGATTTCTTCGGTAATATTTATACTTGAAATAATCGGATCCGGAGCTGTTAAGGTTACCTCGCTGCTACAAGTACAACCCAATTCATTTGTAGCCGTTACGGAGTAAAAGCCAGTGTCTAAGTTGTTCAAGTCAGAGGTTACATCGAAAGTATTCCATTCAAAAGATATGCTTCCCGTTCCTCCCGTCGCTTGCGCAGAAATGGCTCCATCCATTTCATCAATACAGCTAACTTCCTGATTTACTATAATTTGACAGCTTAATAAAGATGGCTGATTCAAAATAATACTTGCCTGATCTTCGCATCCGTTGGCATCTGAAACCGTTACTTCATAAAAACCCGAAGGAAGGTTTTCGGGCATGGCACCTTGGTCTGCTAATGATGAATTCCATGCATAACTATAAGGCTCTGTTCCTCCTGAAACCTGCGCATTAAGCATTCCGCTCGAATCGCCAAAACAGGCAATATTTTGCCCAATCATTAGAGTAGTGACTAGGCTATCAGGCTGTTCTACGACTATTGTGTCAAAGAAAGAGCATTCGTTAGTGTCGGTTACTCTCAGCGTGTATTCACCTGGTACGACATTAGAAATAGAGCTTGTATTTTCCCCATTGCCCCATTTGTATTTAAATGGACCATCGCCGCTAATGATAGAAGCGGACAATACCCCGTCGGCTTCCCCAAAACAACTAATTTCTTGATCTACCTGTATGTCGAACTCAGTAATTGGAAAGAAACTGAGCGTAGTAGATGCTGAAAGATCATTTTTACACCCTTTTTCATCTACAATACTGCTTAATGTAAAGGTGGTATCTGAATCAAAATCGGTTCCTGCTAACAAGCTTAGTAGAATATCTCCATTTTCAACATCTTCAAACAACTCATTATTAATGATTAAATTATAAGGACCGGTCTCTCCTTGAAAAGAAAGGGTAATGGCTTTTCCCAAACAAACAGGGCCTGAGTTCAAAAGTGCCCCAACAGGCAATTCATTAAAGAAAAGGTCGAAGGTGTCGTACTTTATTTCACAAGTATTGCTAATGGGGTTTACTTGTATGGTCAATTGTACATGGCCGCTTTGTATGTCTTGTTCAAGCCCGGCAAACTATCAAATATCAGGCTGTGTTGGCTAATGTCCAGTAGGTAAAAACCTCCCATTGTATCCAAAAGGGCTTTTTCAATATTTCCTGAGCCTAGTGGATATTCAACTAAAGCCGTATCAGCGAGTTGAATGCCTTCAACAATAGGTATTTGTAAAAAAGGATCCAAAACATCACCTACTTGTGAAGCATTCATACGAATACTCCACTTTCCTTCTCCGCAAAGAGGAACCGCTTCTGAAGTTTGAAAAACAAAATCTCCCTGAATGCTGGATGATAGCGGAATGACTTCCAACAGCACTTCATTCAAATCACAAGGGAAAGCTTTTGGATTATCTGGATATCCTGCACAATCCCAGCCTTGTACGACCTTAAGGGAGTCTTGTGGACAACTGGCCGTTTGTACACAAGCCTGGAGGTTGATTTTTTCCGTGGGGCCCAGTTCATTAGCGATTTTTGCCCATTGGCCATCTTCATAGGGGAGGAGCGGGATCAGCGTATCTGCATCTGCATTAATCAGGTATACAGCTTTCATTGGACTGAAAGCTTCCTCAAAGGCCAGCCAAAGGAAATTACCACTGGATTGAGAGGTGGTATTGATAAGCGTTAAATCAAAGCATTCGGTTCGTGCATCGCTTACTTTTACCCCTGTTTGATTCACTAAATTGAAGGCTGGCAAGGAAAATTTATCATTGCGTATGCTTTCAGCATTTCTCTTGGTAGCACACTCCGGACATCCGTCCGGAACCCCTTGGGTATGATTGTTAAAGGTATAGAAAAACTCTACCTTACTGTCTTCATCTGTTTGTGAACTCTGACAGCTGCTTAATAACTTGATCACTGGGGTGTAGGTAAGTGCCGCTAATGAACCTCCGGCACTAATATCATCGCCTACAGGCAAGCTTCCATCGTTGATGAAAGTATATCGATTCCCATCAATTACAGGTGGAGGAAGAATGAAATCAATGCTTGTTCCTCCATCGTCCGTCACTTTCAAAAGAGGAGCAGAATTGGGATCAAATTGATCATCGTTCAATATAGTTATTACCAATGAATCCATGATCACCGTTCCCCGGTTCTCACCGGGGTAGTGATCTTTAGCAATCCCGGAAGACCGCACTCTAAAGCCCATTGCTACATCAAAGGGGTCGCAACCCGTAATCAATCGCTGTCCAACAGCTACTGGTTTGGGGTCGGGCTTGTCTACATAGAGCTCAATTCGGCGACTAAAACATGTAACCCTATCTGAATAAGACAGTGGATCATTAACAGAAGGCGGCAAGTTAAAAAAACGAGCTTCCAGGTTAGGTACTAAGCCAGGGTCTTGCTTATATTGATTGTCCAATACAAATGATCTTAATTTCACACTTATCTTATCGCCATATTCGATTACTCCGTCAGGGAGATAGGGTGAAAAGTCAAATACTATGAAATGGGTAAAGCCTGTGTCTTCTTCGATAAGTGGTAATGGCAATAATATGTTCTGAATTAGCGTATCGGCAGATGCATCATAAAATTCAAAAGTTCCTCCGAGGTATTTTAAAATGGGGCTGTTATTTATGTTCGCATAAACAACTTCGAGATAGGCGTTGGGATGCATTGCTTCCACGCCAAAACCCGCTGTTTGGGTCGCTTCTAAGGTGAACTCAACAGAATCACAAGGCCGAACGCGCTTTAAATTGAACGGTGACAATAAATCGGGGTTTGCCTTCTCGGTATGGGTGTAATCGGTATAGCCTAAATTCAAGCGTTGGGCTAAGGTAAAACTTGGAGTCAATCCTCCTATCAAGCAAGTCGATTCGCCTTCTCCATCAGCTAAAGATAATGAGAACCCCTGACAGAGAAATGAAATCCTTTCCCCTAATTTGCAACTGGTATCGCAACTTACGTAATAATTGTACCCAAGGTTTATTTCGGTAGGAATAGTAGCGGTACTCATCTGACTGAACATCCAAAATACCTGATCTCCTGCAATTGCATTTGATAATCCCAGAAAAATTTCAAGATTAAAAGCTGTATTGATCCCGGGGCTTTGAGAACTGACATTGGTATAGGTTAGCTCTATCTCTGTTTGACCACAGGGTTTTATCTGGGTTAACGCCTGTGCATTGATATTTACTTTAAGTGGATTTTTAATAATTTTGAATTGCCCTGAAACAACAGGTACAGGCTCCTGGCATATGCCGGGGCAGCCATAAAAACTGCCATAGGAATTCGTTATTAAGGTGTCGTTGATCGGGCATGCATCCAGCAATACTTTTCTGGATATGGTGATGATCTCTGAATTGTCAAATGTTTCATCATTGAAATAGGTCGCATCCAGTTCGTAAAAGGTAGTATCACCTTGGGTATAGCTAACAGGAAGCAACTGGCCGTTCGCTAGTATTTCCTGGGTAATGATGGTGGGATCTTCCACAATAAAAAAGGTGAAAGACTCAAGATGGCCAAGCCCTCCATTGAAAATATTAATGTTTGGTTGTACCATTTCTCCAATTTCCCCAACTTGTTGAGGATGACTTACCAAACTCAGGTCTGCTTCCAGTAAATCAGCTTGAATAAAACCAGTAACCGGAGTTCCTCCATCCAGCGAAACATTTAATTGTGCATTGTTACTGCCTAGATTAGCTTCACAATCGGCTTCTACATCAAAGCTTATCCGAAGCTCATTTCCAATAGAAACAACAGGCGAAATTTCAAAACTTGGAAGCGCCCCTCCGCTAATTTGAACAATAGCTAATGGCGCATTGCTTGAAATAATATTGATACTTTGATCAACATAAGTAACTCCCTGGGGTAGGTCAATTTGAATAATGGCCTGACCACTTTCTTCAAAAAGCAACTCCGCTTCCAGGCTTCCTTCTCCTGAACATCGATTCAGGTCAACTGGGTTATTAATGTTAGGATCTGTAATTATTACTTGGGATTGCAGGGCATTCAGAATGAAAAAGAACGTAAAAATCTGAAGGAAAATCAGCATTGCTAAGTGTCTCATGTAAAAAATTTTAGGGTGTTAGTCAAATAGTCGTTGTAAAAATTCAATAGTTTTGAATAAATTAAAAAAACAATTTTTTGTTAATCTGAAAATAATACATTCTTATAGTATTGATTGTCAGATTTATAAGCATTATTTCTGAAAAATGCGTATTCGCATGTGCAAATGTTGGCTAGTGCTTCAGGAGCTAGGATGTTAGTTTGCTGCCTATGTCATTTTGGAACAAAGCATGGCCAAGCATAGGTATTATAGACGATATCTACAAAAAACCAGCAATTAGTGCTTTGAGAATCCAAAACTACATACACGATTGTCACTTTGGTGCCGTAGAGCGGAGGGGGAGTGTCTTTATTGGCAACAGTTTTGTAGTTGCACAACTGCTACTAATAAAAACAACCCTATCTGCCGCTAAAGCACTAAAGTGACAATTTTTTCTCTAAAATCGGTTTGTGAGATGAATGACCGGTTCTACAGCGAAATTCCTTTTTTGAGGGGGCCGAAAGGGCCGTTTTTTGCTTCGCAAAAAACGACCCTTTCGGCCCCCCAAAAAAAGGAATTTCGCGCCGTAGGCGCGTTTATTTTCCAAAGAGAGAATCGCTGCCAGTTCTAAGGAAAAGTTATGAAAAAACTTAATATTATATACTCCGTCGAAATAATATTGTTACATAAAAAAACAATATTACTGAAAAATTGTACAGAATAGACAACGTAACAAATCCAGATCAATGCACTTGAACAACGACCTATTACTCAGAACCCTCCGTGGAGAAAAAGTAGAACGCCCGCCTGTATGGATCATGCGTCAAGCAGGCAGAACATTGCCTCAATACAGAAAACTCCGTGAAAGCCTTTCAGGATTCAAGGAATTAGTAGAAACGCCCGATTTAGCCGCAGAAGTAACCATTCAGCCCGTCGATGAATACGATATGGATGCAGCTATCATTTTTTCTGATATCCTGGTTATTCCCGAGGCAATGGGGCTTCCTTATGAAATGACTGAGAAAAAAGGCCCTTCCTTTCCCAATACTATTTCTACTCAAAAAGATATAGACCGGCTGATTTCGGGCGAAAAGGCTGCTGCCCGGCTTGAATATGTTTATAATGCACTTAAGGAAACGAAAAAACGCCTGAACGGCCGCGTGCCTCTCATTGGTTTTTCCGGAGCACCCTGGACTTTACTCGCTTACATGATTGAAGGGGGAGGGAGCAAAACCTTTTCAAAAGCCAGAAGATTCCTTTATCAAGAGCCTCAGTTGGCCCATAAACTGCTGGAGTTGCTCACAGAATCCATCATAGTCTATCTTCAACAAAAATCGATTGCAGGTGCGGATGTTTTACAACTGTTTGATTCTTGGGCAAGTGCACTGCCTCCTTATCACTATAAAGAGTTTTCCTTCAGATACATAAAAAGAATTTGTGAAGCGATTGATGCTCCTTTAATTGTTTTTGCTAAAGGGGCATGGTTTGCATTATCTGAATTCAATGACCTTCCATGTGAGGCTATTGGCCTCGATTGGCAAATGGATATTGACAATAGTAAAAAACAATTACCCGGAAAAGTTATACAAGGAAACCTGGATCCTGCTTATCTTTACGCTTCACAGGATCAAATCGAAAAAGCTACAACTGAATTATTATC
This sequence comes from uncultured Saprospiraceae bacterium, assembly GCA_964537285.1. Lineage (GTDB taxonomy): Bacteria > Bacteroidota > Bacteroidia > Chitinophagales > Saprospiraceae > CAZHZT01. The sequence goes on along the minus strand of CAZHZT010000061.1, from coordinate 25,546 downwards.
GAAATTTGAAAAAGGCCATATCGCTAACCTTGGCCACGGTGTATACCCGGATATCCCGCTTGAAAACATTAAAACTTTTGTCCATACGGTTAAGCATTTCCGCTATAGTACCGGACAATAATTTTTATTATTCAAAAGGGATTTCTATTTTTGATCTGGAGAAAATCTCCAACTAAGGAAAATACAATTTATGGGTTGGTTCAAACGACTTAAAGATGGTATCATTACCTCTACGAAGGAAAAAAAAGAAACACCTGATGGCCTTTGGTACAAATGCAAAAACTGCAAGCAGGCAAGTACTATGAAGGAGACTCGGGAAAATTTCTATAAATGCCCTAAGTGCGATTTCCACGCTCGTATTGGTGCCATGGATTATTTCGACATTATCTTTGATGGCCGCTATCAATTATTATTCGATAACTTAATTTCTGTTGATTTCCTGGAATTCACAGACCTTAAGCCATACACCGAACGCCTTGAACAAGCAAAAAGCAAAACCGGGCTGGATGATGCTATGCAGGTGGCTGTTGGGAAGGTAAATCGCCGTCCTTTAGTCATTGCCGCAATGGACTTTAGTTTTATTGGAGGTTCAATGGGGTCTGTAATGGGTGAAAAGATTGCTTTAGCTATTGAGTACAGCATCGAACAGCGAATGCCTTTTATGATTATCTCGAAATCCGGTGGAGCACGCATGATGGAGTCTGCATTCTCCCTGATGCAAATGGCTAAAACTTCGGCTTTACTGACCAAATTAGCTGATGCCGGATTGCCTTATTTTTCTTTCTTAACAGATCCTACAACGGGCGGGGTAACCGCTTCTTTCGCTATGCTGGGAGATATTAATTTCTCCGAACCCGGAGCATTAATAGGTTTTGCAGGCCCAAGGGTGATTAAGGAAACGATTAAAAAAGAACTTCCGGAAGGTTTTCAGTCTGCAGAGTCCTTATTGGAAAATGGTTTCCTGGATTTTATTGTTGACAGAGCTGAATTGAAGGAACGCATATCTGATATGCTGCATATATTTTCTCCCGTGATAACGGAGTAGTAGTTGTCGTTTGGAAGGTTGAGGAGGTCTTGATCGTCTGAATTTCCTCAGCTCTCTAAGTGGACTAAGGTAAGCTAATTTTAAAAGAAACCCCGGGGCTTACTCCGACTCCAATTCCCGTATTAATGATGCTCGCATTGGGTTGTACCCGCATGCTTAAATCGTCACTGATATCGAATTGTAATAAATGCGCATCTACAAAAGCATCGATGCCATTAAGTACATAGGCCAATCCCAGAAAAATATAAGATAATTCCATATTCTTTCGAAAAGAGTCCCGCCGGGCTCTGAGTACTGTCGCATCATCAATAGTAGTATTCGAAAATTCATGGGGTTCACCATCTAGTTTCAATGCATAGGCATCGCGGTATCTTCGGTAGTTTGAGCCATTGAAATTAGCAGTGAGAATTAAGCCGGTAAAGGCACCGTAAACAAAGGGAAGCTTGATGTATTTTTTATTATAAATCTGCCCTGTTCCAGGCACTATCAAAGATAATAACAAGGCTTTCTTCGGATTTGGATAATCGTGGAAAAAGCCTTTTTTCTTCTGGACGGTATCGCTTGATACAGAATTATCGATTACTTCAAGGGAAGTAGAATCGGAGGTGTTTTGAGCCATTACACCGTAAGAAGATGCACAAAGCAAAAAGATAACGATCAGGTATTTCATAATTGTATAAACGAAAAAAACGCTCAAAACGTGAAGCTTTGAGCTTATTTTTTTTCTTCAATTATGTCTAAAATACGATTTAGTTCATCCACAGAGGTAAAAGGGATCGTAATTTGTCCTTGATCTTTCCCTTTAAGTCTAAGAGCAAGTTTCTTAATGCCAAAATGTTGCGAAAGCGAGTCCTGAATGCGCCGGTATTCGTCAGGCAGGGTAGGGGAGCCTCCTTTTTTTGAGGAGGATGGCTTTTTCTGGTCTTGCTCACCTGCATTTCCACTTGTCAGGTTTTCGATATCTCTTACCGATAATTTTTCTTCTTTAATGCGCTTCAACCAATAGAGTTGCTTGTCTATATCCTTCAAACCAGCCAATGTGCGTGCATGGCCCATTGAGATTTCTTTTTCGCGAATAGCTTCTTGTATACTAGGAGGGAGGTGGACCAGCCTAAGGTAATTGGTGATGGTTGCTCTGTTTTTACCTACGCGTTCTGAAAGCCCCTGATCAGTAAGTTTACATTCTTCCTTTAGGCGCTGATAAGTTAAAGCAATTTCCATGGCGTTAAGATCCTCCCGCTGAATATTTTCAACCAATGCCATTTCAAGCATATCCTGATCGTTGGCAATACGGATATAGGCAGGGATCTCTTCCAGTTGAGCGAGCTTGGAAGCGCGAAAACGTCTTTCCCCTGAAATGAGCTCAAATTCTTTGCCCTCGTTATTTATTTCGGGAAGTCGCCTAACCGTAATGGGTTGTATCAGGCCGTGGACTCTTATGGAATCGGAGAGTTCCTGAATAGCTTGTTCATCGAACTCTGTTCTGGGCTGATAGGGGTTTGTTTTAATAGTGTTTAGAGGAACCATGGCAACTGTATTGGATAATTCCTTAACCACTTCAGCCGCTTTCTCGGTATTCGAATTGACTTCCGATTCAATATTGGCTAAAAGCGCACCGATTCCTTTACCTAATTGCTTTCGCGATCCGAATTTTTTTGGCCCCTTATTACTATTTGACATATCTACTTTTTTTTACGGGGGACGGGAATCGGAAAACGGTTAACGGGAAACGGTTAACGGTTAACGGTTAACGGTATGTTTTACCGTCCACCGTCCACCGTCCACCGTTTTCCGTTCATCGTTTTCCGTTTCCCGCCCTAAGCTACTTGCGCTGGTCGATTAATATTATCTCCGTTTTTAATTAAAAACTCTTTTGCAAGGTTTAGGAAGTTGATCGTTCCTTTACTTGTTGCATCATACATAATTACCGGTACATGAAGGTTGGGAGCTTCGCCAATCTTAGAGTTCCGGTGAATAATGGTATCGAAGACTTGATCTCTAAAGTATTCTCTCACTTCATTAACTACCTCATTGGCCAACCTTAAGCGCTTATCATACATAGAAAGCAAAATGCCTTCTACTTTAAGCTCTTTGTTTAATTGTTTGGTTACCAGGCTGATCGTATTTTTTAGCTTCCCAAGGCCTTCTAAAGCGAAGAACTCACATTGAACAGGGATCAGCACGGAATCTGCTGCGGTTAAAGCATTAATGGTAACCAATCCCAGAGAAGGAAGGCAATCAATAAAAACATAGTCAAATTCATCACGCACTTTATCTACTACCTCTTTCATGACGAATTCACGACGAATTCGATTCACTAATTCCAGTTCAGCTCCGACAAGATCTATATGAGAAGGGAGCACATATAAATTAGGCGTTTCGGTTTCTATAATACCTTCGCGTGGATCTGCATCATTTACCATACAATCATAGGTGCTAACCTCCACATCATCTGCCTGAATGCCTACACCTGAAGAAGAATTTGCCTGCGGATCAGCATCTATAAGAAGTACTTTCTTTTCTAAAATAGCCAGGCTAGCAGCCAGATTAATAGCCGTGGTTGTTTTACCTACTCCACCTTTTTGATTTGCGATTGCGATTACTTTACCCATCTGGTTAAATTTGAATAAAACAAATAAGATTTACTACCCATTAAATTTCGTACGTTGTTCCGATCTCAGGCAAAGTTAAGTCTTTTCCTTTTTCGGCAAAAGCTTTTTCGACCACCTCTCGGTCTATTTTGATTGGATCAAATGTATCAAAGTGGCATCCAATGATTTTATTGCATTCAATAAAATCGCTGGCAATGAGTGCATCTTCATACCCCATAGTAAAGTTATCCCCAATCGGAAGAATAGCAGCAGTAAGCTTTGGACAGGTCATTGGAATAAGCTTCATATCCATTGTTAAAGCAGTATCTCCAGCGATGTACAGGCACTTTTCTTCATTCCACAGTACAAACCCGCCAGGATTACCTCCATAAGTGCCATCAGGCATTACACTAGAGTGAACAGCATTTACATACTTAAGAGTTCCAAAATCAAAGGTCCATTTTCCACCATGATTGAGCGGGTGCATTTTCAGGCCTTTACTTCCATAGTACGAAGCCACTTCAAAACTTGAAATAACGGTTGCTCCCGTTCGCTGTCCGATGGGTTCAACATCCACCACATGATCCTGATGCCCATGTGTTAGCAATATATAATCCGCTTTGATAGCGTTTACATCCACATCTTTAGCCATAGGGTTCGGGCTGATGAATGGATCGACAATCAAGTGCTTGCCTCCGATTTCGATGCCGAAGCATGCATGGCCGTAAAATGTAATTTTCATAAATTGAGTCTGCTTTTATTGATATAAAATTAAGTTTAGGAGATTTAGAAAGTTGAGCCCATTTAGATGCTTTTAGCTTGCTAAACCCTTTAAACCTATTGATAGTCAACCCCTTCTATTGTAAACTTTATAAGTTAATTACAATCAGTTAGTTGTATAAAGCTATGATAATGAGTGTACTAAAAAGTGTGAATTTTTACCTTCTTCCAAAACAGTTCATAAAGATAATAAAGAGGAAAGGAAATTCCAGTTTATTTAGGCTAAAATTAGTGGGCATTTTATCCACAGTTAGTTTAACAAAAAAATGTGGATAAACTGAAAGATAAGAGGTGAAAGTAGAAGGAGAGTTGGAAGGTTTAGAAAGCCTAGGCTTTCTAAACCTTCCAACTCTCCTTCTAAAAAACGACAAAATCTTTTACTTGTTTCTCCAGGACATCTAAAGTATACGGGTCATTAATTTGCTTATTTTCATCGATTAATGTCTCAATTTTAGAGATCGGCAACTTATTGGGCATGACGGTAATTCCAAGAAAATTTAAAATACCCGTTAAATGCTCCATTCCTCTCAAGTTTCCGGCACGGCCAGAAGAAATCCCGACCAAAGCGGCCTTTTTGCCTGAAAACGTTCCTATGTAATCTCTCACGGAACAGGCATCAATAAAGGTTTTTAGAACTCCGGGAAAGCTCCCGTTGTATTCGGGAGAAACAATGAAAAGTTTTTGAGCGGGCTTAATATAGGTATCCTGAAGATGTGCAATTTCTTTCGATTGACCTTCCTTTGAATACATATCCGCATTCAGAATGTCTAAAGGGAGATTCTTTAAATTTAAAAATTTTACTTCTTCATCAGTGTATTTAGGAAAAATATCCCTTAACCGAAGGCAAATTTCCTCACAAACGCTTTCCTTATGATTGGTTCCTGATATTATTGTAATCATGTTATTTAATTCATTTACGCTCTTTGACAAATTTTCCATAGGAACTTTCTCAAAGAATCATTATTTGTAACGCCTTAAGAAAGGATAAATAGGGCATTTTGTTCAGTCAAAAGCTAACTTTCCCAAGTGGGAAGTTGAAGGGTTTAGAGTGTTGAGACAATTGACTGATTAGGTCTGAAAAGCACTTTTTGAGGTTTGTAAACCCTAAATCTTCTCAACGCTCTAAACCTTCCAAATGGTACATTTCAATCACTGTAAGTAATAGCCCCGCAATAATAGGCCCTAAAATAAAGCCGATAATTCCAAAAAAGCCAATGCCACCAAGTGTACTGATCAAAATCAATAAATCAGGCATTTGGGAATCTTTTCCGACCATAGCCGGCCTTAAAACATTATCGATATTTCCGGTAACGATAATATTCCAAAGGGCTAAACCTACTCCATAGCCAATTTGTCCATCTAGCAATAAAAAAACAACCACGGGTATCCAGACCAGGCCAGACCCTATGCTAGGGATCAAAGATAAAAATGCTACGATCGCTCCCCAAAAAGCAGCCCCGGGAATTCCAACGGCCCAAAATGAAATGGCCACAGTAAATCCTTGCATGATACCAATGAGCACTGCTCCCTTTAAGGTAGCCCGGGTAATGGAAAGCCCTCGATTAACTAGTTCGTCGAATTGCGCAGGCTTTAGTGGGAGGTATTCCTGAGCTTTTTGCCTGGTGACTTCTCCGTTTCTTAGAAAAAAGTATAAGGCAAAAGACAAAATAAAAAGCTGAAGAAGAAAATTGACCGTGCCTTGTGTAAATGAAGACAGGCCATTTACCAAAAAACCACCGAAACTCTCCAATCTTGGTTTCGATCTGTTGTTTGTAGGGTTCTATTTGTTCGGCATAAGGGAACCAATCCGGAAAGGAAAAGGCTTCATCAGATGAATGTTCTATTTGTTCTTGCAGTAGGGGAGAGAGCTGTTCTGTAACAACTATTGCCTGCTCAACCACAAGCCCTATAAGAAACAGGGACGGGATGAGTACTACCAGAAAGAAAACACAAAGGCTTAATAGACAAGCCAGCGTATTTCGTCCTTTTACTCTAATCAGAATCCATTTGTGAATAGGCCATAAAAGCCCGGCTATAATTACGGCCAGCACCAGAGAGATCAGGTAGCTTTTTATAATCGCAAGGAAAAAAATCAACAATCCAAGTAAAACAAAGAGAATAAAATTGTTTTTTCTCATGAGGAGTTCTTCTTTTTAAATCCTACTTAACATAATATAAGTTATAAACAAAAAAACAAACGGTTAACGGTTAACGAAATTAAACATAAAATAATGCCAGGCATCTTTTGTTGATGCCAGGCATTAATTCTCATCAATTCCGTTCCCCGTTAACCGCAATTGTTTATTCATTGTAATAAGAAGACTCATTCGATCCTCCAGCTTCAATAATTTCCAGGCGCTTCTTGAATTCGCCAGAAATCTTTAAATCTTCAACGCCACCTCTTTTAGCAAAGATCTCCTTTAAGGCGATCAATGTATTGCGATCATTAGGATTAATGATTTCTGCACGTTTGAAATAAGGCAAAGCTTTGTCAAAAAGACTTAACATTTCACTCTTCTTGGCCTCATATTTACGCATACCTTCTTTAGATAAATCATCTTGGAGAGCTACCATTTCTTCTGACAATCCGGCAGCTTTGTTGTAGTATAATACTCCGATACTGTACAATGCATCAACATTATCTCCCTCCTTTTCTAATGCCTGGCCATAGTAATCAAGTGCATTATTAAAATACTCTTGCGCTTGCTCTTCATTACCTTCCTCTATCCTTCTTTGTGACAAATTGTCATATACAGAACCTAAAGATGTATAAAGAGATACGTTTTCAGGGTCTTGAGCGATAGCATCTTTAATTTTTCCGATCAGGTCATCCAATTTTTGATTTTGGATGTAGTAATTGATTTCAGCATAAAGAAGGCCTAAATCTTTTGGGTATTTAGCACGTCCTTCATCCAACATTTTTAGGGCCTCCGTTTCATCTTCGCCTAACTTAAAATCAAATAGCGCTTCATAAACATACGGATTATCGTAATTAGCGGCCTTTAATTTTTCAAAAAGTGGCCTTGATGCCTCTTTCATACCGCCACTTTGAGCACTGATGGCTGCAAAAAAGGCTATCTCGTTATATTTCTCTTCAGTAGGAATAGGAATAGCCCCGAATTTATTTTCTGTCAGCACATCATTGATATCCAACATTCCTTTGAAGCATTTGTAAGCATCCTCATATTTTTCTTCTTTGTAAGCCTGACCTGCGGCACTGTTCAGGTGTCCAGCTGTTTCAGCCATACCTTGCATAGCATCTTTCTTGTGGTATCCTTTAGTAGCTTTATTGTAAGCATTCATAAAAGCCTCTTTAGCCCCGAGAGGAATGGCCGCTTCTTTTTTGGTGTCAGGCTGGGAAGCAGCCAAGAGATTGTAAATTTCTCCTTTTTCCTGATAGACGGAAGGTGCTTTTTTCTCATCGAAGCTACTAATACCCGCAACAGCAGCATCAATATTTGTTTTGGCCTCCAGCAATTTGTCTGCATCACTACCTCCTTGAGAATAAGAGAACTTCAGCTTTTTAGCTTGTTTGAAGCTTTCATCAGCATCCTGGCTAAAAGAAACTGCCGGACAAACGAACAAGCCGATAAATAGAAATAGAATAAATTTTCTCATTTTAATCTAATGTCGAATTGGTTAAAAAATTATTGTTGGCTATCTTTTATATGCGTTTATAACGATCTAAACCTCTTCTTCTTCTGATGTTTCATTCACCTCGGCATTATCAGAGGATGAATAACGAACTACAGCTACATCTGCAATTTTATCGTCATCCTGAACGCGAATGACTCTTACGCCCTGAGTGGCTCTGCCCATAATCCGAACATCTGAAACCGGAATCCGAATGGTAAGCCCTGAACGGTTAGTGATCATTAGATCATCATTTTCATGGACGGCTTTGATGGCTATCAGGTCACCTGTTTTTTCCGTAATTTGGAAAGTTTTAACACCTTTTCCACCTCTGTTCGTAATTCGGTAATCTTCTAAAGCAGAACGTTTACCATTTCCTTCTTCTGATACCGCAAAAATACTGTACTCTTCTGATTCAGGGTCAACACAAATCATGCCGACTGTCGCATCATTAGAATCGTTATTAAGGGAAATACCTCTTACTCCGGCTGCAGTACGCCCCATCGACCGAACTGCAGTTTCCGGAAAACGAATAGCTCTTCCGCTGCGACTGGCCAGGAGAATATCTTGCTTTCCGTTTGTAAGTTTTGCTTCCAAAAGCTGATCTCCCTCGTTTATACTAATTGCAATTATACCAATACTTCTTGGTCGGGCAAAAGCTGAAAGGCTTGTTTTCTTGATCAATCCCATTTTCGTGCTAAAAACGATAAAATGATTGTCCAGAAAATCCATATCGGTTAAGTCTTTCACCTTAATATATGCCTTTATCTTATCTTCCTTTGGCAATTGGAGGATATTTTGAATGGCTCTGCCTGTCGCATTTTTGGATGCTTCAGGAATCTCATATACCCTCAACCAGTAACAGCGCCCCAGTTCTGTAAAAAGGAGTAAATAATTATGAGTACTGGCAACAAATAAGTGCTCTACAAAATCCGTGTCCCGGGTTTTACTTCCCATCGCTCCCCGGCCTCCCCTACCCTGGGTTCTGTATTCAACAATCTTGGTACGCTTCATATATCCCAGATGTGAAATGGTAATTACCACTTTTTCATTAGGGATCATATCTTCAACACTAATCTCTCCATCAGCATAGCTGATATCAGTTCTTCTTTCATCTCCGTACTTTTCCTTGATCTCATTCAGTTCATCCTTAATGATGCCTCTTTGCATTTCTTCACTCTCAAGAATGGCTTTCAAATGAGCTATTGTTTTTAGTAACTCATCATACTCCTCCTTCACTTTTTCCCGCTCCAGGCCAGTTAATTTTTGAAGGCGCATTTCCAAAATGGCTCTTGCCTGGCGTTCACTGAGTTCGAAACGCTCCATCAAACCATTGCGGGCATCCTCAACAGTATTGGAGGAGCGAATTAAACTAATCACTTCATCCAGATGATCAAGTGCTATGAGTAATCCTTCCAGTATATGAGCGCGCTCTTCCGCTTTCCTTAAGTCATACTGCGTTCTGCGAACGATAACATCCAGCCGGAATAAAATGAAATATTCGATTAACTGCTTCAGGTTCAGAGTTCTGGGGCGACCATTGACCAAGGCAACATTATTTACCCCGTAGGAGGTTTGTAGAGGTGAGTATTTGTAAAGCTTACTCAATACTACATTTGCCATTGCATCCCTCTTAATCTCTACTACAATGCGAAGGCCATTTCGGTCGGATTCGTCTCTTATATCAGAAATTCCTTCGATTCGTTTATTATTGACAAGGTCAGCGATCTTAACAATCATCCCGGCTTTATTCACCTGGAAGGGAATTTCAGAAATGATTATTCTTTCCCTGCCGTTGGCAATTGTTTCGATCTTGGCACGGCCTCTAACGACTACCCTACCCCTGCCTGTTTCAAAAGCTTCTTTAACCCCTTGATAGCCATAAATGATGCCACCGGTTGGAAAATCCGGAGCTTTGATGTAATTGGCCGCTAATTCGTCTATGGTAATTTCAGGATTATCAATAGTTGCGATGACGCCATCAATCACTTCCGATAAGTTATGGGGGAGCATATTGGTAGCCATACCAACTGCGATCCCGGATGCGCCATTTATTAAAAGATTAGGTAGTTTTGCTGGTAAAACGGTAGGTTCCTCAAGCGAATCATCGAAATTTGGAGCAAAATCTACGGTGTCTTTATTGATATCTGCCAGCAATTCATCGCTGATTTTTTGTAGCCGGGCCTCCGTATAACGCATAGCCGCAGGGCTATCGCCATCCATCGAACCAAAGTTCCCCTGGCCATCCACTAATGGATAGCGCATTGACCAGTGCTGGGCCATTCTTACCATCGTATCGTAAACGGAGGCATCTCCGTGAGGATGGTATTTTCCAAGAACCTCCCCTACAATACGTGCTGATTTTTTGTGCGCTTTGTTAAAAGTTAAACCAAGTTCATGCATTCCATAAAGAACACGGCGATGAACGGGTTTCAGGCCGTCTCTTACCTCCGGTAAAGCCCTCGATACGATTACCGACATAGAGTAATCGATGTAGGCTGATTTCATTTCCTCTTCAATATTAACCGGAATAATGCGTTGTTTATCTGCCATTTAAAATGTTTTAATCCGTCTTCATTAACGTTCAATCTAATAAATTCCTGCAAATTTAACAAATATAGAGTAACCTAAGTTATGAACTGCAAGATCATTTGTGCTCCTCCAGCCGTTTTTTATCGCGAGAAATAGGTGGTTCCGGTCGCTTACAATAAAAAACCGCTTGTTACTGTAATCAGGCCAGCGATCTCGCTTTGAAAAATAGACGCGCCTACGGCGCGAAATTCCTTTTTGAGGGAGGCCCAAAGGGCTATTTTACTTCGCAAAATAGCCCTTTGGGCCTCCCTCAAAAGAAAATATCGCCGCGAAGCGGCATAATTTGGTTTTGGATTTCCAAAACGAGAATCGCTGTGATATTGTAGTTCCATTTTCCACAATTTGTCAAAGAAGTAATATTGCTAGTAAATACGTACAATATCCAAGCTCTTTATACCATATCTTTCCGGTTTAAAAACCGTCTGATATTCCATCTTGGCGGCTTTTGCTGAATTCCAGTCATCATAAAAGCTTCCGATCAAAACAGAAAAGCTTCGCCCACTGTCATTTAAGCATCCCTCCCAGAAGAACCCGCCGTATATACTAATATCTGCGAGGGTTTCTACCAAGTCTTTAGCTTCTTTTTGAGTTTTGAAACGAGCCACTCTTAAAAAGTATCTTCCTAATCCAATGTTCTTGAGGCGACTACAATCGTATTCAATGGGGTTGTGATCGTCTAATATGAAAAATACTTTTACTTTAGGATCCTGATAAGGAATAATAGGATCATTCCTTTTTTGCATCCCTCCTTCATCCACATTCAGGTACGGCCTTTCTTTTTTCTTTATGGGTTCAATTTGAGGTGTATCAATGAAATAGTGTGTTTCTTCAGGGAATTTTTCTAATGCTTTATTAAGGAGTACGGATTCATAGCTATCCTCATCTTTATAGATTACAGGTGGTTCTGAATAATCTTTGTATAAAAGGAAAGCACTAAAAGAAGTAGCAGCAAAGAAGGTGACAAACTGGTTTATGAAAAGCCTTTGCCTGAATCTTAGGTAGTTTGCTTTGGGCTTTCCTTTTTTATTTTTTCTTTTTTTGAGAAACCTTTTAGAAAATTTTCCCAATTGGCCTTTTAAACTCATATTGAGCTTAATAGAAGTAATAGATTGAAAAGTTCTGCGCTTTCGTTTCTTTTTTATAACCACCTCCCTTGAAGGAGTTGTCAGTGGATTTATTTTTAGATCATCGTCTACTAATAATAGGCCAAGGCCATTGTAGATGCATTGATTTTTTAATTCCTTTAATTCTTCAGGCAGGAGTAATTCTACAGCATCCTCCCCTACTGCAATCCATTGTTCATTAGCAAAATATTTTTTAAACTGCTCTACAGCGTATATGTATCGGTAACGGGGCATTTTCGAAAAAAAACGACGAAATATCTCCCAGATCCCAAAAATTATTGTCCACACCCCAACAAAAAAGACACCCTGGGGAAAATCGAACAGTGGTTTCCAGCCAAACTCCATTAAGCCCGCAATAAGCATCAAAACGATAATGGAAGATACGGCGAGCGTATCCCAAATTAGTCGGCTATACAATATCCTAAACCTGATCTCCCCTATTTTATCGTAGGAAGTTGCTTCAAAAGTCACAATAAAATCCTCTTTCTCATCAGGCAATGGAATTCTCATAAATCCATCCGCGATGATGCCGTCTTCTGAGGCAACATCTGTTTTTGCTTCTAAGGGCTTTTCATCGGCTCTGTTGCGAAACTTATAGTACCGACGCAAAAACTTCAGCGTCGTTTTTTTGAGTACATTTTCCGTTAATGCAAAGTCTTTTCTTTCCATTTTAAGCCGACTGGTAGGTTTCCCATAATTTAATGGTTTGTTTTGCTTCTTTTACATCATGTACGCGCAGTATATTAGCTCCTTGCATTAAGGCCAACATATTCAATGCAGTAGTCCCGTTCAGGCCTTCATCAGGAGGAATCTCCAGCACTCTGCCGATCATTGATTTTCTTGATAAGCCCGCGAGCATGGGTTTTTCCAACATTTCAAAAACAGATAGATTTTTTAACAACTGATAATTGTGGTGTATTGCTTTTCCAAAACCAAAGCCGACATCCAAAATAATATCTTTCACTCCTGATTTTTTGAGCTTATTGATCTCTTGAATAAAAAAATCAAGTACTTCTAAAACTACATTGTCGTATTCCGGCGATTTCTGCATCGTTTTTGGCTTTCCTTTCATGTGCATAAGTACGTAAGGCACACCTAATTGACCAACTATTTTGTACATATCGGGGTCAAATCTGCCTGCTGAGATATCATTGACTAAAGATGCACCCTCTGATATGCTTTGGCGTGCCACCTCTGAGCGAATGGTGTCCACAGAAATAAGAGCATTCGGAAAAGCCTTTATAATTGTTTTTACAGCAGGCAGGACTCTCTTTAATTCCTCTTCAAGCTCAATTATAGATGCTCCTGGCCGGGAAGACATTCCACCTATATCAACGAGATCTGCCCCCTCTTCTAGCATTTTTCCCACCCTTATTAACAAGTCATTATCATTTTTTATCTCACCACCATCGTAAAATGAATCTGGAGTTACGTTAACGATTCCCATTACCAGTACCTGATTGAGGGCAATCAGCTTTCCACCAAAGTTTAGGCTTTTATTGTTAAGCATAAAGTTTTCTTAATATTAACGAAATTTATTTCAACTTTCCAACTGTCGTTCCGATATTTGTTATCTGGCAATATTAATTATTTGCCATTTTATCCAAAAGCTAATCGCCAACTGCCAAAAGCTAAAATAATACAAATATGAGTATAAGTTCAATTAAAGAAAGTGGAATAAAAGCTGGTAGAATCCTTCTTTACCTTGTAATTATAGCACTTGCCGGCTTAATTATCTATAAATCCTTTATCAGAGATAAAGGCGACTATACGACTATTCCGACGGAGATGAATATTAACTATATTCCTTCGGACTTTGAATTCGATTCCGACCCGGAGACTATATTGAAGATTCTCATTAATCCTGAAAGAAATAAAAAAGCTTTCAGCGACCTTATCTATAACTTCAATATTGGTTTATTGTACCATGTTGCCAATCGCATGGATCTCGCGGATAGCCTAAAATCTCAAATTGAACTCATTTACGAAAAACATCATGGCTATTTACTGAATCTGTATTACGAGGATTTTATCTCCCTCAGAGATTCATCCTCTAACCTCTATGAAACCTGGTATAACAATCAATCCAAGAGTGCCGTAGATGTGCTATACGAAGTAGGCTCGAAATATACCTGCTTTCTGGTAAATCACGTGATTATGACATTGATGAAAGACCTTGATGGTGCGATACAAGTAAAAGGAAACAGAGTCGCTACTCCCTGCGGGATTGCTTTAACTGAGGCCTTGAAGCCGATGATTGACCGATTGAGGGATCGGGCAGCCATTGATGATTTTGAAGCCTCTAAAGGGGTTCTGGAAGAAAAAATTGAGGAAGTAATTGCAGAACTCGCTACTTACGAACTACGCGATAAAAAAGGACTTACCCGCCAAATGCAGACAAAAGTCTTTGGCTATTCTGTATCGACTACTGATGTTGAAATATCCGCTATAAGTATCTTAAAGGTCGGATTCAGGCTATCTTCTTACTTCAATGTTAGCCTGAACAGCCGGAATAAGGCAGTGACCATCACTCTCCCGGAACCAGAAATCCTTTCTCATGAAGTATATCCCAAATTAGACAAGCTCGATATCGGGTGGTTAAGAGAAGTAACCAATACAGATCTAAATAAAAACTTTAACCTGCTCAGAGCCGAATTCCGCAGAGAAGCGCTGGAAAATAATGTTATGGAAAAAGCTAAAAGGCAAGCAGAAGACCTGATGAAAACTTTCTTTAGCCCCGTTATCAGCACTTTCGATAGCCAATACACTATAGAAGTTAAATTTCAAACATCATCTGAAACATTGGATGACGCCGATCTTTTAGGTGAAAATGTCAACGGTTAACGGTTAACGGTTAACGGGGAAAGACACCCAATTGAGGCCAAAGGCCTCAATTTAAAGGTTCGTTAACCGTTCCCCGTTAACCGTTGACCGTATTTGTATGGAAGAACAAAAATACTTAGGAGCCGATTATTGGGAAGGAAGATATAGGCAAGAAGATACGCCTTGGGACATTGGTTATATCTCCCCTCCCCTACAAAGGTTTGTCGATGAATTAACAGACAAGGATCTGAGAATACTAATTCCCGGAGCCGGCTACGGGCATGAGGCCGTTTATCTTCACGAAAATGGCTTTACGAATGTTTTTGTTTGCGATTGGGCCCGGTCGTCTCTTGATGCAATAAAGGAAAATGCGCCATCCTTTCCGGATCAGCACTTACTTTGTCAGGATTTTTTTATATTGGAAGGACATTTTGACCTCATACTTGAGCAAACTTTTTTCTGTGCAATATATCCTTCAGATAGAGAAAGGTATGTAAATAAGTGCTTCGAACTACTTATCGAAGGGGGCATAATGGCAGGCTTATTGTTCAACATAGTATTCGACAGAAAAGGACCTCCTTTTGGTGGCCGGAAGGAAGATTATTTAGCACTCTTTTCCAGGAAGTTTGAAGTGAAAAAAATGGACATTTCGCCGCATTCTATAGGACCAAGATCAGGCAATGAATTATTTTTTATTGCCCGGAAATCTCAAAATGAATCGCAAACACCATAAACCGATTAAGAACAAATTATTATGACACTTAAATCATTACCTTACTTTACCTTATTAATTGCGCTACTCAATCAAAACATTCTTTTTTCCCAGAATGAAATTGTCCCTACAAACAATGCGAAAGAATCGTTGCAAATAGCTCAGTCTTTAATCAAAAGACAGGAATACCTGAAGGCTGAAAAGCAACTTCTTCACACGATCAAGCTTAAAAAGAAATTTGCCATTGCTTATCGTTTGCTTGGAACTGTTTATCTGGAAACAGAACAATACAACGCAGCTGTTTCAGCTTATGAAAAGTCTTTTGACCTCGATGAACATTTGTCAAGAGCAGCATTTTTTGAATGCGGAGATGCCTACTTACGGCTAAGTAAAGCTGATCTTGCTAATTTTTATTATGCTAAATATGAAAAGGCTGCCGAAGAACAATACGCCAATAAAAAGAAAGAACGCGTACTGGAAGCAATGTATGATACTTTATTGGAAAGAAGAATTGAAAATTGTGACTATATCTTAATGATGGATACCAGCAATATTTATGGCTATCCTAAAAATCTTGGAAAAACGGTCAATTCACCCCAAGCAGAATATATGCCGGCGGTCATTACTTATGGGCAAAAACTTGTTTTTACCCGGAGTACCCGTTTTGAAAATGAGAACATTTACTATTCTGAAAACAAAGACAGCAGCTGGTCAAAAGTAAAAATATTGGGTAACTTCCTGAGTACTCCCTTAAATGAGGGAATGGCTAAATTTTCTACCAATGGCAAATACCTTTATTTTGCCGGTTGCCAAAGACCTGATTCCTACGGTGATTGTGACCTCTACAAAGCCAAAGTAAATGATAAAAACCAGATTGACGATATTGTCCACCTTAGTGATCAAATTAATTCTTCCTATTGGGATTCCCAGCCGTCAATAAGCTGTAATGGAGAGACGATGGTGTTTTCAAGCAATCGCAAAGGAGGTTTTGGCGGAGCGGATCTGTATATAAGCCACCTCACTCCTTCCGGTGAATGGGGAACGCCTCTTAATCTAGGGCCTGACATAAATACGTCCGGAGACGAACAGGGCCCTTTTATAACCAATGATGGTAAAACGCTTTACTTTTCTTCCGACGGCCACCTCGGACAAGGCCTGGAAGATATTTATATTACCCGCTTTTTAGATAATGAATGGACTCCGGCCGAAAATCTTGGGTACCCAATTAATTCTCCCTGCCGGGAACTGGGCTTTCATATAACGGAAGACAATCAGAAGGCCTTTTTTGCATCTTCTCGCCCGGGAGGAATGGGTGGATTAGATTTGTACGAAGTGCCTCTTTCACCTGCTTACAGGCCTTCCGTAACGATTACACTTCAGGGCAACGTATTTGATGAAGAAACTGAATTTCCGGTAGCAGCGGAAATTACTGTTCTTGGCAAAAACGGTAATAAATGGAAAACTCATAGTGATAAGCAAGGCTGGTTCTTCTTGTGCGTTCCGGAGGGAAAAGCCTATTCCTTTATTGCGCTGGCAGAAGGATATAAAGAAAGGATCGTATCCTCTTACTTTGACAAGAAACTTGGCATCCAGACCATTGATATTGCGCTTGAGCCAATAAAAAGTTCTTCTCAAATGACTCCGGAAGCCAAACCTCCAACTGAAGAAAGAAGAATTCAGTTCTTCTTCGAAGTCGATTCCTATGCACTTAAGGAAAAAGTAATCAACGATTTAAAAGAATTATCTGAATATTTAAAACAAGATACTTCATGGGAGGTAGAGATTGTCGGATATGCGGATACTTCCGGAGATAGTAACTACAACCGGATTCTTTCTGAAAAAAGAGCATTGTCAATAGCCAACTTTTTAAAAGATGAAGGAATTTTAACCACCAATATTGTCAAAAGCGAAGGCAAAGGAGTAGATGCAAAAGCTCATTCTGCCGCAGCCGGACGTCGAGTAGATGTTGTATTGAGGCGCTAATCTAATCCATTCACAGGAGTTCTCAGCTTTCAAAGTGAGAACTGCTGTGAATGGATTATTCATATTCTGGGGGTTCAAATTATAATTTTAACAAAAAAATTTAGGTTTTGAAGAATAATTAAAATTATCTTTGTCATTATTCCTATTGCGCAGCAACATCCAACATCCTGAACTGTTATAGAAAGCCACTGGTTATTTGTGCTGAATAAAGTCTAATAAGCAGTGTTATATTTTAGCCATAAATCTTTGGATCAAAGCAGTACCATCATCCCAATACTTATCCGACAATCATTCTGATTAATTTCATATAACCTATTTATTGTTTATGAAAAAAGGAACTTCCTTTAGGACCTCTAACAAACGCCGTATTTCATTTTTTCTTTGGTCGATAGCCATTGTCTCGGCAAGTGTACTCAGCTTTTTAGCCTATCAAAATACGGGCGCCAAAATTTCTTCTTTCATAATTAAGGAACCTGCGGCATTGGGAGAACTGCCTGTAGAAATCCCAAATTACAGATATGGTTTTGCCTTGGATACTTTCCAGGTGACGGAAAACGAAATTAAGCCAAAGGAAACACTGGCTGACATTCTTATTCCTCACAAAGTATCATTTGGTATCATTGAAAAACTGGTTGAAAAAGCAAAACCTGTATTTGACGTACGGAATATTCGTCCGGGTAAAAAGTATCTTATTCTTTCGAAAGATAGCCTTCAAAGCCCTGATTTTTTCATTTACGAACCTAATGTTTTTGGGTATATTCTGTTCGATATGCGCGATACTATGCGCGTTGTGGAGCACAAATATCCCATTGAAACCAAAATTCGTCAGGCCTCAGGCGTTATCACTTCTTCTTTATGGAACACAATGACTGATAACGGCCTGAGTTATGAGTTAGCGGCTAAAATGGAAGATGCATTTGCCTGGAGTATAGACTTCCACCACATCCAGCAAAATGATCGCTTTAAGTTGGTTTTTGAAGAGCAATATATTGATGGGGAAGCCGTAGATGTAGGCAATATCAAAGCCGCTTTTTTTCACAATAGTGGAAATGATTATTACGCCTATTTCTATAAGAGCGAAAATTATGAGGGTTTCTTCGATGCTGAAGGCAGACCAATGAAAAAAGCCTTCTTAAAATCCCCTGTGAAGTATTCAAGAATTTCTTCTCGCTTCAATCCTCGTAGATTCCATCCGATACTCAAACGCGTACGCCCACATTTGGGCACAGATTACGCTGCTCCAAGAGGAACCCCCATTTTAGCTGTCGCTGACGGCCGGGTAACGAAGGCTTCCTATTCCAGGGGGAACGGGAATTACGTTAAGATCAAACACGATGATACGTATCAAACGCAATACCTTCACATGTCCAAATTTGCAAAGGGAATCAGCCCTGGCGCACATGTGAAGCAAGGTCAAGTAATTGGGTATGTCGGGTCAACTGGCTTGGCTACCGGCCCACACGTGTGTTTCCGCTTTTGGAAACACGGCCGCCAGGTTAACCACTTAAGAGAGAACCTTCCTCCTCCTGAGCCTATGAATGAGGCAGAATTGCCTAAGTATTTCTTGCAAAAGGATTCTTTGCATAAATTACTGGAAGAAGTCCAATTCGAGAAAACTATTGAAGAAAAAGACACGCTGAAGCAAGGAATTTCGGAGCAGGTACCTTTAGAAGAAAAACCTAATATGTAAACAAAACAAAGAGAGGTTGATATTTTTATTTTTTCTCAGAAAAAACAAAAATATCAACCTCTCTTTATATACCAAACCTACCTTATCTTCTCCAGAGTAAAGCCAAACGTAGAGCCATACCCTAAAGTACTCCGAACATTAATGGTTTGTTTATGCGCATCGATGATATGCTTAACGATGGAAAGCCCCAGCCCAGAGCCTCCCTGAGTGCGGGATCTACTCTTTTCTACTCTGTAAAAGCGGTCAAAAATTCTTTTCAAATCATCTTTTGCTATGCCAATGCCATTATCAGCTATTTCAACTAAAACGAAATTATCCATATCATAGAAGGAGACCTTTGTAGTACCTCCTCCTTTTTTGCCATATTTGATAGAGTTAATAACCAGATTGACCAAAACTTGCCGAATATTCTCTCTGTCCGCCTTAACAATGAAAGGTGTATCCGCTCCGTCTTTAAATTTTAAGTTGATATTTTTTTCTTTAGCCTTCATTTCTAACTCATCCATAACTTCGGCCGCCAAATCTTTGATGTCAAACTCCTGGAGTTCGAGTACCCATTCCCCGGACTCAAGTCTTGAGATAGCGTCAAGGTCTTCAACAATGGTATGTAGCCTCTCTAAATTTTGAGCTGCTTTGCGAAGAAAAGAGGTATTTACATTGGAGTCCTGGATTCCTCCCTCCAATAGCGAGAAAACATATCCCTGAATATTGAAAATGGGCGTTTTCAGTTCATGTGAAATATCACCTAAAAAATTCTTGCGGTACTCTTCAAGCGCCTTGAGTTGATTAATTTCTTTTCGTTGGGAATTAGTCCATTCAGATACTTCTTTTTCTACTTCGCCGATAATATCTGAATTAACATCAATCTCAGATACTTTGTATTTCGACTCCAACTTAAGCTTATGGATATTCTTATAAATCAGTTTTATTTTCCTGTAGATGTAATTTTTTAGTGTAAAAGTGATCACTCCGTAGGATATGAGCCCGGTGAGAAGCCCTATTGCCAGTAAGGCATTGGTTTTTATATTTAGAAATTGAAGGAAATGGGCAACTGAAAGCATCACCAACAAGCAAATGGTAATCACAGCGGTCGAGGTAATAGCAAGCTGTTGAGGGGTTACATTTTTTCGCATAGCTAGAATTCAAACTTATAACCTATGCCTTTAACGGTTTTTATGTAAGAATCTCCAAGTTTTTCTCTTAATTTTCGAATATGTACATCAATGGTCCGGTTTCCAACAATGACATCGGTACCCCATATTTTATTAAAAATCTCTTCCCGGGAGAAGACTTTACCTGGTTTAGAGACAAGCAGGCTCAGGAGTTCGAATTCCTTTTTGGCAAGGTCAATGGTTTCTCCTTCTTTTTCAACGGAGACCTTGTCCTTGTCAATGAGCAGGTTGCCGACTAATACAATATTGGAATCATCCTCGCTCCCGTTCGCGCGGCCGGATCTTCTTAAAAGGGCATTTATTCGACTTACTAATACCCTGGGCCGGATAGGTTTGGTAATGTAATCATCACCCCCGACATCTAGTGCCGCTATCTGGGAATAATCCTCGTTCCGGGCAGTCAGAAAAGTAATAAGCGTATTATCAAATTCCGGATTAGAGCGAAGCACTCGGCAAACCTCTACCCCATCGATCTGAGGCATCATGATATCAAGAATTATCAAGTTCGGTTTTTCTTGCGTTGCCAATTCCAGCGCTTTATTTCCATCATTAGCAGTCAGAACCTTGTACCCTTCCTTCTTGAGATTGTAAGAGACGAACTCCAGAATATCATCTTCGTCATCTACAATTAATATTGTAACGTTTTCCTTTTCCATATTTTGAGGGAAACTTAAACTTGAGTTTACACAAAGATAAATTTTTTTCCGAAAGAAATATCACACTTTAGGATTAAAGTACGTGTTGGTCCTTTCTGGAAAATGAATTTATTTTGGACAGTTTGCTGAAGTTGACCAATTTTATCTTGAATTATATTACATCTTGAAGAGTAGTTCACCTTTACTTTTCCTAACACGGAATATAATTCGCCCGCATTTTATAGAGTTTAAATGATTTTATTCTGAAATTTTTCAGCACAAGGTCTAATTTTTAACATCTTTTTTATTGAGTTCCTCTAAAAGTTTTTCGTAGATCTTCTCAACAGCTTTGGGGTCCTGTTTTAGTTTCCTAAATACCTCATCCAAATCATCGGTTTTCACCCCGTGAAGTGCTTCAATTCTCTGGTAGTAAAGCACTCTCAAGCTGTCGCGCTCATTATCGCGTGCTTGTTTAAGAGCTGCTTCTGCCAGATGTACATCTAGTAAAGCTTCTAAGCTGACGGAGGTCTCCTCAAGCTTAAAAGAGGAGCTTGATGATTGACAGGAAGAAAGGGAAAAAAGAATAAGAGAAGAACTGAGCAGGCTAATAAATCTAATCAGACTCCTTCCCTTACTAATGTACCAATTCTTTAATAAAGTCATTGTAAAAATTGTTTTGGGTAATAAAATGCATCCACAGAAGCGGTTTCTGCAGAAAAAGCATTCCAGGAATCCACTTTTGCAGATATGCTGACTACGCCACAGGTTGGTACATTTGAAATGTAATGATCTGAAAAGCGATTCGCAAATTCAGTAAATGTGGGATTATGGCCAAAGATAAAGACCTCATTGATATTTAGATCAAGAGATTGGATGATGCGAAGAATATCCTCCGGATAAGCTTCATAAATTTCGGGAGAGATGTGAATATGGCTCCGGGGGATCTCAAATTCATCGGCAAAGTAAAAGGCTGTAGTAAGTGCTCTTTTGGCATTACTTGAAATCAAAAGATCCGGGTTTAAATTCTTGGCTTTCGTTAATTTTGCCATGAAAGGCGCGTCTCGGAGTCCTCTTTTATTTAGAGGGCGATCCCGGTCCATCAATGAAGCATCTTTCCAACTGGATTTTGCATGCCGTACAATGCTAACTTTTTTCATAATCTTTTATATCTTACTTAGGTTGCAGAGTATTAGATTCTCTTCAGCTTTTTAAACTTTTGGCTACTGGCCGTTCGCTAGATGGTAGTGGTGACAAAATGTTTGATGTACAGGTTACGAAAATTAGTTCTTTGACATAAATTGTGAAAGAACGCAAAAAATTAGTAGAATGAAGATTGAACTTTTATGCGTTGGAAAAACCTCAGAAAAATATTTAATTGAAGGTATCCAAAAGTATCTTAAACGCTTATCGCACTATATATCTTTTGAAATAAAAGAACTTCCGGAAATAAAAAATAAAAAAAACTGGTCTCCCACCCAGATAAAAGAGGCTGAAGGAAAAAAAATTCTTCAATCCATTCAGCCCGGAAATTATGTTGTATTACTAGATGAAAAAGGCCGTTCCAAAACATCTGTTCAGCTGGCAGAGTTTATTGAAAAAAGAACCTTTATCAACACAAAAAAAGTCGTTTTCATTATAGGAGGGGCATTTGGTTTTTCCGATTCGGTTTATGAGGCGTCTAATGAACTCCTTTCGTTCTCTGCAATGACCTTTTCCCATCAAATGATTCGCCTCTTTTTTGTTGAACAACTTTACAGAGCAATGACTATATTACGTAATGAACCCTATCATAATGAATAAATTATCGTTCTTTCACAATTTATGTCAAAGAACTTAAATTATTAGGCTTGCCCCGTTGCTGTTATGGGGTAAATTGGCTTTCTTTAGGAAATAGAACAAATATTGAACCATATAATTAAGCGAAACTCCTTTCGGCCTTCCTCAAAAGAAACTATCGCTGCGAAGTGGCGTAAATTTGGTTTTGGAAATCCAAAATGAGAATTGCCGAGCCTCATACATAAGAACTAAAATTATTACTTTATGTCAATAACGCTTTTGTTAGTCATCTTAACATGTATTGTTTCATACAGAGCTTTTGAGAATCGGGAACTGTATTCAAGGTTAAAGCATCATCCGTACAGTGTAGCGCGCTATGGTGAATACCATCGCTTTTTGACCTCTGGTTTTGTCCATGTAGATTGGACACACTTACTGATCAATATGTATGTTTTTTACATTTTTGGAGAAGTTGTAGAATCCCGTTTTCTATATGAGTTTGGAAATGTTTTTGGGCGGATTTACTTCATTTTGCTGTATTTAGTCTGTATTGTTGCCGCAGATTTACCTTCTTTTTTCAAGCACCGGGATTATTCAGGTTATTCTGCTGTAGGAGCTTCGGGAGGAGTTTCAGGGATCACTTTTGCATTTGTATTATTTTACCCTTGGCATCAATTATTACTCTTCTTTATCATTCCTATGCCTGCTATAGTTTTTGCTGTTCTGTATTTGGTCTACTCATCTTATGCAAGCAAAAACATCAACGATAATATTGGGCACGATGCTCACTTTTTTGGTGCTATTACAGGCTTCATTTTTACAATTCTGCTAAAACCAGCTCTTTTAGTGTTGTTTATGCAACAATTGCTTGAATTTCAGTAAAAAGTATAATTCATTAATGGAAAATCCTTGGAAAACACTCACGAACAAAACCATTTACGACAATCCCTGGATACAATTAAGCCATCGGGAGGTAATTAATCCTTCCGGCAATTCGGGGATTTATGGGGTGGTACATTTTAAAAACCTGGCTGTAGGGGTTATCCCATTAGATGAGGAAATGAATACCTGGCTGGTCGGTCAGTACCGGTATACGTTGGAACAGTATAGCTGGGAGATACCAGAGGGAGGCTGCCCGAAAGGTGAATCCCCTTTGGAGGCTGCCAAAAGAGAACTAAAAGAAGAGACGGGCTTGATTGCAAATAACTGGCAGCAAATATTAGATTTGCATGTATCCAATTCAGTTACGGATGAAGCCGGAGTAGCCTATGTTGCTACAGGTTTGGAATTTGGGGAAGCTGAGCCGGAGGACACTGAAAAGCTTGAAGTTCGAAAAGTTCCTTTTCTGGAAGCCTGGGAAATGGTGATGAAAGGTGAAATCACGGACTCTCTTTCTATGGTCGCTATTTTGAAACTGAAACATTTGATTGAAAATAAACGCGCCTACGGCGGGAAATTCTTTTGAGAGGGAGGCCGAAAGAAAATATCGCCGCGAAGCGGCGTAAGCGAGAACTACTTATGTCAAAGAACTAAAATAATTATGATCCACATTATTGATCTACATTTCCAGGGCAATGAACGAACGATTGCTTCCTTTTTAGTTGAAACTGATGAAGGGCCAATCATTGTAGAGACTGGACCACACTCTACTTTGCCTTACCTGGAAAAAGGAATAAAAGAACGGGGGTATTCACTTTCAGATATTAAGCATGTTTTTTTAACTCATATTCATCTCGATCATGCCGGGGCGGTCTGGGTATTTGCAGAGTATGGAGCCAAAATTTATGTGCACCCAAGAGGATTGAAACACTTGCAAGATCCGAGTCGGTTATTACAATCGGCAAAGCAGATCTATGAAGATAAAATGGAACAATTATGGGGAACACTTAAACCTATTCCCGGAGAAAAATTAATTGCTATTGAACACGAGCAAAGCATTGAGGTTGGTTCTATCGTTATGAAGGCTTTTCACACTCCCGGACATGCTGTACACCATATCGCCTGGAAATTAGGAGATCAACTTTTCACTGGAGATGTGGCAGGTGTGCAAATAAATCAAGGCCCTGTTGTTCCTCCTTGTCCACCTCCGGATATAAACTTGAAGGAATGGAGGAATTCATTGGATTTAATTCGAAAGCTAGAAGTAAACAGTCTATACCTTACTCATTTTGGGAAAGTAGATAAAATAGAGCAAACTTTAACGGAGTTGTATGATGAATTACATCATTGGGCCAATTGGATAAAACCCCATTGGGAGAAAGGAAAAACTCCGGCTGAAACCGTTGCGGAGTTTGAAGCGCATATTAAGAACAGACTAGAAGAAAAGGGTGTTGATGCGGATTTGCTTGCAAAGTATGAGTATGCGAATCCTTCCTGGATGAGTGTTGCTGGTTTGATGAGGTATTGGAAAAAAGCGGGCGAAAACGCTGAAAAGTATGTTTAAGAAGCAGGAAGAAGTCGTTTTCCGTTTTGGATGACGCGCTTGATCAATTCCACATCAGGAATAATAAACTTTTTACTTTTTTCAATATCTTCCTTATCCATTTCTTCTACTTGCATAGTTCTGTTTTCTACCTGAGTCTCTACTTCCTGGGAATTTAAGTAGATATAGGAAGCAAGGCTTAAAGTAGCCAGTACAATAAGAAGAACAGCAGGGTGTTTGGCCTTTTTCATAGTTCTAACTTAACTTATTAGTAATCTAATGAGAATGAATGAAAGTCACTTAAAGTTAGCTTAATTTCTTCAAATTTCTACCTTTTTCAGACTAACGATTATATATCAAAGACCTAAATAAATTAAAAAAGTTGCACCATACTGATATTTTTTTATTTTTTTGTTATTTGGCAAATTGTGGTTCTAGATGATTTCATTTGGTAAATATTTAAAGAACAAAAGGCAGGCCTAATTTCTTCTGAGTAATGCTAGCATCAATGTAGTCAACTTAAACTCTTTATAGCCCGGCACTTCAGTGCCGGGGGGAATAGTTGTCA
>CAZHZT010000060.1:0-33287 GCA_964537285.1 uncultured Saprospiraceae bacterium | reverse complement strand
GCGTTAAGAATTGAATACAGCCTTGATTTTTTGCTACTTTTTTATCAAGAAAAAGTAGATATATTGCTGATTAACAACATTTTGTGGATGTTTTGGAGATATGAGTCATCCCGAATTTTCGGGATGACTCATGTTTATTGAACGTGGCCTCTAAAAATAAAAATTTTTATCCTGAAACTGATCACTTTTTCTTTTTTTAAGCACTAATAAGTGAATGAAGTATTTTACGAAAAAAATTAACCAACGATGACTACAAAAAGATTTTTACTCATTTTTACCTGCCTATGGACGGTCAATGTATTCAGTCAAACCCCCACAACGCAGGATTGCCTGGGAGCAATTCCTATTTGCCAGACAACTTACTCGGAAAGTTTTGTGCCGCCGGGAGATGGAAATTACCCCAATGAAGTCAATGCCAGTGAATCTTGTTTGGGAGGTGGAGAAATTTATTCTATTTGGTATACCTTCACCGTGAGTGAATCTGGAAACTTTGGATTTCTATTAACTCCCAATAACGCTTTTGACGATTATGATTGGGGCTTATTCAATATCACCAACGCCGATTGCAGCGATATTTATGATGATCAGAGTTTACTGGTCAGCTGCAATGCTGCCGGGGATATTTCCTGCACCGGGCCTACGGGCGCAACAGGAGCAACCTCCTACAGTAATCAGGGTGGGGGGTGTAACAATTGCCCTCCGAGTACTTTCTTCGGTTGTTCTCCAATGAATGCGCTCATCCCCGTACAAGAGGGAAATACGTACGTATTAATGGTTTCCAATTGGAGCCAGTCTACGAATGGTTACACTATTGATTTCGGAATATCAGAAGTAGATATCTTTGACACGCAAAGCCCTGATGTAACGTTTGTTGATTTTCCATCGAGTTGTACAGATCAGAGTATTCAGGTAGCTTTTTCGGAGAATATTCAGTGTGCTTCTGTAGATGTCTCCAATTTTGAATTGATTGGTCCGGACAATAATGCGATTCCCATTAGTTCTGTAGTTGCTCCTAATTGCAGCAATGGAGGAGATTATGATGATTTGTTTACACTTAATCCGGCTCAATCTCTGATGCAAAATGGGACTTATACGCTGAATATCATTTCCGATGGTCAAACCGATTTGGTGGACAACTGCGACAACTCCACTGCTTCCGATTTCTTTACCTTCCAAGTGAATTTTGTCGATCCTCCTCAGGTAGACTTAGGGGGAGATGATACTTTTTGCGAAGGAACAAGCGTAACGCTGGATGCTTCCTACCCCAATTCTACTTTCCTCTGGCAAGATGGTTCTACAGGCCCGGAATTTATTGCGAATCAAGGGGGCGTTTATGCTGTAACGGTTACGAATGACTGTGGCGCTGTTGCCGATGAAGTTGAGCTTCAAATGATCCCTATGATTGTCTCAGCTTTTCCGGCAGAACAAATTGGCTGCGAGGGAGAGGCATTGGTATTATCCATTACCGAGCCGGGAGTTGATATTGAATGGTTTGATGGTAGTACAGGGACGGAAGTTTCCGTTTTCACTGATGGAAATTATACGGTTTCATTGTCCAATAGCTGTTTTGATAAAGAATTGGAAACCTATGTAGATTTTGTGGATTTGCCTAATATTTCTCTGGAACAAGACTTGGTTTTGTGCAATGGTCAAAGTTATACTTATGATGTTACTGTGGATGGGGGGAGTTATTTATGGCAGGACGGTTCTACTTCGCCTACACTTACGATTAGTGAAACAGGCCTTTACGCTGTAACGATTCAACATTCATGTGGGATAATAGAAAGTTCTTCCTATGCAGAGGTCATCCCTAAAATTGAATTTGACCTTGGGGCAGATCGTAGTTTATGTGAAGATGCCGTGATTTTAGATGCCTATTCTGAAGGGCCGGTAACTTACCGATGGCAGGATGGATCGGAAAATTCTATGATTGAAGCCAATAATCCGGAGATTTACAGGGTAACTGTAAACAATATTTGTGAAAGCGTAACTCAATCAGTGGAAATTAAGGAATGCATTCGCTGCAATATTGATGTTCCTAATATATTCTCTCCGAATGATGATGGGCGTAACGATCTTTTCGAAATCATTCCTCCCTGCCCCATAGAGGGCTTTGAATTAAGTGTTTTTGACCGTTGGGGGAGTTTGCTCTTTCAAACTGAAAATATTCAAGAGCCTTGGGATGGGACATTTAGGGGAAAGGAAATGCCTACAGGAGTATATGTTTATATCATTCAATATTCAGCATTGGAAGGGGAGGAAGTAAAACGTTTTTTTAAAAATGGTACCGTAACGATTGTAAGGTAATAGCTTGTTGGTTTTTTTATCATAAAAGATGTCAAGGAAAGGGGGGCAAAAAACTCCTAACTCGCTCCAAACCCTCTCTCCCCCTTCCTTACAATCTTCCGGCTCTCTCTACCCTTCACAACGCCCAGCTCTTCATCCAGCCACACAATAGCGCCCGTAGGGCAGCGCTCTATGGGGTCTTTAATTTTATGATTTCGGCTATAATCAACCACCGGAAGATTATTCACCATCTGGATCAACGCTCCCGGAGCATCCATTGCGCATTTACCACAAGCTGTACAACCCACCTGGCAAGCTTCCAGGATTTCATCTCCTTTTTCCAAATTTTTACAGGCTACCCATAGCTGATGACTTACAGGCTGTAGTGAAAATAAATCCTTTGGGCATACTTCAACACAATCTCCACAAGCGGTGCATTTCTCCGCATCGACTACCGGGAGCGAAAACGCATCCATCGTAATAGCATCAAAATCGCAAACAATTTCGCAATCCCCATAACCAAGGCAGCCCCAGAAGCAAGCTTTTCCTCCTCCCGAAACCAGTGCTGCTGCCTGGCACGACTGAATGCCTTTGTAACTGGCTTTATTCAACGCTACATTGGTCCCGCCAGCGCAGGCCAGGCGAGCTACTTGTTTTTCCTCCGCCCCGAGGGCAACGCCTAGGTATTCTGCTATCGACTGCCGCCCCTCTTCTGTGCTAACCGTACATTTGCCCGGCAAAGCTTCTCCGGCAACCAATGCTTCCGCAAATGGCCGACATCCCGGGAAACCACAGGCACCACAGTTGGCATGGGGAAGCATTTCTTCCACCTTGTCAATACGCGGATCTTCGTAAACGTAAAGTTTACGATTTGCAATAATAAGCATGGCGGCAAGTAAAAAGGTTAATCCTCCCAATGTAGCCAATGCAGTAAGGATCGTCATCACCAATATTTTTTGCGTTTAACGATTAACAAACTTAGTTCTTTGACAAGTTTTAAAAACCCGTTCTCCGTTCTCCGTTTCCCGTTCTCCGTTTCCCGAAATTAATATATAACTTCTGCCCATTTATTTCCGGCTACGAGTTCTGCTTTGCGTGTAGCCCATTTTTCTTTGGAACCCAGAATATTGGAGAACGCTTTTTCCAGCATCTCCCGGATTTTCTCATAGCCTGCTACGAAAATATGGGTATTTGAAAACGATAACATTTCGAGTATTTCGGCTGCGCGCTCTTCAATAGCCTTATCAAGTGCAATCGGATCAGACCAGTGGGGGCGAGGACTTAAGGCATGAAAAGCCTCAAAGGTATTTTCATCATAGTAGTTGGTTAAATCTCCGTCTTTATCATTTAAATACAGTAATTCCAGGCCGCTCCGTGCTCCGTAGAACAAGCGAATTTTCCCCTGCCAGTCTTTGACGTTATTGTAAATGTGCTTTACAAAAGCCCGGAAAGGAGCGATGCCGGTACCCATACCAATCAAGATAAGATTAGCTGTTTTATCTTCCGGCACACTGAAAGGCAAGTCAAAAGGCCCGGTGATAGAGATCTGGTCGCCGATTCTCCGATCGCACAGATAGTTGGAAGCAATGCCATGATAAAGTTCTCCACTGAAGTCATCAACATAAGAGCAGCGCTTCACCAACATAGTAATTTGCGGATGTCCGTTTTCTTTTCCCGGGAGATCTGCTACGCTATAGAGGCGATGGTGAATGGTTTTTCCAAACTCATTATTAGTGTTGACAAGCACACCAAAGCTTTGATCAATCTGGCAGGCAAAGTCACTATCCTGTACTTCCAGAATAATTTCGCGCACTTCTTCTGTATTGGCAGGCGTGAGGCGTTCCGTTTTTTTAACGATGGCCTGGTACTGTTGGTTGGTATTATAGTCTGATAAATGTGCCATAGCTATGATTGAATTTTTTGTATTTTTTAAATAGAAGCTGGTTCCTTGGTGTTTTTACAAATAGTGGTGCAGCCACAATTCGCGCATTTGGTTCTGCCTGCCAGCACATCTTCATCCGACAGATGCTCTGCAAAGGTTTTACCCCACCAGGATTGGATGAGTAGCCAGGCTGTGGCCAGGAAAATCATTCCGGTTATTCCGATGAGAAGCGATGTGAGCATAGATCTTAATTTTTTTGTTAGTCGAAGGCTAAAGCCTTCGTCGAGTTGCATGCAAAATCCGTTTTGCGAATCAATGTTTCTATTTCGTTGCTGCTGTTAGTCGAAGGCTAAAGCCTTCGTCGAGTTGCGCAAAATCTGTTTTGCGAATCAATGCTTCTGTTTTCGTTGCTGCTGTTAGTCGAAGGCTGAAGCCTTCGTCGAGCTGCGCAAAATCTGTTTTGCGAATCAATGCTTCTGTTTTCGTTGCTGCTGTTAGGCGAAGGCTGAAGCCTTCGTCGAGCTGCGCAAAATCTGTTTTGCGAATCAATGCTTCTGTTTTCGTTGCTGCTGTTAGGCGAAGGCTGAAGCCTTCGTCAATTACCCGCCTAATCCAGCAAATCCCATAAACGACAACGATAATATCCCCGCCACCAGCAAGGTCAACGCCGTTCCTTTCACCAGGTCAGGTGTTTCTGCAAAGTCCAGCTTTTCGCGCAAGCCCGCGATCAATACGAGTGCCAATGTAAAGCCTGCTCCAGCGCCAAGTGCATAGACAATACTCTGCACAAACCCATATCCTTTAGCTGTTTGAAACAAAGCCAATCCCAGAATCGCACAATTAGTTGTGATCAGGGGGAGGAAGATTCCCAATGAGCGAAACAGCGCCGGACTCATTTTTTTAATAAACATCTCCACCAATTGCACCGTAGAAGCAATCACTACAATGTAGCTGATCAATTGTAAAAAAGGAGCGTTAATAGCGATCAGTAATGCATGTAAACCATAAGCACATATAGAGCTGATCAGCATAACGAAGGTTACGGCACCACCCATTTTCGAGGCCGTCTCCATTTTACCTGAAACCCCCAGAAATGGACAAATGCCCAGGAAATATGCCAGTACAAAATTGTTGATCAAACTGGCATTGATGAATATGTTCCAAAGTGATTCTTCATTCATGCGCCTGCAGTTCGTTGTTTAAGACTATTTATCAATAAAAGCCATATCGCGAGGGTGAAAAAGCCTCCCGCCGGCAAAATCATGACGATCCATGGTTGAAAATTACCTGAGAACAATGCGATGTCAAACAGACTTCCATTGCCTAGTATCTCGCGCACTGCTCCCAGGCAAAACAGCGCTAAAGTAAATCCAATACCCATTCCCAGAGCATCCAGTATCGATTTGTATATGGTGTTTTTGGAGGCAAAGGCTTCTGCCCGGCTTAAGATCAGGCAGTTCACAACAATCAATGAAATAAAAGCACCCAGGCTTTTATGTAATTCTAAACTAACGGCCTGGATCACATAATCTGTTATGGTAACAAAAGTTGCGATAATCAAAATATAAGAAGCTATGCGAACCTGCTTGGGGATAAAGTTACGCAAGGAAGAAACCAATATATTCGACATCAATAACACGAATGCGGTCGCTAATCCCATCGCAAGGGCATTTATAGCTGTATTCGATACTGCTAGTACAGGGCACATGCCCAATACTTGTACAAAGACCGGATTATCTCTCCAAATGCCTTTAATAAATTCATCCGTCGAGAGGCCAGGCTTAAGGTTTTCTTCATCCATGTTGTTTAGCGATTTATTCATGTGCACCCTTTGATTTAACCAATGCTTCTTTGTTTTTATAAATCAATGGCATCCAGTATGCAGTACTGTTTCCGATCATTTCACCAATAGCCCGGGATGAAATCGTTGCTCCGGTGATGCCGTCTATTTGCCAGGGTTTGTCTTTTTCACCGCTTTTTACCGTAATTGGTTTATTGACCAGCGCGCTTAAGTTTGCATTCAGCGATACATCCAAGCCCTGGAAATTGGACAAAAAGTTTGGATCTTTTTCAATTTTATCTCCCAAGCCTGGTGTTTCTTTGCTTTCCAGCACGTAAAATCCAATGATCTCCTGTTTTTCCGGGTCGTAGCCATAAAGAATTCGAATGATGTCCGCATAACCTTGTCCACTGGCTTCAATGGCGAGGCCTACGAGATGCTGATTCTGATCATAACCCGCGAAAATGACTTCTTCCACTCCATTAGCATCTTCTATTTGTATGAAATTCTTATTTTCATCCAGTTTAAAAATGGCTTTGCTCACGGCTCCCGGAAGTACTTTTAAAATGGCTTTATCCAAGCCTTCGGCTTTGTTTTGGGCGATAACAGGTAGCGTGAACTCATAAGTGAGCACAATGAACAGGGCACACATGATCCCAATGCCGACCATTGCCCGAAGCATTTTGAAACTGCTTGTTTGAGGTGCTGCGTTTATGGTACTTGTGTTATTCATTTTGAAGTTCCATTTTTTCACAATTTCTGTTAAAGAACTATTTTTATTGCTTCCTGATTATTTAGCCGGTAGCTACCACCTATCGCCCACCGCCTATCGCCCACCGCCTATCACCTACTTGGTTCCATATACTCTCGGCTGAATCCAATTATCAATATGCGGAGATACTGCATTGGCTAATAATATAGCATACATAACGCCTTCAGGAAGCCCTCCCCATAAGCGAATAATTGCCGTTAGTAATCCAATCAATATGCCGTAAATCCATACGCCTAAAGGCGTGATAGGCGAAGCGACCATGTCAGTGGCCATAAAAACAGCTCCAAGCATTAAGCCTCCTGAAAAAAGCATGAAGATAGGGGAAGGATAATGCCCGGGATCTATCATGTACATCAGCCCGGTTAAGACAAATACACTTCCTAATACTGCTATTGGAATGCGCCAATTCATCATATTTCGTGCAATCAGGTATATTCCTCCCAGAATGATCAGAAGAGCACATGTTTCTCCTGTAGAACCAGAGATAAGCCCTAATGCCAATTCAGCTGTATCCGTTGTAACCTGATCGAATTTAAAAGCCGCCAAAGGTGTTGCACCGGAGATACCATCATAATGTGGTTGTAAAAAGGGCAATGCCAAAGAAGATGAACTAATACTGCTGAAGCGATCCGGTAAAAAGGCCGGATGCCAGGTCGTAATAGCTGCCGGGAAGGCTGCTTGTAATACTGATCTGCCTACCAGGGCCGGGTTGAAAACGTTATAACCCAATCCGCCAAAAACAAATTTTCCAAGAGCTATGGAGATGATTCCGCCTATCAAGGCCATCCATAACGGAAAGTTTGGAGGCAAGGTGAGGCCTAATAATATACCTGTAATGACCGCAGACCAGTCCGAAACCGTGCTTTCTTTCTTAGACAATTTGCATAACAAATGCTCTGTCAATACACAACCGACTGTAGTCGTAGTGATTAGTAGAAACGCATTTAATCCAAACGAGTATACCGCAAATGTTGCTACCGGGATCAATGCCCACACCACATTCTGCATAATGGTATCCGTGCTGATACCTCGCGTAATATGTGGTGAGGTGCTGATATTTAAGGTTCGGTTAAGCATGGGCAGTTTTTTTAGCAGCCTGTCGTTTTCTTACAATCGATTTTGAAAGTCTGAAATATTGAACTAAAGGAATATTCGATGGGCATACGTATGAACATGAACCACACTCAAAGCAATCCATAAGGTGGAAATCCTCTGCCATTTGATCGTAAGCTTCAAATTTGGCCAGGATGCCAAGTTTGGAAGGATTGAGTGAGAGCGGACATGCATCTACACAAGCCCCGCAATGAATGCAAGGGTATACTTTCTTGGAGCGACGAACTTCCTTACTGGAAAAAGCTACTATTCCGGAAGTACCTTTTACAATGGAAATGTCCAGATTGGAAACGGCTACCCCCATCATAGGACCGCCCATATAAACTTCACTCAGTTGTTCATCCACTCCCACTTGTTCCAAAACGTATCTTAGCGGCGTACCAATAGGAATTAAGTAATTGCCTTTCTTTTTTACGGCTGGTCCGGTAATCGTTACTACACGCTCTTGTATGCCTCTGCCATGAGGAAGCAGGCGTCCTATTTCTGCTGCTGTAGCTACATTCACAACGACCACGCCGACATCTATCGGTAAACCACCCGACGGTACTTCGCGGCCCAAAACGGAGGTGATCAACATTTTTTCGGAACCTTGTGGGTATTTCACCGGAACGACCTTCACCGAAACAGGTGCATCAGCGGGGATAAGCGATTTCAAATGCTGAGCTGCATCCTTTTTATTTGCTTCAATACCAATGATGGTGCGTTCGGCCCCTGTGGCTTTCATCAAGTATTTTATACCCGACAGTATATCTTCACCTTGTTCTAACATGACCCGATGGTCGGTAGTGAGGTAGGGTTCGCATTCAATACCATTGAGCATCAAAACCTCGCAGTTTTTTCCTTCAGGAACCTTTAATTTTACATGTGTGGG
The DNA here is from genome assembly GCA_964537285.1 of uncultured Saprospiraceae bacterium. Lineage (GTDB taxonomy): Bacteria > Bacteroidota > Bacteroidia > Chitinophagales > Saprospiraceae > CAZHZT01. The sequence continues at coordinate 24,583 of CAZHZT010000060.1, read as the reverse complement.
AAAGGCTGCCCCTCCAAGGCCTACGATGCCCGCATTTTGAATGGCCTGCAGTATTTCCTCTGAAGAGGCTGTTGCTGGCTCAATGGGCTCACCTTCCAATACTTCCTGACTGGAACTGGGAAAAGCTTCAATATATATCCCTTGCGTCATCTTTCCGGAGATCGTCGGTACATTGGCAAGTTTGCGAATCCTGCCCGATATTGGCGAATGAATGGGAACAGAAACGTATCCAACCGCCTTCGCCAATAATTGACCTCTAACGACTTCCTGCCCTTCTCTGACGATCACTTCTGCCGGAGCGCCAATATGCTGACTGGTCGGCAAGATGATCAAAGGAGCAAAAGAAAACTGCCGGATAGGAAGTCCATTCGTCTCGCTTTTATTTTCCGGCGGATGAATACCGTGCTTGAAGGTGTTTTTATGAAAATTGAAAATTCCCATTAATTATACTTTTATTGTTCGTCCAAGGCTGTTCGGCGAAGGCTGCAGCCTTCGTCGCACCGTTCGCAAAAATCTGTTTTGCGAATTTCATGCAACATGGCTTGTTCGGCGAAGGCTGCAGCCTTCGTCGAACCGTTCTATCGTTCCTTGTTCGGCGAAGGCTGCAGCCTTCGTCACACCGTTCGCAAAAATCTGTTTTGCGAATTTCATGCAACATGGCTTGTTCGGCGAAGGCTGCAGCCTTCGTCGCACCGTCCTGTCGTTAGCCGTTCCCCGTTAGCCGTTCCCCGTCCTATCGTTCCCCGCTAATTAAATTTCTCCCCCCGTTTAATCCACTTCTCCACATCCTTAGCTGCCCGATCTTTCGGCAATCCCGGATGAATCACCCTAGCCGTACATTTTTCTGCTGCTTTCACGAGATCTTCATAAGAACCAGCTTCCGGATCTTTAATGAAGGCCTTCTTATCGGCATTATAGGCAAAGATGTTCGGGTTGATGTTGATACACTCATCACAAGCGGTGCATTCATCAGATTCTAGCCATGGAGCCATGTAATCACCATTGGAAGAGGGGGAAGCTTCTGTTGCTTGAGCGGTAGTTGCTTTTTCTTCCAATGTAAAGTTTTCGATTCCTTCGCCATCGCCACCGGCTAACTTCATCAAGCCCTGAGCGATTTTACCAACAACCTCTTTTCGAACTTTAGCTTCGATATCTACTTCTTCTGCTTTTTCGGTTTCTACACCAGCGATTGCACGCAACAGGATCCAGAAGTCCCGGCGTTCTTCACAAGATTCAACGATGGGCTTGGCAACAAGTACCCGGTTAAGACGTTGCTTCCGGTCTATGGCCCAGATGAAAGGAAACTTGCCTTCACGCTCTTCTTCGGACATTTCGAGGAAATCAGCAAGGATCACCATGTTGTCATTCCACGCATCTCGAGGTACTTTACGGAAGTGTTTGCGGAAGCGCCCTTCGGTAATCGCAAAATCAGCAAAGGTCATGGCAACTTCCATAGACTTTTCGCGGCCGTTTTCGAGATATTTTAAATTATAGGTCGGCCACAATTTGTCCATCGCCGGGTTGCCGCTTAAATCAAATGCCTCTTCCGGCTTAATGCCATTGTCCGGATTGTATTTGAATATTGGATAAGCCCGTGATTCCATAGCAAGTTTGGCCTGATGAGCTCCCAGGTCATCACCGACACCATGTTCCGGCTGACAAGTAGTGTAAAGGTTGAATAATGCAGGACGTCTGGTCATCAAGCCATCAATAAAGCCTTCGATCATTTGAGTAGTATTGGCCAGGGTGCCTTGTAACACATAAGTATTGCGATGTGCCATAGCAATTAATCCAATCTCTTTACGAGGTTCCGGTTTCCCTTTCCAGACTTTACCGTATTGTGCCATATCGGAAACCTGACCAATGAAGCCTGAGGTACATGCCTGTCCTCCTGTGTTAGAATAAACCTGAGTATCGACAACAATCACCTTGATTGGTTTTCCGGAAGCCATCAGGCGAGATAAGTTTTGGAAGCCAATGTCGTACATGGCACCATCACCACCTAGTGTTACGACAGGTGGGCAAAGCAACCATTCCTCATCGGTGAATTGTTGCCAGTTGAAATAAGTGAAAAACGCATCGTGCTCGCTTGGCCGATATGCTCCTTTTAATTCCAGCTCGGCTTTGCGAATGGCTTTAAACCCTTCTGCCATTTTAGCCATATGGCCTTCAAATACGCCCATGGCAATGGAGGCCGAATCCTGGAACAAGTGATTTACCCAAGGGAAAGGGTAGGGGTTGTAAGGGTAAGTACTTCCCCAGACGGAGGTACATCCGGTAGCATTGCTCATACCCATGGTTGAGCGGCCTTTGCCAGTGGTGCCATCTGTATATTTCCACTTAAGGTTTTTCAATTTTGCCAGTAACTGCGTTATGTCTTTGAGCCAGCTCTGATCGATCGGTTCAGTGCCTTTTTCAGATTCCAACTTACTTGCTATGCCGGCAATCGTTAAATCGGTATGCTGAGACTCAGAAATGATCTTAGCCATCGTATCGGCATCGCTAAAATCGACACCGCCCATGATCTTGTTTTGAATGTGCAATTCAAGTTTTTGAATAAGCTCATCCAAATAGGCAATGTGCTTTTTGATGCGTGGTTGCATCAGCGATTCAAGGGTTGCCGTGAATAAATGAACTACCGATTTTTCCGAGCAACCAAGGCAGGCGCCATCGCCGCTCGCGAAATTCAAATAGGCATCTTTATTAAGTAAAATGGTTTCTAAAGGACCAATTTTCTCTTCCAGATCGTCAATGCGGTTGTATTTTTCAGGAGTTGTAGGTAAATCCATCCAAAGGTCCCAGTTTTTATTCAATTGAGCGATGGATTCTTCCGTTTGAGGTCTGATTCTCAAGGCATCGTCATTACAAACTTTCACACATTCCATACAACCTTTGCAAGTGGTTGGATTTATGGTTATACTGAAAAGCCCTCCGCTATTTGCTTGATCCTTTTCTGGTAAATCATAGTAGGGGCGGGTAAGGGCAAATTGAAAATCCCCAAGTTCTTCCCGGAACCAACCCAGTTCGGTCGCTAAACCATTACCACTGCTATCTTCCTTGATTGCTTGGTCAATAGCATCGTTGAGGAGGCTATTAACCGTTGCGCCATTTTTTTCTTCATTGAAAAGCTTGCGAATGTTGCCTTCCATCTGGCGGACAGTCTTTGGTAGATATTCGACTTTACCATGTTTTTTCTTAACTCTTTCCACAATAGTATTCAAAACATCCGATACGTCGCTCACCAGTCCGGGAATAGCTGTGTCCGGGCAAATGGTGTAACAATCCCCACAAGCAGTACAGTTGTCAGGGATCCATTCCGGATGCTCGAAGCGAATACCAGTCATATCTCTGAATAGTGAAGAAACGGCAGGCATTACACTCAATCCAATAAAAGGGTCGGTAATGTTGTCGTTACCCATGCCTCTTTGATAAAAATTGCCGGTTTGTTCCCAGAAGCGATGAATGTCGCTGAGTTTCGACTCACTTTGAGGGATGTCCTTAAGCATGGATGGAATTTCCATAGGCGCATGGCCATTGGATTTTTCCGGCTTTTCAGTGCTTAGCACTTTGTTTTGGATCTCATGCACCTCATCAAAGCCCCTTTTCACTACCCGCATATTATCGTCAACGACGCGCTGCCCTTTCGACCCAAATTTGTGTTGTAGTTGATCCTCGATGGCTTTAAGCAAAGACTCCTCTGACAGACCTGCTTTTTTCATGATTGGAGAAGCGGCAAAGAAAGCGCCCTGGAAGGCGATACCCTGCATTCTTAATTGAAGCTCCGGATCAGTTGCTTCCTCACGTGCAATTTTAAATCCATCTATATAGAATGCATGAATGTCATTATCGATGATGATCTTTTGGTAAGGTTTGGGTATGTCGGCCCAAACTTCTTCCGGTTTGCTTTTTTCTGATTGAATGATAAAGCAACCACCTTTTTTCAAACCTGCTAGCGCATTGGTGTGCTTGAATACATTCGGATCGGGTGAAAGTACTACATCCACAAAGAAGTATTCGCAATTCAAGCGAATCGGCTCGGGTGCCGCAGATAAATAATAGGTAGTGGGCTGCCCTTTTTTCTCTGATCCGTATTTAGGGTTTGCTTTAATATCATATCCTAATAAATCAAAAAGCGTCATCGCCAGGTTCTTACCTGTTGTAATGGCACCCCAACCCCCAATGGAATGGAAGCGAACGGTCACTGCCTCTTTAGGCATCAGATTCGGATTCTCAGATCCGCGGATGGATAGCTCTTTTACATTAGGATAGGCCTCTTGAATGGATTCCTGATAAGCCCTTTGCTTGGGCGTGTAAGGTGTATTTCTGATGAAATTAATAGATAGATAAAATTGCTTTTTATGCTTTCCGCCCGGGAGCATGTTCTCAATGGCACCAATGATGCCCTCTGGTTGTAAATCGCGGCTACCCATACCAAAAGAGCCGGAGTAGATGGCTGGAATATCGCCAGGTTTATAGGTTTCCAAATTCGGATAAGGGGTAATTTTTTTATCTGCTCCGTTTTCAACGCATTTGGCAATGGTTGCCCTTAATTCCCGCGTAATTGGTGTATCCACCGCCAGAGGTTGGTCCAATCTTTCTAGTATGGTTACGGCTTTTTTACCCTTAATTACTTTACTTAAAAGATCAGCAGGGAAAGGACGAAACATCACCAAGTTGACAACCCCCACTTTAACTCCTCTGGTTTCTCGTATGTAATCCGCAACGGCTTCGGCGCTAGGAATCAAGCTACCTTGTCCCAAAATAAGATAATCCGCATCTTTAACGCGGTAAGTCATTACGCGCTCATATAGCCGGCCCGTCAGCTCATAATATTCTTTAAAAGCCTTGTCTGTCAATTCCTGAATATGATCAAAGAAAAAAGGCCGCTGAGCGGCAACGCTCTGCATATAAGAATCTTGGTTCTGGACGATACCCGCCATAACAGGATTGTCCACATCCCAAAGTTCCGGAATGCGGCGACGGGTTTCGCCATAAATTATTTTCTGAGCCGGAGTAGGCGTTTCGATGATATCATCGGGGCGTCCCAGATATTCCCGAATTAACTCTCGCTCAGGAAGCATTAAGGACTCGATCAGGTGGGTGGTTAAAAAACCATCTTGCGCGACAACGCCCGGAGTAAGGGCTAATTCAGCAATCCGGTGCGCGATAATATTTAAGTCGGCAACGTGTTGTGCTTTTTTTGCAAAAAACTGGAAAAAGCCGGTGTCATCAATGGCATGATAATCATCATGCCCGGCATGGACATTCAGTGTGGATTTGGTCATGGCCCGGGAGCCAATGTTGAGCACATAGGTCAGGCGTTTCCCTACGGCGGCATAAAGCGATTCATGCATGTAGGCGATCCCTTGCCCTGAAGAGAAATTGGCAGCGCGAAGGCCTGTCATGGAAAGCCCGGCAGTAACAGCTGCGGCGGCATGTTCTCCTTCCGGCTCAATAAAAATTAACGGGCGGTCTGAAATGTTTAAATGCCCTTTAGCAGCGGCTTCGGCCCAATATTCACCCATCTGGGTTGATGGTGTAATGGGATAGGCTCCGGCAGCATCCGAGGATTCGCGTTCGCACATGATGGCGGCAGTATTACCATCCAGCGCTACCCGGGTGCCAGGATATTTAGGAGGATTCTTTTTTTTAAACATAATAAAAACGGATAACGGTTAACGAAAAAACGGTCAACGACTAGCGGTTAACGGTTAACGGGAAACGGATAACGGGAAACGATTAGCTTTTACCGTTAACCGTTGACCGTTGACCGTTCCCCGCATCAATACCCCGGTGTAGGTTCTGAAACAATTCCATGAACCAGTCGGGCCGTTTTGAAGCAGGAGCTGACTTTTTCAGTGCCCAGGCAATATCCTTCTTCCCCTTCTTCATGGCGGCAATCGATGTGAGTAATATCCAGCTCCTGGAACCGGGCATCTTCTGATTTACATTGGTTCCAAAGGCTACTCAGGGTGGCTGGTTCCTTTGGCTGGATATTATTTTTTAAAAGAAAATAAGACATGGTATGCATAAGTGCCTGGCGAGAGTTATGGCACACCATATAAGCGGCCACATCTTCTGCGGGGCGATTAAGGCTTTCCTCAGCGGTTTCCAGTAGTTGCGTGGCCTCATTTAATAAAAAGTCATCTCCTTGGCTTTGCATGCTTATGTGATTTTGATGGATAATTTTTAATAGTGCTTGGCTTTTCGAAGTGTGCTATTATCTTTTTTTGCAAAATAGAGCGTTTGCAGAGGGAGTTTGGTGAGATTTGTCAGTGTTGAAGGGTGAGAAATGTCAATTTGCAAAGGAAGAGTCCTTTCGTCACCCCCTTTAAAAAAGAAATTCCGCGCAGTAGGCGGGTTTAATTTCTAAAGCAAGAATCGCTGTAAAAATGGTTGTTCTTTCACAGTTTCTGTCAAAGAACGCACTTTTTTACTCGCTCAATTAAAAAATAAAATGAATAGTTAGCTATTTTTTTGCTAAATTTGAAAGAAAACTATCCATGCCTTCAGATAAAAACATCCCTAAAGAAAAAATCTCCGAAATCAAAAAATACCTCGGTCAAAACCGCTGGGATAAGATTTTTGAAACCGTTAATGGGTTGAAGGATGATCTTGATGAAACTACTTACAATAACTTCATAGCCATCCAAACGACCTATTTTGGCATAAAAGACAAGATCGTTAAAAACATTATCACTCTCGAAGACAGTCTGATGGAGGTCTCGAAAACAAGTGATCGCTTGTTAACCCTCCTCAGTTCTATAGAGCGTAGCCAAAAGTTGGAGGAGAAAAACAAGAAAACGTATGGCGTGGTCAGCATTTTTCTTGCATTATTCATCCTTGTCTTTCATTTATTGCCTTCAACTTCTGTTCCCGTCGAAGCTCAATCTGAATCTACTCTGGGAGGCCCTTGGTTCCTGACCTTTGATCGTAGCCAGTGTGCCAATACCAGCTCTACTGAAACGTATCGCTTGTTCTTGATGCAGTCTGGTGCCGGATTGACAGGAAGGGCAGAACATATCTCTCCGGGCCTGGCCGATTTGTTTTTTGAAGGAAAAATAGAAAATGATAATACTATTAATGCTTCGATCAGCGCTCCGGGAAGTGAAGAAGCCACAAAGAGAACTATTATTCTTCGAAGAAGCGAGGATGGCTTCTTTGCGGAAGGAAACAGCGGAAATGCTGCTGAAAGTTGTGAAATCATTAGACTTGCTCTTTAACCACGGATGGGTGCATTTCATTTTGCCGCTGTTCTTGAGAAGGTGTTTTCTTTAGAGAAAGGCTCGCGGCAGCGTGCCTCTCTCTAAAAATAATCTCTTCTCTTGCCTGCAGCGGCAAAATGAAATGCACCCATCCGTGGTTAAAGAGCAAGTCTATTAGTTAAGTAATTCACGGAAATAGGCTATATAAATAATCTTTGCCCTCTGTAGAAGCATTTTTTGCTTCTACAGAGGGCAAAGATAGTTTATTGAGTTTAAATGCGTGAACTACTTAAGTTCCAGAGTATTAAATAAAATGTGAAAACTATGAATGATTTGGTATCCGGATTGAAAGCGTTTTTTAAAACTACTCCTTGGTTTCTGTTTTTGCCTTTCGTCCTTATTTTAGTACTTATTCCATTTGCTGACAGAATGGTCAATAATTTTTACTACTCCTGGAAGGATGGTTTTTACCAGATGATCCGGCCAGAGCGGAATGTGATGAAGCGGGAAGACCCCGGAAATCGAAGCTTGAAAGCAGTAGTAGGCACGGAAGATTATCACTTTTTTCCCCGAAAAGCAAATAGCCGCATAGTAGAAGATATTTTAAAAAATAACCAGGAAATTGCCTTCCTGATAAATGATGAAAAATTTTCGGAACCGAAGAATCTTTTTAATTACTTGCATTTCATCGGTGCAGAACGAGAAGAGTTAAAAGCGATGGCGTTCTATTACACAGCCACTGATAACAAAATCATAGCTGCTGAAAAAATTACAGGTTATCTGCAAAATGTATATCTGTACAATATTCGGGAGCTGCTTTCCAGAGGTAATACAGGGCTCTTCAGAGAGCGCGCTAAGAATGCCTACAGGATACTAAGTCTCATGGATACACCACCAGTAGGTGGAGTGGGATATAAAGCCAAGCGAGTAATCAATGAAATTCTACTACTCAATATGCTCGTCAGTAATGATGAACTGATTCATTACAAAACGGATCAATTGCTGGATATTTTCAATGTCGCCTTTTATGATTTTAGCGGCTCACAGCAACCCTTATTGCAAAAACTGGAAAGCACTTCGGATTTTCAGGATATCATCAAATACTGGAAAGGTGTTTATGCCTGGCGGGCAGATCAATTGGACGAGGCGGAATTGCTCTTTGCCGAAGTGGAGGATTTAGCAACCAATTTCTATCTCAAAGACCTGGCCGTACTGATGCAGGCGCGCTGCCTCCACAATAAATGGCAATTCGAACGAGACATGGAGCAGCCACCTGAAGCGCAGGAAAGAGAAAAAGCAGTAATTGTTGAAAAGCTAGAAAGTTTTAGTGAAAAGATCGTCAAAACGAGCTTGAAAAGCGATGTGGTGTACTACACTCAAAGAGTGGAAAGCACAGAAGTTATTAGAAAAGTGCCAGTAGTTGATGCCGGCAATAATTTTCAGCCGTATATCTTTGATCCGGGCAGTCAGCCGAATTGGTCGGGCAGTCAGGGAGAACCTTCCGAAGATGATGTTCTCCTGGATCTGCTTCGCATCATTCTCAAACTAGCAAAAGAACGCCATTAAAATGAAAACACTTATCAATATTATATCGGTCTTGCTCTGCCTGTTGATCCTTTCCGTTTTATTATTTGAGCAACAAGTAGAATTGTATTATGAAGAATGGACAATTTACATTAAGGTCTTTAGCTTACCGATCGCAATCGCTATCCTGGCGTATTGGCTTTTCCGTTTCAGAAATGAAATCGCAGAATGGTTGGGGCTTGATAAGCGCTGGGATCAATTCATTGCCCAATTTAAAGCGCGTTATCCGGAATGGGATAGTAAAACATATTTCAGAGCACTTGGCTTCACTCTGCTTTTCTTCCTGGCGCTTGGATTTATCTGGAATTTCCCTGCCTTGGATACCTTTGAGCGTCGCTTCGCTATTTTTACGGACGGCATTACCCGAAAATACACTGAACGCATCCGAAACAAGGCGGAGCTCCAGGAAAGTGTAGGTGAATACAATACAGCACTGGGTTATTTCAAATATTTGCAGGGATATTACAAACGAAAATCCTTAAACGAACGCAGGATTTATACCGAATCGGATGCCTATTACAACTCGAAAGTGAATACACTCGAGCGAAAAATCAAAACCTCTAAGTTTTTGTTTAAGCGTTTTTTGGAAAACGATTCCTACAAAAAAGATCGAAAAGGGATAACGCTCCTCATACGAGCCTTCAGGCTCAATCCTGGTGATAAGGACATTCTTAAAGTATTGAGAAATTATTATAAAAACCTACTGCTTCATTCTACAAAAGCCAGGAATTTACTGAAAAGAAGTTGGAAGAACCCAGGTACAAACGAACTAAACCAAAAAGCAATTAGTGAGTTAGGGTGGTTTTTATTCGATCATCGCCTTTATGATCATTTGTCTGCCAATGAGATCGAAGCGTATATTGCCCGCAAGTTACAAGCATTGGAAGATCCCGAAACAGGCCTGGAGTTTTTGAATGCGAATGATAATTCCTGGTATTTGGGTGAATTAAGGTTGTTGTTGGAGGGGAAGTAGAATAATTCTATTGTTATTCGTTTACCGTTGGCCTTTCTCCGTTTAATCGCAACTTAAGTCAATGAATAGTTGCGTTCTTCTGCGCCTTCTACCCACCAAAATACTTCATTGTTACATCCTAATCTATGTCACGAATTCGATTCGGCATTTTGCCTTGGGTTTATTTGGATAATTATTTTTTCTATCAAATCCAAGTTGCGATGAAAGGAGGTGAATAAGGAGGAATTTTTGAAACAAAAAACCGACGATTTAGCCTCATTTTAATGAATTGCAACTTGCATTATCTAAGTAAATCTGAGGTTTTTTATTTCACACACTCACATTCGTATGCAAAGCCTCCAATTCTCCTTTCTCCAACAATTTTCTGGGAATACTCCGCTTGATCAACTCTCCAATCTCTCCAATAACGTCCTTGCGAACATGATTCTGTAAATGGATGAGGCTAATTTCCCTGACTCGTTTCGGGCCTGCTAATTTCTTGATCATGGCCTCGCGCTCACTATCAAAATGCAGCGTGGTCAATTCTGGCAGCAAGGTTATTCCTCCCCGGATCTCTACGATGCGGCAAAGGGATTCAATAGAGTTGCTTTCAAAGTAAAACAGGGCAGGGTTTTGTTCCCGATGTGCATTGATGTCACAAATGTTATCAATTTGGTTTCTGAGGCAATTGCCTTCTTTTAGTAGCCAGATATCGTCGAGTGGAACCTGATTGATGGGAATTTCTTCTTTTTTAAAAAGTGGGTGCATGTTAGATACAAACCAAAAGAAGGCTTCATAAAATAGCGGATGAATGCTCAAGTTCAAAGATGTATTGATTGGAGTAGAGATGATGCCCGCATCAAACTCCCCCGCTTTGATACCATGTACAATTTCTTCTGTTATTGCTTCCTGAACGTGTATGTTCAAATCGGGGAATTGTTCGTTTAAATGTTGAATGAATAAGGGCAATAAATAGGGGGCTAAAGTAGGAATGACGCCAATTTTTAGCGTTCCTCTGAATTCTGCATTTAAAACATGCGCAAGCTCCTCCAGTTGGCGTGCCTGTGTAAGTAGTAGTTGAGCCCGTTCCAGGAAGATCTCTCCCGCTGAAGTCGTTCTGATTTTTTTTTGAGTACGATCAAATAAGGTGAGGCCGATCTCTTCCTCTAGTTTCCGGACCTGTATGCTCATACCAGGCTGAGAAATACCCACCGCTTTAGCGGCCCGCCCGTAACTTCCTGACTTTTGCACGGCAAGCGCATATTCTAATTGAACTAAGGTCATAAATGCTTTTTTTGGCTGTAACAGCTATCTCAGAATAAAGTAAAATCAATTTATTTGTAAAATTTAATTTGTTCTGGTGCACAATTAGCGAAACTGTTTGTTTCATTTTAATAAAAATGACTATCTTTTCGTCGCTGCAAGCATTATCTTCTTCGCAAGTGTGTTTATCTTTTGTAGCCCTCTATCCACAATAAAACTGATTACATTGCACTAAATTTAAAGACGATGCTTTAAAAAGCAACTATTTTAGAATAAAGTCTATTTAAAGAATTGAAATTTCTAGTTATTAAATAAGTTTTTCATGAGTATTTTTGAAATTATTATCTCTGTAGCCCTTTTTATGCTTGGCTACATTCTAAACATGTTTTATACTTCTGTACTTTATCACAGAGGTTTGGCGCACAAAGCTTTAGATATTTCCAACGGAATGCGCCGTTTTATTTTTGCATCTGGTATGTGGGTCACTGGTATTGATCCAAAAGGATGGGTATGTATGCATCGTATGCACCATTCACATTCTGACACAGAAGAGGATCCGCATACTCCTGAGCAATGTGGTAGCTTGTGGAGCATGTTCCGCATGCAATACCTTTCTTACAACAAAGTTCTGAAGGGTTTGATGAATGAAGAAACGTATTACACTAAGGTCGTTAAGGATATGGAAGAGGATGTACACTGGCTGGTACGCAAGCGATACTGGATTGCTCCGCACATCGTACACGTTGTAATTGGGATTGTTCTCGCTTTTGTCATTCACCCTGTAGCTGGAATTGCCTATATTTTGGGTATTCTTAGCCATCCCGTTCAAGGGGCATTGGTGAACTATTATGGCCACAAATCGGGTTATCGCAATTTCGAAACCAATGATAAATCAACAAACAATTGGATCGTAGCTTTCCTCTGCATGGGCGAAGGGTTCCAAAACAATCATCACCACCGCCCTGGATCAGCTAAATTCAAAGTGAAGTGGTGGGAAGTAGATTTTGGCTATGCATTGTGCCGTGTTGGTAAATTTATAGGAATTATACGCGGCATTAAAGCGTAAAAAAAATTATCAACATTAGTTAAAGAAAAAGCCGCCCCTTACCTAAACTTAGGTAAGGGGCGGCTTTTTCTTTAACTAATGTTGTTTAGAAATACATGTCATTTTTTAGCAATTTTCATCGAAATTTTGTAGCTTTAAGTCCATTTTTCACAAAACCCGATTTCGATGAAAAGAAAACCACTTCATCGACGGCAAATCCTACATCATAACCACTGGATTTTAGTCGTCTCCATTCTATTTTTCTCCATTACATCGCAAGGGCAAGATTTATTTACTGTAATAAACAATGCCAGATTAACTAGTCAACAGCATCACTATCTGAATACTATACTCGATAATCCCTGGACAATCGGCCATCAGATCATTGATGTCAATGAAGATGCGCTGGGAATCGAATTCACGCAAGTCAAAATAGGCGATCAAGCTTACCGCTTTAACCAAAAAAGTGTTACTTACCGCGATCATGATGATTATTCCTGGGCCGGAAGCTTAATTGGTGCTCCCGGACGGATCAGTATCGTCGTAAATCACGATATGATCACTTCCATAATGCGAATTGATGGACAAACTTTTGTGATCTATCCGCTTGATGAAGGGTTGCACGTACTGGCACAGTTGAAAACCAGTTATTTCCCAAAGGATTGCGCCAGAGAGTTCAGAGAAGATGAAATCCACGAGTCAGGTCCTGATGATCCTAAAAATATTGAAGATCCCGTAAACGGGAAATTAAACCTGGATGGCAATGATAGCCCGGATGGCTTTATTATTGCTGCGGACTGCCGCGTTAGATTGTTAGTAGCTTTTACAGATGATGTAGATGGAGCTTATGCTGATCCCCACAGCTTAGTTCAGGGCTCTATCGATGATCATAACCAAGCGAATGCCAATAGTGAAGTGAATCACCGGGTAGAGTTAGCACGTTCTATGCGTGTAAATTATGACGAGTCTTCTGATAGTGTCGAGCTTTACGTGGAGCATTTTGAAGGTACTTCCGATGGTAATATGGATGAAATTCATGATGATCGGGCACTCTTCGATGCGGATGTTTGTGTATTGATCACTCTAAGCGGAGGCGGCTTCTGTGGTTTTGCTTCCGGAATCGGTTCTGAGTATGAAACAGCATTTTGTGTGGCTGCTGCCGGTTGCGCCATTGATAACCACACCTTTGCACATGAAGTGGGGCATATACATGGTTGCCGCCATGATCCCTATGTTGATCCCAATGAAGACCCCGACCCTTTCGCGCATGGCTATGTATATAATACAAACGCGGCAAAATGGCGTACCATTATGGCTTATAATGACCAGTGTGATTGTTCGGATGAAGCCTTCCCTTGCCCGCCAAGCGACCAGCGGGATACTCCGGGGGAACCGGTTTGTGAAAGGCAGCAAAATTGGTCCACTCCTGATGTTACTCTCGACGGCGTGCCAATGGGAACCGAAAAGCTCCACAAAAATGAACGCTTACTTGATCAGGAAGATGACAATACGGCAGCTTATGAAGGCTATGTGATCAATAAAACAGTCTATTCCGGACGTACAATTGAAGCAGACGAAGCCTTTGATATTCACGGCCAGGAAACGGTAACCACTGTTTTGAACCAACCTCTGGTGCTTAATAATGGCTCCAGAGGAACGATGAGGGCTAGCATTGAGATTACCTTAAGAGAGGGTTTTCATGGAAGGTCAGGCAGTGAATTTCACGCTTTCCTGGAAGAAGCTTGCGATGATCTGACCCTTACTGGCGAAGATCCGGAAGAAGAAGTTGCCGTACGAGAAAATGGTTCTCCTTTGTCAGAAGAAGCAGCTTTTGTTGCGGAAGTTAAAGCTTTCCCAAATCCTTTCCGTGATAAAACGATGATCGAATATCGCTTTTCTGCTGAAACACAGGTATCTATTCGGGTTTACGATGTATTCGGTCGTTTAGTCAACACTCTTCCAGTCAATGAAACGGTAGTTCCGAATGTGCTTCACCAACATTATCTTGATGGAAGTAATCTTGCGGCGGGAACCTACACTTGTATTGTCGAAACATCTGAAAAAGAGTATTCTTTACGCTTGGTCAAAATCGATCAATAAGCAAATAAGTTTAAAAATTAATTCACCCAAGTTGCGATGCATGAGGGCAAATAAGAAGGCATTTGTGAAAAACGGAGCCGTTAGGCGAAGTTTTGAAACAAATTACTGACGATTGAGCCTCATTTTAATGAATCGGAACTTGCATTAATTATAACCACTTCATTATGAAAAATACAATCAACTTAACCTATATAATATTTTTATTCTTTTTTTGTCTTTTCTCCTTTGCTTCCTATGCTCAAACAGCGGTAACCACCCATTTGGAGGAAAGTAATTCTCAGATCCGTTTCACTCGAGATACCGATCCCGTTTGGTCCATCGGAAATATTCGGGGCCGCTTCGTTTTTACACAGGATTCTGTAATTGGTACTGATGATAAAGTGACTATTCTTTCGGATGGGAAAGTGGGAATCGGAATCGGTTCTCCTGAAGCATTACTACACATCGATGGCGTAGGTAGTGAACTTCTTGTAGGAGAAGGTGGAGGCGTATTATCCAAATTTACGGTAAATGCCGAAGTTGGAAAAGAAATCGCTCGTTTTCGTTCGGATGGAGTAACTAAAGTATTTATTTCTTCGCTCGGTAGAGTGGGTATTGGTACGGCCACTCCTGTAACTTCTTTGCATATCCGTGGAAGCGATAGTAAATTATTGCTAGGAGATAGCGGCGGAGACTTAGCCAAGTTGACTGTAAATGCAGAAACCGGAACGGAAATCGCTCGTTTTCGTTCGAATGGAATCACTAAAGTTTTTATATCTGAAACGGGAAGAATGGGCGTAGGCAACGCTTCTCCTAGTGGCTTATTTGAGGTGAGCCACAATGCTAGTATTGATGATCCTACAGTAGAACTGCAAGAGGATGGGACTGATTTTGCGCGCTTGCGCTTTAGAAATGCTTCTAATACCAGTAGAAAGTTCAGCATCATATCTAATCCCGGTAATACGAATGATCCGGAGTTACGCATTACGTACGAGGAAGGAACTACAGGTGGTGCAAATACTATTTTTAGTATTGATGGTGATGACAGAGAAGTTGGAATTAATACCACTTCGCCAGGGGCTTATCTGGATGTGAGAGGAACCTCTGGATCTAGTCAGCGTATCATTCGTGCCGTTTCAAGTTATACAGGGTCAAGTGATTTTGTAGCAGTTGAAGGAGTGGCAGAGTCAGGGTCCGGCGATGGCTGGGGAGGTAACTTCTCGGGAAATTTTATCGGTTGTCGTGGTGCAGCTGACGGAGGTAATGGCAACGGTCCTGTTTATGGTCTGTTTGGTTTTGCATCGGGTGGAGCTAACGCTTATGCCGTATTTGCTTCCGGAGACCTCAAAGCAACGAGTCAACTTTTCGTAGGTACAAATGCCACCCAAGAAGCCGCTGGTTCCAGCTTCGAAGTACTCGTTGATGGCCAGGGGTTATTCGAGGAGGTCAAAATTAAAACCTCTGCGGCCTGGCCGGATTTTGTCTTCGAAAAGGATTACTCCTTAATGACATTGGATGAGGTAGAGCAACACATTAAAGAGAATGGCCACCTTCCGGGCGTTCCTTCCGCTCAGGAGATTCAAGAAAAAGAGGGCTTCTTCATTGGTGATATGCACAAGCTTCAACTTCAAAAAATTGAGGAGCTTACATTGTATACCATCGATTTGAATAAAGAAAATAAGGAGCTGAAAGAGGAGTTGAATGATGTTAAGGATCAGCTGAAAATGTTGATGGAGCGATTAGAAGCATTGGAGGATAAAAATTAATCAATAGTCATAACATGGTAAAAAAAAACGGTATGTTGCCAGGAGCAGCATACCGTTTTTTGTTGGCTCTAAATGAAGTCAACTAGAACCTTTTCGTTTCTCTTAAATAGCGCAATGCTAAATAAAAAAAGAAGTAATTCTAAGGGGAAACCCTTTTATTTTTTCAGATGTTTTTTATTTTTAGGATTATTTATTATCGTTCTTTGACAAATTGTGTGGAACTTCAAAATGATAAGCCTTGAATGCCCTTGTGGCTGAAAGGCTTATCATTTTGAAGTTCCATTTTCCACAATTTATGTCAAAGAGCTTTTATTATCACATCAATTCGATAACAATAAATAACATGTCCCAATCCTTTTTCGACCATTTTAAAAAAGAAGAGTTTCGTGGAGTACCCGCTAAAGCATTCAAAGAAATCTTTTTTCAGATCTGCTTCGATGCTTTTGGCGCTTACCTTATCGTCACGGATCACAAGGGCAAGCAGGTCGAAACCAGCTATCTGAACTACTCGGGAGCAACGCGAAACGTACTGCGGACCCTGGAAGGCATTAATGAAAAGAACGACTTCGTGATCGATTGGGAGAAACCGCAAGATCATGTCTATCTGCAGGATTACCCATTTTTAATGGAATCGCTCAGGCATTGCGATAATTTGATCAACGAAAATAAATTGTTTCTCCATTTTGCTAAGGAGGAAGGAAAGCTGCGAATGTTATTAAAGCCAGACGAAGATCTAATTGATGTGAAAGTCCAGCTTCTTCATAATGACGAATTGATTGGTGATTTTAAGGCCTTAACCGAATCTTTTGTGCTTGCCGGGGATCAGATTATTGAAGTTGCTCCACTTGGAGTGGGCTTCCAAAACCTAATGAATTTTCAGACAACCATCAACGCTTCAAACCTTGCACTGTTCCTTTCCATCTTGTATTCTAATTTGGAAAATGTCGATTTGGTATATGAAGACTTCCGGATCACTCAATCCAATGAAAAGATCGATGCGCAGCCGTGCCTGATTTTTGAAAAAATTGATGAAAACAATGCTCTTTATTTGCGCGCTGGTCAGGTGTTGGCGGATCTGGATGTAGAAGCCCTGTCCGATTTCGATCTTTACAGGTTCGCAGAGATCAATGATTTGGAGAAAACGATTGCCATCAAGCTTATTCGCCAGGAACCGATGGAGTCTATCATAAACCAGGTGCTGACCCTTCTGAAAAAACATCAACCTAAAAAGAAAAAAGCAGAACGGGAAGAGATCCTTCTAGAGGAAAACTTATTTATTGTTCCGGAGGATACGGCCGCAAATTTTATTTACAATGAAATCCCGAACCTCCTGAATACATTTGCAGTTTTTGGCGCTGAAAAACTCAAAACCTACAAGATCAATACCAAATCTCCTAAGCTTAGCCTTCAACTTGGCCATAATATAGACTTCTTCGAAGGGGACGTTTCCCTGGATTTTGATGGTGAAAAGATCAACCTCTTCGATGTGCTATCCCAATACAATAAGCAACGCTATGTAAAACTCAGTGACGGCAGCCATGCACTCCTGAATGAAGAATACGTCAAACGCCTGGAGCGATTATTTAAAAAGAAAAGCAGAAGTAAAAAAGCACAACTTTCCTTTTTTGACCTACCACTGGCCGAAGAACTGATAGAAGAAGTGGCCCAGGAGAAAGTCTTTAAAAAATCGCGTGCGGTTTTTGAGGGCTTCAATAAACTGCAAAAGGAGAAAGGAAAACTTCCTGAAATAAAGGCAACACTACGCCCATACCAGGTACAAGGCTATCATTGGCTGGAATACCTCAAACAACACAAGTTGGGCGGCTGCCTTGCTGATGATATGGGCTTGGGTAAAACGCTACAGACCATTGCGTTAATGGCTGCTGATTATCCGGCACAGGAGCTGCCTAGTCTGGTTGTTATGCCCAAAAGTTTGTTGTTCAATTGGGAGAGGGAGGTAAAACGCTTTGCTCCACAATTGCAAACCTACACTTTTTATGGTACCGATCGCGATATTGAGGAGGTTCGAAAAGCGCATTTGGTATTTACGACCTATGCTATCATGCGCAATGAAGTAGAAAAACTTAAAGAAGAAACTTTCCACTACGTCATCCTGGATGAATCTCAGAATATCAAAAACCTGCAAGCCCAAACTACCAAAGCGGCATTGCTGCTCAAAGCCAATCATCGACTTGCATTGAGTGGCACGCCTATCGAAAATAACCTGGCAGAACTTTATTCCTTGTTCCGTTTCCTGAATCCAAGCATGTTCGGCTCGGTCAAGCGCTTTAATGATGATTTTTTGACACCTATTCAGAAAAACGGCAATAAAGAAGCGACGATGCAATTGCGCAAAAAAATCTATCCATTTGTACTGCGTCGTTTGAAAAAAGATGTACTCGCCGACCTGCCAGACAAGATCGAGCAAGTGCTTTTGGTTGAAATGAGCGACCCTCAAAAGCGCTTATACCACGAAAGGCGGGAATTCTATCAAATGGCCGTTAAGGATCAAATCTCCCGAAAAGGGCTGCAATCGGCTCAGTTTTTTATCTTCCAGGCACTGAATGAGCTTCGACAAATCGCTACAGTGCCGGAGGGTATCACGGAAGGGCGTATAAAAGGGGCAAAACGCGAACTACTCACCGAGCAATTGCTTGATGCTGTAGCGAATGGCCATAAAGTCCTTATCTTTGTCAACTTTTTGGCAGCCATCGAAAGTATTGGCAGTGAATTAAACGAGCTGGGCATTGATTTTGTCAGTATGACCGGAGCTACTCAAAATCGACAGGCATTGGTCAATCGCTTCCAAACGGATCCGGATTGTAAGGTGTTCCTCATGACGCTCAAAACGGGCGGCGTTGGCTTAAACCTTACTGCAGCGGATACCATTTTCATCTATGACCCCTGGTGGAACAAAGCAGCCGAAAACCAGGCTATTGACCGGGCGCACCGAATCGGCCAGCAAAATAAAGTATTGGCCTACAAGCTCATTGCTGAAGGTACCATCGAGGAAAAAATTCTTCAACTCCAGGAACTTAAGCGCGAATTGTTTGATAATGTCATTTCCTCTGATTCAACTGCACTAAAATCATTGAGCGAAGAAGATATAAACGTATTATTAGCAGGAAACGCTTAACTGTTTACAGTTAATGAATTAGCCCCGCCAGGGGCGATATAAAATAGCCTCGGCGCGAAAGCCCCGGGTTTTAAGAATGATTTAAATGACGGCAAAAGAAAAAATTGCAGCAATCGTCGGAGCCCTCTCCGAGTATACGAAGCAGGAATTAGCAGCCACCTTCGGCAAGGTCGCTATAAAAATTTGGACAGAATACCCGGATAAATTAAAAGAATGGGGCATTCCAAACAGCGTTAAGAACGTCAACCTTTCCAAAAAAACGTTCAACAAAACTGAACTTACCTCCCTGTGCTCCATCCTTTTCTTTTCGAAGGAATCTTTTAGCTTTTTTGAAGAACAGATCGATCAAAAAACGAAAACCCTTTTTAAAATCCTGACCTTTGAAGGGGCCTTACATCAAGACACCATCGAAAATCAACTGGGGATTGAAGTATATCGGACAGACCCTAAGCGGTTTTATTCTTACAGAGTATTTGTCAAACCGGAATTCCAATTTTTTAAACACAATTATACTTCCTGGGAGCAAAACGAACTGGTCATCTATCTACCTATTGAGCTTCGAAAAATTCTAAAAGACTACTATACTAAACCGGAGGGTGCAGAGCTTAAGCCACAAAAGGAATTACCTGAAACGGACTTTCTTTATGAAAATGCCGAATCTATTATTGCTGCGGAGCTCAACCGGCTTTTAATTTACCACTCAAAGGGAGAAATAGCCGTAACCATGAAAAAACGGCCTAAGTTTACTACCCTCACTAAAATGAAAAAATCCCTGGCTCTGCAAGAGTTTTTCCCCGGGGAAAAAGATCGTAAACTCAAAACCTTGCGTACACAGATTCTGGCAGGCCTTATTTCACTGCTGCCTCAAAAGCAAAGCATGAGTGATAACGTGGCCGCTTTCATCAAAAAAGTCCTTTTTCATCATTACTACATCAAAGAGTTTGCAAGCCCCGGAGTATTGCTCAATGATTTAAAAGGAATGGGAACGATTGATAATGTGGAGTTTTATGATTGTGAGTCTTCCATCTACGAGATTATACGTCAATTGCCTGTGAATGAATGGGTTTCCGTCGAGCGAATTATTAACTTCGCCCACTTCAATATTATTCCTCTGCGCCCCATCAGATCTTTTCAAGCCCAAGACAAACTTCACTATGATGTGCTCGACGAAAGCCTGCCATATCGCGATTACACATACATTCACTACGGCCTTTATGATAAGGCCATTACAGTCCCCTTTTTAAAAGGTAGCTTCTTTCTATTGGCAGCTTTTGGTTTGTGCGAGATAGCCTACAATCGCCCCGATCGCACGGAAGTCGGCCGAACTTGTTATTCCGCTTATGATGAACTCAAGTTCGTCCGTTTGACTGAGCTGGGAGCTTATGTAGCTGACCAGATTAAAGCTTACACTATTAAGAAAAAGCCTCAGGAAACGTCCATCACGCTTTCCCCGGATGCCCTTACCATCACCATAGGGGAGGAGGATTCAGGGGCTGCTTACCTGCTAGAACCTTACACACAACGGGTCGGCCCAAATCGGTTTACAGTTGATAATTCGCTTTTCCTCAAAAACTGCCGAACCAAAAAAGATCTTGAAAATAAAATCCTTCTTTTCAAAGAAACAATTGGCCTGGATTTTCCACCTAACTGGGAAGCCTTTTTCCAGGAAATGCTCCAAAAGATAGAGCCTTTCGATACACCTGATGAAATGCTGCTCTACAAAATTCCTGAAAGCAATAAGGCGCTCATTAAGCTCATCGCTCAGGATAAAGAGCTTAAAAAACTCATTTTGAAAGCGGAAGATTATCATATTCTTATTCCTAAAAAGAAGTTTTCGGCCTTTAAAAATCGCTTGAGTACATTTGGATATTTGATCAGCTAACCCAGGAGTGAACTTATGTTGGAGGGGATTTTGAATGGCGAAATTATTGAACTTTTTTGTTTGTTTCGGTTGTTGTGATTTCAAAAAAATAATCAAATCAATATTAAATGAGTACAGAGTTTAAATGTTTAAACATATGCTTGAGCAGGTTCATAAATTCACCCGAGCAGAACAACTTACTTTGATTTCTGCCATCTAACATTCCTTAAGTGGTGTGGAATAAGAAACATCGATCGATAACGATTTTGACCAATCTTTTGTTTCCCAAAAGCCTGTCATTACAAAAGGTGATAAAAGCATTGGTTCGAAATCCTTTTTTGGTATCTGGTCTGGTAATCCCCGCAGGATTGAGGACATCCGTAAAGAAGCATGGGAACGTAACTAATCATTTATTAGATCCTTATTTTTGTAATTCTTGGATTTTGTATTTTCTTATCAAATCAGGTGATAGGCTATATGGTTTTTCAATAAAAAAGTGATAACCTTCTTCACTCAGCGTTATCAGTTGACTTTCTGTAGGTTCAAAATGATAAGCAATGGCATTGGTATGAAACATCCATTCAATATAACGTTCTGTATTAAATATGATCGCCTTTTCGTCGATTTGGCTTTTGAAAAACGCTTTGTTAATTAGAATTTCTTTTTGCCATCTCGGGGGAAGTTCTTTTGAATTAAATAGCTTGAGCCTTTCAAGGCTGTACCTTATAGGTAAAAGGAATAAAAGCCCTATCAATATATAGATAGACCAAGAAAACTTAAACCTTTTTAAATTCATCAGCAGATACCTTATAAACAGAGCATTAATAATAAACACGGCTGGCGCAGTAAAGAGAATATATCCTTGCATTTTGGTCGCCGCAAGTGAAAAAACTACTATCGGAACAAAAAACCAGACACTTAAGCCCCATATCGTGTAGTCGGTTTTTCTTTTTATGGTATAAAATAAAAACCAAGGCAACGAAACTAAAGTAGCTTCTCCAAAAATAAGCCGGATAACTTTTATGTAATGCCAGTATGGATGACCGTGGCCCTCAACTCCTTCCGTAAAATGTTTCCAATTGTAGGCGGACTCCCAGGCTGCTTCTTTAGGAAAATAAGTATGAATGTAATAATGCCAGGAAAAAGCCATAAGTAGGGGGATAAACAAATAAGGCAATGAATTCCATAGGAATTTAAAGGAAAAGGAATGTTTGTTTTTTTGAAAGAAAAACAGCAATACCGGAAGGACGATCAAAGCGGGGAGCCACTTGGTCAATAAAGCTGCTCCCAAGGCGGACATCGATCCGATGCCTAGATAAACTCGCTTCTCTTCGTCATACAAAATACCCAGATATATACTTGCTTGAATGAAAAAAGCAAATAGAACATCGTAATGATCGGTGGTTACTCTGCCTCCTGTCATTTCAATGTGTAGCCCATGAATAGCATGGAAAAAGCTGGCTAATAAAGCTACTTTCTTTCCAAATAGTTTTTTACCAATTGAAAAGGTTAACCAAATACTCAATATTGAGAACAGAATAGTGGGAGTTCTTAATGCCCATAGGTTTACACCTCCTAATGACATGCTCGCGGCTATAATCCATAACGGAAGCGGTGGTTTGTGTAACCATATGTGATTGGCTACCCAATTTTGATAATTGTATGGAAGAACAGGATTCTCATAAAGTGCTGGCTGCAAGGGAGCTGACATGCAGTTTTTGGCTACTAGAGCGTGGTACCGCTCATCCCATTCATGTAAAAAAGGATCTGAGGAACTGTAAACCCTTAAAATAGTAGCGGCCATTAAAACAAAAAACATTGCTTGCCTTGTGTTGGAGGAGTTTTGGGCTGACCTATAGGCCATCCAGAAAAATATAGTACTTGAAGAAAGAATTGCTAAACTAATAAAGTATGTTTCCAAAGTGTTCTTATCAAAATTTTAAAAATTTATTGACAGAGCTTCTGCCATTTTTCAGGCTTAAAATGACCAAATGGAAGCCAGGGCTATAGTTATTGATTTCTATGACTGTTTCATAGGATTCAATGACCGATGTTTCATAGGTTTTTTTACCAAACACATCATAAATAAAAAGTCCTTTAATATCCATCAGAGGGATTTCCGTATCAATACTGATGGTCACCAAGTCTTTGGAGAAATTAGGCCTTACCTCAAACCTCGGCAATGTGAATTTATTATGCATTGCTGGCTTTTGATATACTTTTACGTAATCAATCAACATTTTTACAGGATAAGATGCGTTCATAGGGGGAACTCCATCTACAAAAGGACATCCGGCAGCTAAGTTAATAATAATATGCATCGGTCGGTCCGGTATTAAGTATCATGGAATATTGTTCCGACTCCGGGGGCGTCATTGCAATTAATTTCCTTGTCACTAACCGAAACAAAGCGATTTATTTTTCGAATTAGTTTTCCATCGACAAACCATTTTACAAAATTTGAACCCCACTCACAAGTGTATACGTGAAAGTCATTTGAGAAAGGTTTACTTCCTCTATATTCCTGCGCAAAGGAGCTTGGTCCTCCACAATCTCTGCAGCCAATACCACAAGTGATGCAATCACAAGGGGAGCAAGCGTGAATATTAGTATGCAAATCCCTTAACTCATCGGTTCCAAATTCGAAAATATCAACTTCAGACATGTTGGGCGCAACGCCACCACCCCAGAGCCAGTAGGCTGGCCAATATCCATCGACTGATGGGATTTTTATACGGGCTTCAAACTTGCCGTATGTATATGTTACTCTTGAATGAATCATCCCTGAAGTATAATCCCTCACCTCTTCAAACCATTGTGTTGGATTATAGTATGATTCTAAATATAATATCCCATCTTTCACTACCACATTCTCATCGAAATAAATTTGTTCTTCTACCGGATTATGGGTTCTGGAGTAATGGCATTGATCTCCGTTTTCACAGCCCGGATAATAGGTAATCCAGTAATCTGTATTGAGATGATCCCCGTCAAAATCATCAAAAAATATCAGTTCGTAATCGTTTTCATTGCAATTCACTGCTCCGCCTAGCCACGTTATTGGCGTAAAACGCTCCATTTGGGCTGTAAGAAATAGTGTAGGCAACAACGAAAGAACAGGAATCAATGCTATTGTCTTGAAGCTTTTCATGTTGGGTTTTGTTACAGTTTCACCACAAGTCTAATCTTAAAGATATGTGTTCACCTTTTTTTTACATTTCATTATACTATTGACAAGCAGAAATCCTCGCTTTGGAAGTCCTAAACCGAATTCATGTCGCTTCGCGGCAATATTTTCTTTTGAGGCGGGCCGCAGGTGCCTTTATTCTCCAAAACGAGTATTCTTGATTAACAAATGTAAATATCTGAAAAAAATTGCATCAGTGTATACTGGGATTGTCGCACCGATACACCCCAAGATTAAAAAAAACAAGTATCCTTTATCTGCAACCAGAATAAAGTAGTTCAAGGAAATAGACTATATAAATAATCTTTGCCCGCTGTAGAAGCATTTTTCGTTTGGAGATCGACCCTTTTTTGGGATTTTTCGAAGAAAAATCCCAAAAAAGGGTCGATCTCCAAACGAAAAATGCTTCCGGCTAAGGGTGTCGATAGTTTATACAGTTTAACTCCGAAGAACATTTAAGAATTTTATCTGCCTCCCCAATCAAAAGCCTTTCCTCCCCATCCAA
>CAZHZT010000059.1:0-34292 GCA_964537285.1 uncultured Saprospiraceae bacterium | reverse complement strand
GATTTTTTGCTACTTTTTTATCAAGAAAAAAGTAGATAATCCAATGATTAACATAGCCTTGCAAAGGTTTTACAAAAGATGAGTCATTCCGAATTTTAGGGATGACTCATCTTTTTTATAAATCTCTACCTTCTTCCTTCGCTTACTCCAAAAATATTTTCGATCTTTTTTTTCGTATTGCCATCCGTAATCAATATCAGGTGATCTTTTTCCTCGATAATTGTTGGGGTATCAGGATTTTTAACCAAATCATATCCCTTCTCAGTCCACTTAGCAATTCCAATCAATACGGCATTCAAAGATTTTTTCAGCTCGATAAAAGAATCCATATACTCTTTACCCAGGAAAGGGTTGCCAGGGGTGATCTTAAATTGAAAAATATCATGTGCTCCTTCATCTGTAGCTGTCGACATTAAGTCTTCCGTGTATTTTGCTACATCTGGTTCAAATATAAAACTGGCAATGAGCTTCGTGCTTATATCTTGATCAGAGATCACATGAGTAGCTCCGGCAGCGTAAAAGGTGTCTTTCAAGGCATTATTATTTAATGAAAGAACGGTGTTTACATTGGGGAAGCGCTTCCTAAGGTTAATCAGGTACACCAGCGCTTCTGAGTCTTCATCAGAATTGATAAAAACGGAATCTGCTTTTCCTACATTGGCTCTTTCCAGTGCTTCCAGGCTGGAAAGGTCGCCAAAAACGACAAATAGCTCGTTTTCAGAGTACATTTCATAGAGCAAATCAACATCATTCCTGTCATCGGTAATAACAACGATGGGCCGGTTAGCCCCCACGATTTGGTCTGCGGTCAGCTTTGCACAATTGTCCCAGCCAATGATAATAATATGATCCGTAAATGAGGTGCCATAATGGCCCAATTTCTTTTTTTCCATATAGCGCTGAAAATTTGTGGTAATGGTTCCTATAAGATAACTTAATAAACCCAAACTTAAAAGAATGAGTACCAAACCCAAGATTTTCCCTTGGGTAGTAACAGGGTAGAGGTCTCCATATCCTACAGTCGTAAGTGTAACAATGGCATACCAAAATGCATCAAAAAGGGTCTTTATAGAGCCCCCGTCGGCATCCTTCTCCAACTGCTGTATCCAGTAGAGAATCATCATGAAAATGAAAAGATAAATTAAGGAAAAGCCAATGTTCCGTAAGACTTTTTTATTCATCATTTCTAAAGGGGTTCTGTGAATAAATTGCTTTCCACAAGATCAAAAATTTCCCCCTAAAGTTAATATTGAACACCACTTTTTTTGGCTTTCTAAAAAATATTTTGGATCCAGACCCAACTCATTGCACTTGGCAGGGCAATTTTGTATTCTTCAAGGCTTGAATAAATGCTTTATTTTTGGGTTGGTTGCAGCTGCTGAGTTCCACATAAGTCTTGCCGGACTCAGGAAAAGTATGAACTGCCAGGTGGCTTTCGGCTAAAAGCCAAATAGCTGTATATCCTTGTGGCATAAAATGATGCTCCATTCGATTGAGAATGATAAAGCCTGCTTTAATAAGCAATTGATCCATAAATTGTGAAATCTCCTCTGGAGATGTTATATCTATCCAACATTGGTAATTAAAAATTTCTGCTTTCATAAACTTTTCTTTCCTGTCAGTATAATTCCCATGTCCCATTTAAAAAATAACGTTGGATGACCGGGTCCTGGATCTGATTAATCCGAATACTGTCGTTTTCATTCATAAAAAAATCCTTACCAAAGGAAGTGATCAGATCTATAGCCTCATTGTTTAACCATTTAGTAGGCAGGTTTTCCAGTTTGGCTTCCTTAATGGATGAAATGATCTCTTCTTTGTTCATAACGGCTTTGGTTCCTAATACCCAGCCCCATTCACCCATAGTTACAATTTGATTGTGCATAGGGATGGCACTGAAACCCGCAGCTTGCATCGTTTTTAAAATACATTTAAAACTCCTGGGCGCAAAATATGGGCTGCCTGCTTGTGTAATCAATGCTCCATTCGGGCGTAGCTGCCTTGCACACAATTGATAGAACTGAAGAGAGTACAGGCGGGCAAGCTCTACACTCCGAGGGTCGGGGAG
Organism: uncultured Saprospiraceae bacterium; assembly: GCA_964537285.1. Taxonomy (GTDB): domain Bacteria; phylum Bacteroidota; class Bacteroidia; order Chitinophagales; family Saprospiraceae; genus CAZHZT01. The sequence goes on along the minus strand of CAZHZT010000059.1, from coordinate 32,224 downwards.
GTCAATAATGATCAGGTCAAAAAAGCGATTGTTATTTTCCAGCCAGTGGAATCCGTCGCTGTTAACTACCTCTACCTTCGGATCAGCGAGTGCACCCTTATTAATGCGGGTTAAAATAGGGTGTTCAGTGGCTAAAGTAGTTACTGCGGGGTCCAGGTCAACGAGAGTGATTTTTTCAATAGCCTCGTATTTAAGTAGTTCTCTCGCTGCGCATCCATCACCTCCACCAAGAATTAGCACTTCCCTGGGAATCTGTGCAAGTTGTACGGCTGGATGAACAAGCACCTCATGGTATAACTCTTCATCAAAAGAAGAAAACTGTAAATTACCATTGAGGTATAGCCAGAAATCAGATTTCCACTGGGTAAGAACGATCTTTTGATATGCACTCTGTTTTGAAAGTACCACTTTATCCAGGTACTTGTGTTGCTCGCCGTATAAAATAATCTTCTGGGCATTGATCAATCCGGTACCAATTATTATCAGAACACTGAATGCAGCTATTTTTAGCCATTTGAGCTTTCGTTTTTCTACATTTATTTTATAGTAAAAAAGCATGCCTATAGCTACAAGCAAATTAACCAAACCGAGAATAAAAGGAGTATAGGTCAAACCCAAGTATGGCAAGCCAATAAATGCAAAAAATAAGCCTCCCAATAAGCTCCCGTAATAGTCTTTTTCTAAAATACTAGAGACATTAATTTTTAATGCCTCATTCTTCTCATTTAAACGAATGGCAATTGGCAACTCCATTCCGATTAGAGTGCCTGTTAACATGGCTGTACTATAAATGAACAGGCCTGTGTAATTACTAAAAGCGGCCATGGAGTATGTTAACAAAGCAGAAAAAGCTACCGTTGCTGAAAGCGTTAATTCAATTACAATGAAATAAGTAAAAAGCTTGTCTGAGATAAACTGCGTCAATCGACTTCCCAATCCCATGAAAAAAAGCATCAGGGAAATGATTAACGTCCATTGGAAAACGGAATCTCCCAGAAAATAGGTGGCTAAAGTAGCTAAAATATATTCCGCAACAATTCCGGACAGGCCGGTGGCAAATAATGCAACCTTTAATATATACCCCTCATTTTTTGTTACTGCCTGAGCTTCATCCATACTTTCTAAATACACCAACCAATTAAAGCCGCTCCACCAATATATGCAAAAGCTTCTATCATGGAAGCTCCAATATTCGGATGTTCCTGATTAATGATCTCATCGGTTATCTTTTCACCTGGCAAAAGCACTTTATCCGTTACCCAACGAACCAATGGTAAGAAAATCAGACCAATAACGACCTCAATCCCTACCTTTTCAAAATGATCAGTCCAGCCTTCAAAATCCCCGGAAGTACCGTTGCTAATGAGTAATGCGACAGCAACGATTGCACCTGCAAAACTAATTCCAACAGCGGTATTGTCTCGTTCAATGTGATCATGAACATCATAAGGTAGCATCCTACTGTAAATAGCCGCCACGATAATCAAGCCAATCATGCCAACCAACCAGAAAAGCATTGCCGTAAGCAGACCTGAAATTAAGTAGCCAAAGGACATCTCAGGGAAAAAATTTACCCCTTCGCCATACATAGCTCCGAAGACAATTAACCCGGAAGAAATAAAACCGGCTCCATGTACTACGCCTGTCCCCGGGTTCTGATCAGTTATGATTTCTTTAGTAATACTAAATTTCCCCAGAATAAACCGATCACACACAAAAGAAGAAAGGTTTAATAACAGAATGGATGCCAGGCCATAAATGAAAATATCCGCCAAATCAATCCATAACCCAAAGGAAGGCCCAAGAATAACGCTGCCTATAGCTATCAATAAACCAATATAATACCCAATATTTGAGAGGGCAAAAGCGAGGTTGTCTTTTTTTACCAGCTCCTCTTTTACATTTATCTGAGGATGAGTGACCCCAAATACGAGCTTACCAATATAGAAAAGCAAAAAGGCCATAATGATGTACAAAAGCGTATCAATGATTAAGGCCAGTGGCTCATAAGGTATAAAAGCCTCCATGTGTTTTATGTTTTTGTTTAAAATTGGCAAAAATAAATCCAACCAAAAACCAAAAACCGGAAAACGGTCAACGGTTAACGGTTAACGGTTAACCGTTAACGGGGAGTGAAATTTTGGCCGGAGGCCAAAATAATGTACGTTAGCCGTTCCCCGTTAGCCGTTCCCCGTTAACCGTAATCCTATTTCCCTCCCCGGCCTCCGCTTCGGGAGCGAGAGCTGGATCTTGAATATCTTGATGAAGACCTGGAAGTACGGCTGCTTCTTTTGGAGGAAGAAACAGACTGGTTTACCTGGCTTCTTACTTTTTGTTTGAATGAAGAGGGTTGTTTACCCCAGGTGGTGTTCTTACCGCTGGAAGTATTTACATAACTACCTGTACCATAGTAACCTCCCGTTCCGTAATAGGGGGTGCTTCTTCCTCTATAATCCCGGTCATAAGTATTCCAGGAGGAATAATAGGCAGGCCTGGAAAACATATTGAAAACGCTGCTCAGAAGAGCATATTTGCCATAAAACTCCCAGAAAGAACCACCATCTCGCTGAACCCATTGGCCGTAGCGCTCACTTCCAACATATTGCGAATAACCAGCCGGCGCTACCTCTTTGGTGAGTTTTCCATCTTTTTTAGAAGCCAACTCCATGCCGAGATTTCCTTCGTTTTTCTGGAAAAAAGTGGGAGAAACTTCCAACCAGTCCGTTAAGGTTTCGTTGAAGGAAGTATCTTTACCTTGAAGAAGTACCTGATATTTATGTACGTATTGATTGTTTTGGTAGTTCATGTCATAGAGAAGGATCGTATAGTTGGGGACTTCTCTGTACTGCTTAATCACCTTGTCTAGTCCTTCTTCGACATAGCGGTAACCAGAGCCGCTAGAGCAGCTACTTAAGGTAAGTAAAAAAGAACTGCACACGAATAGAATGGCTGTAATTCGTAGATTCATTTTTATCATTGTTGGTTTTTATAAAAAATCGCAGTTGTTATCAATTGGTATTTCACTTTCATTCGCTATCTATAATCTAAATATAGTAGTTTAAATCACATTGAGATAAAAATTAACGAAAAATCTTTTGATTAGCGCCACCTGTCAGCGGGCATAATGTTCGAAATCATAAATGACTCGATGTATTTCCCCACAGAAGCTTCGAATTCTCGCTCTCCCCATTGTTCTATGGTAACAACTTGTTCCTCATCATTATCGTAATAATCCCAACTGATCATTTCTGCCCAGCTGTCTCCACCATCATTGAAATAACCTGGCGATTCACTTTCTCTTCTGAAAGTAGTTCCCTTATAATGAATTACTTTGGGAGGACGTTCATTGTTGATGATTTCCGATTCTATATCTTCGTCGAAAGTACTCAAACGGACTTTTTCGTGCAGAGCAATTTCAAGTTCATCATCCTCTTCTACGCTTAGGAATAAGGTCTTAGAACCATCTGAAATTTTATATTCTTTGGAAAAAAACTCATCTCCCCAATCATAGGTATATTCTTCCTGTACTTCCCATTGGCTGAGATCGTAATCAAACACAAAGCCCTTCTTAAGATCCGTGATTTTAATATTGGTTGGATCGTAATCGGGTTCTTTCTTTTTTTTGAAAAAATTAAACATTTCTTTGCAATTAAAGGTAAATGGATGACGGAATTTGAAGAGATGTTTTCTTTTTTTCGAAGAAAAAAAGAAAACATCTCTTCAATGAGCAATTAGCCTAGTTCCTGAAGCACTAGGAAGGGCAATGAATTATGATTGATTCAATTTCGCTTTCAGTGCTGCCAAGGCGTCGCTTCCTGAGTTAGAAGGCGTGTTTAAGGCAGTATCGATCTCATCATCGACAGAGCGGTTTTCGTTGGCTAATTCACCATAAGCTTCTGCCATAGCTTCTTCCTGATCTACTTTTTCCTTCATGCGCTCCAGCAGAGCGATTGTACCACTGCTATCTACTTTAGCCATGGATTTATTAAGCTTTTTTGTCGCACCGCTCACTCTGGCACGTGCTTTCAACATTTTGAGCTCGTTTTCATATTTTGCTATTGTAGATTTTAATTTATCTACATTGGCACTGAGCTGTTGAATTTGTTGTTGTAGTTTGTCGTAGTTTCCCTGAGCCATGTTTGCTGCGCTTTCTGCTTCGGTTTTACGATTAAGTGCTTCAGTTGCTAGCCGGTCTGCTTCTTCTGGAGCAATACCACCGCTTTGAGCTTTTTGAAGCAACTGTACAGCTTTATGTTCGTAAGACTTAGCACGGTTTTTATTTTCACTAACTTCTTTACGTGTTCTGATGGCTACTGATTTTACTTCGGCCATAGATTGTAAGCTTTGATCCAAGTCTTTTTTAAGGTCTTTGATCGCTTGTTCAGTTAATTTAATTGGATCCTCCAACTTGTCGATTGCTGAATTCACTTCTGCTTGTCCAATTTTAAATATTCTACTGAAAATCCCCATGTTTTTTAAAAAAATTTAGTTTAAGTTATTTGTTTGATTTAAGTCCCGTAAATTTAATAGGCGAAGAGGCCTGAATGTTTAAGCGTGACTTGCGTTGCTCAATTCAATTAAACGGTTTCCATATTCGGCTAATAATAACTCAAGGGATTCTAATGTTCCCTCAAGTTCATTCATGTCAAGGTTTTCTAGTTGTAAGGTATCTCTGAAAATCACTATGTTTTCATCCGTGATGGCAAAAGCACCATGGACGATGTCTCTGTTTTTCTTCAACAGTTCAAAAAATAAATCGGTGTTTTTCTCTGAAATGGTAAATAATGGTTGTTCAATAATGAGAATGGGATCTTCACAGTCGATGTGTAATCGGTGGATGCCCGCTTCTTCTTTTTCAACTACAAACAGCTCTTCTTCAAGATCTGTTTCTAAAATATTGTAATCAAGATCGAGAAGGTACTGTTTTACAGTGTCAAATGCGTTCATAATGGATAGGTGCAATTAAGTTTATTATGGGTAATGAAAAAATAAATTCAAACTGTTTTGTTATCATTCATTAACACAAACATAAATTTCGTTAAAAAGTATTTTGAAATCCACTTTTTTAGGTAAAATCTAGCAATCATTCGATAAATTTATGTAGTTCGTGTCGTTTCCCTTTCCCGTTTCCCGTTTCCCGTTAATCCACATTTATTTGAAGCCAGAAAGAACCTCCGTGTTTTTCAACATCTTTCAGGTTTGGATGTGACCAAAAAGGAGTTAAAATTTCATTTAGCGCTTTATCCTCAGAAATAAAATAGTTTGGACAGATCGGGCGGTACTTTTCCGGGTTGGCTAAAAGAAAGCAGGCCAGCGCATATTGCTCCGAGTAAGCCCGGTCGCACATAAATTGGGGATAATCATAGGGTAAATAAATATCATGAATATGCACGATGACCCCCTTTGGCAGTTCAGGTAAGATTTCAAGGAAGAAAACAGTTGCATCCGAATTGGGTAATATACGATGGGAATTATCGATAAAAACAATATCTCCGCTTCCCAGGTCTCGAAAAAGGGCCTTGTCGGTATTTTCAAAAGGCTGTTTGATGACTTTATTGGCTACCTGATCGATTTCTACCCGTGGATAAGGGTCTATGGAAATTATCTCAGTAGTTAGTGCTTGATCTTTTTTGGCTTTAAAAGCCACTTTTGTCGAATTCCCAGAGCCCACTTCTATATATTTTTGTGGTTTTTGAGTAGCCAATAAAGTATAGATCATTATTATGTCTAGTCCAGGCAGGAATCCATTATTCCAAACAGGCATCTTTGGATCACTTTCCTGACCATTTAATTGAATGGTAAAAATGTTTTCAGCATATTGTAGTGCAGAACGAAGGTTTTGTTCGTAATTTGTTCTGTGCGCGTTAATAATATCGTATAGCCTGGAGTGGGGTGGGGTTCCATGCCCATAACGAGGCTTCATATCCACTTTATAGTCAAGAAAAACGTTTTGAAAACGTGGATTGAGGTAACGGTAAAGTGATTTGAAGGTATTGAGCATAAGGCGTCCGATAGATTTTTTTAGTTCTTTGACATAAATTGTGAAAAAATGGAACTTCAAAATGATAATCCTTTCAGCCGCAAGAGCATTTAAGGCTTATCACTTTGAAGTTCCACACAATTTGTCAAAGAACGAATTTTTTAAAATTTGGCTAAAATTAATATTTTATCTAGTACAATAAAGTCTGTGGTACTAATCATTCAAAATAGAGTATAGTAGGCAACGCTTGAAGGGAGGCCGTCGCCCGTTCCCCGTTTAAAAACAATAATTTCATCCAAAAAAATTGACTGCTTAGCTAATTTGTCTTTAGTTTTGTATTACTTTCTAATAACTCTAAATGTTAACCTACTATGAATGTTTTCAATCGCCTTAAAAACGGCTGGCAGTTAGGGATAACCAGCTTTAAAGTAATCAGAGAAAATTCCAATCTTTTGATTTTTCCAATTTTATCTACAACAGCTTTAATGCTGGTTTCCCTTACTTTTATGGTGAGGTGATACTCTTCCTTTTTACTTCCTTATTTGAAAATTATTTTTCCCGATTAGTCGTTAATAGTGTTAGACTCAGCACCAAAATACCATAATTGTAATTATGGCAAGCAAATTGGCCGAACCAAACGATTAAAAATATGGGAAAGTTAAAAATTAGAAAAAAGAAAAAAGAGCATGAATTTAATCGCGTAAGCCTAAGTTATGCAAAATCAGATGATCCGTTTCTGAAGCGCTTTTTTATTAAAGCTATTGAGTTTGCTACCGGAAAGCCTAAAATTGAAAAATTATACAATGAAGTGCGCGATAGCCAACCTGATCCCCCGGGAGTGTGGGAGTTGGCCCTTCAAAAACTGACCGTTGACCTGGTCTATGATGAAGAACAACTACTTAAAGTGCCGAAAGAGGGGCCGGTAGTATTCATCGCTAATCACCCTTTTGGAGTTTTGGATGGCTTAATGCTAGGTCATCTCGTATCTCGTGTTCGACCAGAGTTTTTTGTTTTAGTCAATAAGTTACTCTGCCAGAACGAAGAACTGATTTCCCCTTTTCTATTACCCATTGATTTCGAGGAAACCAAAGAGGCGGTTAAAAATAATATAGAAACCCGAAAGGAAACGATTAGGCGCATAGAAGCCGGACAAGCTTTGATGATTTTTCCTTCCGGTGGAGTAGCAACCGCACCAAAACCTTGGAAAAAGGCAGAAGATCTTGAATGGAAGCGCTTTGTAACCCAGGTGATAAAACGATCCGAAGCAACCGTGATCCCTATATTTGTACATGGGCAGAACAGCCGTCTGTTTCAAGTGGCCAGCAAAATCAATATGAACCTGAGGCTTAGTTTGCTTTTAAATGAATTGCGCAATAAAATGGGCAAAACCTTTAAGATTGAAATCGGTGATCCTATTGATTATGAATTGTTGCGGCCAATAAAAGACCGTCAGGAAATGTTGGATTATTTAAGAAAAGTAACTTTATCATTAGGTGAGCAAGAACAAGAAGAAAATTTGGACTTTAGATGATTTCATTTGGTAAACATTTTAAGAACAAAAAAATGAGTCATCACTGATTTTCAGTAACTTTATGTTGTCCCTGCAATTAAAAAAAGGTGCAGTAATCAACGTTTTAGGACCGGCCTTATTCAAAAAGCGTTAAGAATTGAATACAGCCTTGATTTTTTGCTACTTTTTTATCAAGAAAAAAGTAGGTATCGCTTTGGTTAACAAGCATTTGTAAATATTTTTCACAAAACATGAGTCATTCCGAAAATTCGGGATTACTGTTGTTTACTTACTTTAACGACTCTGTTTTACGATAAGAAGGAATTATGCCCGTTTCTACACTACATAAACAATTAACTGAATTCAAGCTTTTTAAGGGTTTCACACCAGATGAAATTGCCGGCATCCTTGCCGTTTGTGAAATTAAAACCTTGTCTTCGGGGGAAACCCTGATTTCTCCCGGCATTCACAATAATACCCTTTTCGTACTTCTAGACGGAGGGCTAAAAGTTATCCTGGAAAAAAATGGCGCTCAGATATCCATCTCCATCCCACCTGGTGAATGCCTCGGGGAAATGTCTTTGGTCCTTGGTAGCCCGACTTCTGCGATGGTGGTCGTTCATGAAACCAGTAATATTCTATTCATTCCGGAAGAAGTTTTTTGGAATAAGCTCGCCGCTACTCGTCCTGGTGTACGTAATTTAATGAGCCTGCTAGCAATGCGCCTCAGTAAAAATAATCAGTCACTCATCAAAGAAATTGAAGAACAACTCAAGTACAAACATCTTGAAAAAGAATTGGAGACTGCGGGAAAAATTCAAGCGAATATCCTTCCGGATGGCGCGAGTTTATTCCCCAGACATCCGGAGGTAGACGTTTACGCCTTATTAAATCAGGCCCGCGATGTAGGAGGGGATTTTTATGATGCTTTAGCTTTAGATCGGGATCACCTTTACTTTGCCATTGGAGATGCTTCCGGAAAGGGCATGCCTGCAGCACTTTTCATGATGCGAACGATCACCAGCCTCCGCTCCATGGTCATTAGTGATCCTGACTTTGAGAACGTGATCCCTGCTGTCAATAAGATGCTATGCAAAAACAATGACGACATGATGTTCGTCAGTCTTTTCGCAGGGGTACTAAATGTTCGTACAGGAGTATTTCGCTACATTAATGGCGGTCATAATCCGCCTTTTATTTCCATTAATGGAGGCGATTTTGAACTTTTGGATGTGCCCACCGGAACAGTCCTCGGGGTTTTGGAAGGCATTCAATTTAGTCTTTCAACCATAGAAATGAATCCAGGAGATACCTTAGTTCTTTATACGGATGGAGTCACGGAAGCTACTCGCGCAGATCAGACGATCTTTGATGTGGATAGAACACAGATAGCCTTGAATCAATCCACTCACAACTCAATGAAAGAACTCGTTCATTCCCTGGAAATATCAGTGAATGAATTTGTAAGTAATGCGCCACAGCATGATGATTTGACGTTGCTGGCTTTGCGGTATTTAGTTCCTGAAGCACTAGTGCTTCAGGAACTAGGAGATTAAAAATTGTCTGCGAAACTTTTGACTTCCTAAAGCTTCCCCTCTTCTTCATATCTCAACAACTCAAGCACCTTTTCTATCCTGCTCCCAATCGGCCCGATTACAAACACTCCCCTGTGCTGCCAGGGATTAATTCTTTCTCCATTGGCCAAGACAGCCGTGCATCCTGCTCCGTCAATTATATGTAATCCCGGAACCAAATCGTATGGCTTTGTTGGCCCCTTGTCCCAGGTATTGATATAGAAAGAGCCTGTTTTAGCGGCTTCCGCCATTAGAAGAGAAGGTGAACCACTCAAAGATCTCAACAAAGCAATTTTCTTGTGTTCCCAAGCACTGAAAAAGCCTTTTAAATAGGAATAAATACTTACAGCCGGATGTATATTGATCAGGATAGGGAGCACATTCGGTTGCCTGGGCAAGAGAACTTCCCTCAATTCAATTTTCCATTCCTTCTCTCCAATTGGAATTTGAAAAAGCATACTTTTTTCAAGCCCAATTCTAAAAAATACATCTCCTGAAGCAGGGGAACAAATCAATGAAAAGATTGGATTTCGCTCCTTGATTACAGACAGGGTAATGGAATATGTTTCAAATCCGGACAAAAAACTTCTTGTCCCATCAATTGGATCAATTACAAGAACAAAGGCATTAGGATCAAACACACCTCCAGATTCTTCTCCCAGGAAAACTGCCGGGCCATAAAACCTCTTCAGGGAATCCTTTGCAAACTGCTCCATTTCATATTCGAGCGTTGTCGTCGGGGAACCGTCTTCTTTATAAGTTTCCTGAATGAGATCTATTTTATGCCTCACCTTCCTAACCATTAAATACAAACGATATGCAATAAAGAAACCCCAACCTGCCCACTGTTTATTATCCAATGGATCGGTACATGTAGGCACTTCCTTTTTTAACGAATGTTTTATTATTTCCTGCAATATTTCCATCAGCCCGTTTTTTCAAGAATTGTTGAAATGATTTCGCTCTGGAGGATATTTTCTTCTTGCAAATGCTTCAAAGCAGAGCGAAGCAAACCCGCATAACTGGGATGCATACTGTTTATCAATCGATGATTGAGTGGTTTCCATTGAAAACCCGTTGTTTTATGTATTAAGTCTTCCAAGTAAATAAGATATGCTTTCGCATCTACCCAGGCATTATCGGTTTGCCTGTAATCGTAAAAATATCCTTTGAAAAGTTGTCTCGAATAATGATGATCCAGGCTAATGCCCATTTTCGCCTCCGCTCGCTCCATGGCCTCTTCAAAAACTTCTCCCCTCCGAAAATGAATCCCGATAATATCTTGCTCATTCTCAACGGGATTAACCAGGCATTCCAGCTGATTGAGTTTTTCATTGTAAAAAATTGGGCAAAAGAAAAGCATAGGATTGCTTCCCCAAAGCCAAAGACTTCCCCTTCCTGCTATCCCTGTCCTTCCGCTAGGATTTAAAGGTTTTCCATCTTTAGCTCTTGAATACGCTCTTCCCCAATCAATAATTTCCGGGTATACCCACTCGCCTTCTGGATCCGTTTCTCCCAGAGGTTTAATTAATCGACTATTATCGATCACTTCTCTTGATGTATAATAGGGAGGATCATAAACCGGACAGGTTACTTTCCAACTAGCCAAATCAATCGGAATTCTAAATCGTTCAGGATAATCCTTTGGACGCTCGCTTCGTATTTTCAAATGAAAATCATCGCCTACGAGCAGAAATACCAGGATCTCGACGGAAATAAACGCATACCAAAGCTGAGGGGGGGTGCATTCTCCTCGGTTTAAGGCCTTGTCGAAACTCAGAGTATGTAAAGCATAACGAAGTAAAGAAACCTTGTAGATCAACCAGCCATCTTCTTGAAGGAGGTTATACGCAGTACGTATAGCTCTGACAGGGAGGTAAAGTTTCTTAAACCTCAAATCCCATGCAACAAAACGAAGCTCATCAGGCAATTCATCGATAGGAGCAAGAATTGCATGATTCAGCAAGTACTCTTCTAATACCTGTAAATTGGGAAGATCCTTAAAAGAGAGCTCTTTCGTTAAAACGAATTTCAGATCATTCTCTAACTTGGCAAAATCCACTGATGCAGGATGTAAACCCGTATGGGTCCAGTCTATCGCCCATAAGTTTCCTTTATCATCAGTAATGACATTAGCCAGGTTAAGGTCACCGTGTGCAATGCACATAGTGGAGTTGATCACATCATTGTTTTTGCGAATGGCATCAAAAATATTAATGACAGCATCCGAAGATACAAAAACTTCATCAGTTTCATATTTTTGAATATTTTCCAGGTTTTCTTTTAACCAAATAGCATGCTGCGCGACATGTAATTTAAAATGGCGATAAGGAGAAATCCGCCTTTTTAATTTTGTATTGGTGTAAATTCTTTCTGTGAGCAAGTGCAAAATTCGTTCTAATGCTTGCATGCAATCATCAAGTGCATAGTCATTTGATGCCTGAGCAAAGAGCTTTTGAAGGGTTTGAGGAGCGCCTTCCATTGCCGCCAGCTCCATTCCTACACCAGAGTACATCCCGGCGCTCACTGGAAAAGTCAGGGTCGGTACATGTTTTCCAAGAAGATCTTTGACCAGGTTGTACCCTTTAATTTCCAGGTGTATAGGATAGTGATTATCAATTTTGATAACCATTGGTTCCGTTTTCGAGTTCCCCTGTCTTCCATTAGCCAGAAACAATGCACTTCCACTAAAGCCCTCATTGAGCATCTTCAGGTTGGCCTCCGTCCAATGCATACAAATAGATTCTATTATGCTCTTTTGAGCGGGATTAAGCCTGTTTTTAATTTCCAGAGGAAAGATATCTACAGACTTCAATTCAAATCTCTTCAAGCACGTAAGATCGCTCTCCAGATAATCAGAAAGCGCCTCAGTACTTTTTATTACTTGTATCTGATGATTTGGAAATTGATATTGCAGCGCCGCAAAATGTGCTTCCTTATTGGCACTTGCGACAAAATGGGAGAATACGGCTACTTTCCTAAAACCAAATAAATTCCTTAACGTGCTGGCTATAGACAGAACCCGCCGCTCCGTATGAAAGCCGATAATTAAAAACCGAACATTAAGATTTTGATTGATATTAGAGCCAAAATAAGTGAGATCAAAGCCCAGAAAATCATTCAGGGCTTGATTAATTTCAACTAAAGGAAAAGCCAGCCCCTTGCTATTAATCGTATTTTCAGGAGTCACTAACTCCTTTACAGCTTCTACGAAAAGCTCACCTGAGGATCCTTTAATGGAATGGTTGCCAAGGCGTTCGAGTTGTTCAATATCTTGTCTATCCTCAAGCGAATAATAATCGCGTACAAACAAGGTAAAAAAATCCTTTTCACTATTAAGGGCATTTAAAAAGCAAGGCAGTGGGCCTGCAGCATTTTTACCCAAAAGTTGCTCTGCCTGGATCGGACCTATATGCATATTGTTTTGCAGATAGCGGTCCTGCAATCCACAATAATCATTAACCAGGTTATCTGCTATAATAATTGTTTTACCCATTGCAGAGAAATCAGATTGCCTTCAAGGCTTCTTGTTCATTGGAGTAAATCTTGAACACTTTACCCGCCAGGCCAGTCATTTCGAACACCTCCCTTACTTGTTCGTTCATGTTATAAAACCCAAGCTTGCCCTGACCGCGTAATTGTTTGGTTAAAATTAAAAGCACACGAATACCGGCACTACTGATATAATCGAGCCCCCAAAAGTCCATCAAAATATGCTTGCGGCCTTGCTTTAATATTTCCTTGAATCTTGCATTTGCTTCGGCGGAAGTGTTAGAATCCAGCTTCCCACTGAGCTGCATGATTACAATGTCATCCTTATTTAAGGTTTTGATCGTCATTTTTCTACCTATTACTGGTAATCTGTAAATTTTTTATGATCACATTTCGATTCTTTCCATCCTTTCGCTCATAGAAGCAAATATCCATAAGGCTGCGTACTAAATGAATCCCCAGCCCCCCTACAGGTCTGTTTTCAAGAGTAGCTTCTAAATCAGGTGTTTTTGCTTTGAATAGATTAAAAGGTATTCCATCATCAATGATTTCAGCTACTACATCCCATTTCTGCAAAGATACTTTTACTTCAATTTGATGCATACACTGATCTTCGTAAGCATAGGAAATAATATTATTGAGTAATTCGTCAAAAGCAGCATTGAACTTCCTCCTGATGGAATCAGCTATCTTATTTTCCCTGGAAAAAGCATTGAAAAGGTCATTAACCCGGTCAATCTCTTCCAGGCGGTTTTCTATAGTTAGTTCAAAGCTACTCATATTTACATTTTCTCAAAAGTTAAAATAGATAGATACGGGAAGGAGACACCCTCGCAGCTGTTCTTTTCTTTAGCTAAAGAAAAGAACAGCTGCGAGGGTGTCTCCTTCCCGTATCTATCTATTTATATCCTACTATGTTTTTCTCTTCTTCTTTTTCGCTGCCGGGAACAAAACATTATTTAAAATAAGGCGGTAGCCCGGAGAATTCGGATGTAAATTCAAATCCGTATCCGGTTCTTCAACATAATGGCGATAGTCTTCCGGATCGTGACCACCATAAAATGAAAAGAAGCCTCTTCCCACTGTTCCATGAACATAGCGAATCTCATTAGCAGGCTTGTTTTCTCCTAATACCAATACATTTGACTTCACATAAGGCTTTTTAAATGCTGTGGTTTGCCCCATAAATCCTTTTACTGTCCGGGTATGGCATTGTGTTAGCATGGTCGGTACCGGATCCCATTTGGCAGAAAAATCAAATAGTGTAAAATAATCCTGCTTGGGATTCACATTACGCCCCTGATGATGATCAATGGTAGAAAACTCGTATTCAAAAGGATTTTTACTCAACTTGAAATTCTCAAAAGCAAAAGTCCTCGAATAATCCAACTTAGATTCAGCATTTGGATCAGCGGGATCGCCGTCGTAGACCTGATGGGAGATATCCAGTCCTTCAGCAGCTAAAGCAATATCGTAGGTATCTGTAGCGGAGCACATTGCGAACATAAACCCTCCGCCGACTACATATTCCTTGATCTTTTTGACCACAGCAAGTTTTAGCTGAGATACTTTAGCGAAACCATGTGTTGCCGCTAGTTCTTCCATTCTACGCACATTCTCCTTATACCATGCCTGATTGTGATAAGAACGATAAAAGCGGCCATACTGACCTGTAAAATCTTCGTGATGCAGGTGCAGCCAATCGTATTTAGTTAATTCATCTTTCAGTACTTCCGTATCATAAACGGTTTCGTAGGGGATTTCCGCATACGTAAGCACCAGGGTAACTGCATCATCCCAGGGTTGGGTTCTTTGCCCTTTTCGCGCATTGTAATCAGGCGTATATACAGCAATTTTGGGTGCCTTTTCCAGCTTCATAGCTTCCTGGTTCACTTCCGGATTATCAATATCGGCCAAAATTTTGTTGAGCTGCGCATCTGCAATAATTTCGTAACTCACTCCCCGGGTTTTACATTCCTTTTCAAAAACAGCGTTGTGTTTGAAGGCAAAACTGCCTCCCCGAAAATTCAATAACCACCAGGCTTCAATTCCATTATCCAGTACCCAGTAAGTAATTCCGTAAGCTTTTAAGTGATTTTCCTGCCCTTCATCCATTGGAAGAAAGATGTATGCAGCTTTCAGTGGTAAAAAAGCGGCGCAAATCAAGCCCGCCATTATCATCCATCGCTTCATAATGTTCATAAGTTATTGTTGTATTTAATATGGTCTCAGCAATTTATTCTTTATCGTTGATAGTGTAATAACGAATTTTCCCGCCTTATTACACGTCATTCACAAAAAAACATAATTTTTTCGTTCTTTGGTAAATTGGGTTCTAAATGATTTCATTTGGTCGAAATTAATTTGGGAAGTCTTTAAAGCAGGCCGTTAGGCCTGTCTGATCGTAGCCCTGGGTGCTCCCAGGGATATAGGATATAGAGACCAACTTCCGCGTAGCGGAAGCACATCATAGGCCATTGCTCTTGTGTTGTGTGTTTCCGCTTAGCAAGTAGCCTCAATATCGTCAACTTAAGCTCATTATAGCCCGGCACTTCAGTGCCGGGGGAAATAATTGTCAGGCTGGGCTTTAGCCCTTTTGCTATTAATGGGCTAAAGCCCAGGTAAATCTTAACATTACACCTGGCGCTAAAGCGCCAGGCAAAGAAAAAGCTTAAGCTAACGACATTGGGCGGTAGCCCAAAACACAAGAGCTATAGCTTATGATGTGCTTCCGCTACGCGGAAGTTGATTCCAATATCTTATAACCCTGGGAGCACCCAGGGCTACGATCAGGCAGGCCTAACGGCCTGTTTTTAGGGCTTTCTAAATTAACTTCGACCAAATGAAATCATCTAGAGCCGTAAATTGTGTGGAGTTTAAAAATAATAATCCTTTAGCCACAAGGGCATTCAGGTTTTATCATTTTTAAACTCCACACAATTTATTTCAAAGAACCATTTTTTTACATATTCGTAGTACTTCTAACAACCCGGCAGTGTAGCAAAATACATGATATTTCAAGTGATTAGAGTTTCTCTGCCTTACTCTGTGCTCACTGGTACACCCCAGAGGATGCAGAACAAGTCAGTTTTTTAAATTACCAACAACTCCAATCCCTGTATTGATCACTTATTAATATATAAATAATTATCAAAAGGATTCGATCAAAGCTTAATTTCTGATTTTTTTAACAAAAGATTAAACTTACCCGAACATAATTTCCTTAAAAGATATTTAAAGGATTGCGCAATTGCTATATCTTTGACCTTTCGTCGCAATTTGCATTTATAAAATAAAAACAGCTAGATTTTGGGAGGACTGACATTTCAATATTCACCGTGGTTCATAATTCTTTGCCTTTTGCTGGGCCTTGCCTATGCACTCGTATTGTATTTCAGGGATCGCCAATTCAAGGAGCAAGCATCCTGGCTCAACTGGGTGTTGGGTATACTTCGCTTTCTTTTAGTGAGCTTAATTGCCATTCTTTTATTGGCTCCATTTCTAAGATCGTTGGTCACCGAAACGAAAAAACCAGTGGTAGTAGTCGCTCAGGACGTGTCTGAATCGGTCATTGCCGGCATGGATGAAGAAGCCATTGAGCAATATAAAACAGATGTAAAAGGAATTCGCTCAGCCCTTGACGGACAGTACGAAGTCAGACAATATGCTTTCGGAGAAAGCACCCGTGAAACGGAGGACTTTGATTTTACTGATAAGGTTACCAATATTTCCGAGGCCCTTCAAACGGTTTACGACCTTTACAGCAACCAAAACCTGGGGGCTGTCATCCTGGCTTCGGATGGCATTTTCAATGAAGGAAATAATCCGCTTTATCAGGCAGAACAACTTTCTGCACCTGTCTTTTCAATTGCGCTGGGAGATACCTCTATTGAAAAAGATGTACTATTAAAGCGGGTCTTCAACAATCGAATCGTGTATTTGGGCGACCAGTTCAATATGGAAATAGATTTGAGCGCTCAAAATTGCGCAGGAGAATCCTCTGTCATCAGTATTTCAAGGTACGAAAATGGTCGATTTAATAAATTGAAAGATATACCGGTAGAAATAGATAAAAATGACTTTTTTACTACCGAGGAAGTATTTTTGGAAGCCGATAAAAGCGGGGTTCAACGCTATCGGGTAGCTGTGCGCGGAGTGGCTGAAGAAGCCAGCACCTCGAATAATATTAAAGATATTTTTATTGATGTACTGGACGCCCGGCAAAAAATCCTGGTTATTGCCAAATCTCCGCATCCGGATATTTCGGCACTAAAACAATCTGTCACATCTAATAAAAATTATGAAATGGATGTGATCTATATCAATAATCGCAACAAAACACTTGAAGAGTACGACCTGATTATTTTCCATCAACTACCTGACGTTAGTAATCTAGCAAGCGCTTTTTTTAATACAGTAGAACAGCAAAAAATCCCGCATATTTTCATTGTAGGTACCCAAACAATGACCAAAAAGCTTAATGAACTCCAAAGCTTGGTCGAAATTCAAGGGGACGGAAGAAATACCAATGATGTGCAAGCCAGCCCATCAGGCAACTTCAGCTTATTTAACCTTGGCCAGGATCTGAGGGAAGAACTTCCCCGTTTTCCTCCCTTATTGGCACCTTTCGGTGATTTTAAGGAAGGTGGTAACGCTCAAGTATTCTTGTATCAACGCATTAGTAAAATCGATACAAAATATCCGCTCTTTGTTTTTGGAGAAGAAAATGGTATTAAAAAGGGGGTTCTTTGCGCTGAAAACATATGGAAATGGCGCCTTTTTGACTTCTTACAGCATCAAAATCACGACCTTTTCAATGAATTCATCTCCAAATCGATACAATACGTAAGTGCTAAAGAAGATAAACGCCGATTCAGAGTAAACCTTCCTCAAAATATTTTTAAAGAAACGGATCCTGTCGTTTTCGATGCAGAATTATATAATGAAAGCTATGAGCTGGTAAATGAACCGGACGTAAGGCTTACGATTACCAATAGTGAAGGGAAAGAATTCCCTTATATGTTTAACAAATCAGGCAATGCCTATACACTGAACGCCGGTTTTTTATCGGTTGGTGATTATACATTCCGCTCAAGTGTGCTTTTTGCAGGTAAGGAACTGACTTTTAATGGTCAATTTAGTATTCAGCCTATTCAATTAGAAGCTTATTCAACAACTGCCAATCATCAAGTTCTAAATATGCTAAGTGAAAAATTTGGTGGTCAGGTATTCTATCCTCAAAATATTTCAGAGCTTCAGGAAGTTGTTAAAAATAAGGACATCAAACCTGTTATTTATCAAACGTCAGAAACGCGTTTCGTAATTAACTACAAATGGTTATTTTTTGTATTATTGACCTTATTAACTGCCGAATGGTTCTTTAGAAGATACTTTGGCGCATACTAAATTTCACCAACGAAAAACCTACTCATGGGCCTGTTACTCCTGTTTTTCTTTATTGCTATTTTTTTCTCCTTCCTGTGTTCTATTTGGGAAGCTGTTCTTTTAAGTATTACCCCTGCTCAGGTAGAGATAGAGCTTTCAAAAGGAACAGTCACCGGGAAGCGATTAAAAATTTTTAAAAATAATATTGATCGCCCATTAGCGGCCATTCTAACCCTCAATACCATCGCACATACAGTTGGTGCTGCCGGAGTAGGCGGGCAAGCTGCTGTGATCTGGGAAGGAACCTATTTCCTGGGTATTCATGTAGAATCCATAATCATCTCCATTATGACATTAGCCATTCTGATTCTTTCGGAAATTATTCCAAAAACACTTGGAGCAATTTACTGGAATCGACTCATTGGCTTCACCGTTAATCCGCTTCATTATGTAGTAATTGTGTTAGCTCCTTTAGTATGGCTAAGTAAGGGCATCACAAGTATACTTAAAAAAGAAGATGGCAAAAGTGTATTGAGCAGAGCGGACATCTCGGCTATGGCCCAAATCGGACAAAAAGAAGGTTTGTTCAAACAGGGAGAATCAGAGATAATCCAGAACCTAATGAAGTTCAATACCATTCAGGCTAAGGATATCATGACACCAAGAACAGTAGTGATCGCTGAAAATGAAGAAATGCAGATTAAAGACTTCTTCAACCAATATCCGAATCTTCGTTTTTCCAGAGTGCCCATATATAAAGGAAATAAAGATCAAATCAATGGCTTTATCCTTAAGGACGATATGCTCACACATATTATTAGAGGAGAACAAGAAAAATTATTGAGGGATATTAAGCGCGAGATCATGATCGTGAATGAGCAATTTCCTCTGCCAGACCTTTTTACCAAACTCATGGAAAAAAGAGAGCATATTGCGCTCGTCGTAGATGAATTCGGCGGTATGGCTGGAATCGTCACCATGGAAGATGTTATCGAAACCCTTCTGGGAATGGAAATCATTGATGAGCTCGACAATATTGCGGATATGCAATCTCTAGCTCGTAAAAACTGGGAAGCACGCGCCAAGAAATTGGGCATTATACCCGAAGAAAAAGAAGAAGAGAATAATATTTAGCCCGTAGTTATTAGCCCGTAGCCGGTGGCCGTTAGCCTGTAGGCAAATAGGAATAAAACTTCTTGGCTGAAAGACCATGAGTCATCCCAAAAGTTCGGGATGACTCATGTTTAAGCTTCCTAATATCTTAAAAATTAAATCTTCATGGACAATCCCCCCCACAATTCTGGCCCTGAAGAGCAGCATGATCATCACGACCAGGTCAATCCCTTAGGCCGCGTACCTGATATTCATACGGCCTTCGTTCCAGATCAAATCGCAAGCGTCGAGGAGAATGGCAACGCGCTTATCTTTAGATGCACGAATGGCATTTCCCTGGAATTATTCATCCATCGACGCGATATTGTCGAGATTCGGTATCAACTGCCTCATATTAATATCCCCAAATTCTCCTACGCTATTTCGCCTGATTTTAAGTCTGACTTCAGAACGCCTGTTTTCGCGAAAAGGGGAGACTTTTATATTGTAAAAACTGGAGCACTTTTCCTTCATATAGGCCCTGACCTTAAAATTAGGATTACCAATACAGAAGGAATTACCCTCATGGAAGATAAGGCCCCTTTCCGCGCTGCTTATTCGGTACTACATGGTTTGCACCAAATTGAAGTCAATCACTTTGCTCCAGAGGGCTTACAGTACTTCGGAATGGGAGATAAACCTGGCTTGCAGCAATTGAGAGGGCAATACCTCGAAAACTGGAATGCCGATTCTTTCGGTTTTAATGAAACCTCAGACCCTTTATATCGCTCCGTTCCGTTTTTTTATACCTTGAACACGGACGGCCTTGCCTACGGAATTTTCCTGGACAATACCTACAAGTCTACTTTTAGTTTTGATCATCACGAAGATCACACGCTTCGGATGTTCTGTAATGGAGGAAATATGAACTACTACTTCATGTACGGTCCGAGCCTTACGGAAGTCGCTCAAAAATATACCCTGATTACAGGCCTCCCAGAACTTCCTCCACATTGGGCACTCGGGTTTCACCAATGCCGATGGAGTTATTTTCCGGATAGAAAAGTACGCGAAATAGCCGATGGCTTTCGATTGAGAAAGATCCCCTGCGATGCCATATACCTGGATATCGATTACATGGACGATTTCAAGTGTTTCACCTGGCACCCCGGGCGTTTCCTCTCTCCTACTGCCTTGATCAAAGAATTGGCTTCCAAGGGTTTTCACACAGTAGCTATGATCGACCCCGGGATTGCAGTGGATGAATCCTACCATGTTTTTAATGATGGCATTCAGAAGAATGTATTTTGCCGCCGTCCGGATGGCTCTTTGATGGTTGGCCCTGTTTGGCCACAGGAATGCGTTTTCCCTGACTTCACCGACTCTTCTGTCAGACGTTGGTGGGGCGACTTGTATAGAGAATTATACATCAAGAATGGTATCAGTGGTTTTTGGAACGATATGAACGAGCCTGCCGTGCTTCAAATTGAGCACATGACCTTCCCTGATAACGTCCTACACGACTACGACGACTACGGCGGAGACCACCGAAAAGCCCACAACATTTACGGAATGCAAATGAGTCGCGCTACTTATGAAGGCCTTCGCTTATTAAAACCTGAAAAAAGACCTTTTCTACTCACCCGTTCTACCTTTTCAGGAGGACAGCGCTTCGCGTCCGTATGGACGGGTGATAATGTCGCCTCCTGGGAACACCTCGCCATTGCCAATCGGCAAATTGTCCGTTTAAGCATTTCCGGATTCTCCTTTGCAGGTACCGATATTGGTGGCTTTGCCGATGTGCCTACCGGTGAACTCCTGGTGCGATGGCTTCAGCTAAGTATCTTTCACCCTTTCTTCAGAATTCATTCTATGGGCAATCATTACGATGGTATTTCCATAGAAGAAAATGCTGATGATAGTG
The DNA here is from genome assembly GCA_964537285.1 of uncultured Saprospiraceae bacterium. Taxonomy (GTDB): domain Bacteria; phylum Bacteroidota; class Bacteroidia; order Chitinophagales; family Saprospiraceae; genus CAZHZT01. The sequence goes on along the minus strand of CAZHZT010000059.1, from coordinate 11,267 downwards.
TAGATCAGGAGCCTTGGTCATTCGGCGATCCATATACAGATCTTTCAAAGGAAGCTATTGAGCTTCGTTATACCCTCTTTCCATTTATTTATGATACCTTTTATCGGCATACCTCCCTTGGCATCCCGATGCTAACACCTCTGGTCTTTTTAGATCCAATAGATAAAGTAGCCTCCAGAAGAGAATTAGAGTTCGTTTTTGGTGAGAAAGCATTAATTGCTCCAGTACTTCATCCAGGCCAAACACAGCAGGTTATTTATCTTCCTCAAGGTAACTGGTTTAATTATTGGACAAATCAAATTTTTACTGGCAAGCAATTTCATCGCATAGGAACACCTCTGACTCAATTTCCATTTTTCATAAAAGCCGGGAGCATTATTCCTCATCATCCCGTTCGCCAGCATACCGGAGAAAAGGTAGAAAAATTGATCTTGCATATTTACCTGAATGGTGATCAGGCCATAGAGGACAAAATCTATGAAGATCAAGGGGAAGGCTACGGTTATCAACAAGGAATCTACTTGAAGCGCTCGCTTAGAGTATCCTTTGTGAACAATACACTCATGATCCGGCAGCGACTTGAGGGAGCTTTTAAGCCCTCTTACTCTAAACTGGAAATTCAGCTTCTCGGAAGTGAATCGACCTACCAAAAGTGTTTAATTGAAGGTAAGGAAGCAAACTTTTACAAGTCCGAAGGTGTATTAGTAGTGAATACAGTGCAAAATTTCAAGCAGATCGTTTTTCAATAGATTGCTTCAAACAGACTTTTTCATCTGAGTAAGACGGGGAAAATCCCACGTCTTATTCAAATATCAAGACATTTTAAGCAAGTGAAAAGGCGGTCTTAAAACAAAATTCAATACAAAGATGAAAAAATCAATTTTATGGGCCATTGCCCTTTCGTTCCTTCCTTTTATTTTAAATGCTCAAGTAGGTGGTTGGGATCCAAAAGGACTAAAAAAAGCCGAAGAAGCCAAAAACGCCTTTATAGAACAAGATTCTTCTCTACAGACCTTTTTTAATGAAGCGTATGCTTTTGCGATTTTCCCAAATATCGGAAAAGGTGGATTGATTGTAGGGGGTGCGCACGGCTCAGGCCATGTATTTGAACAAGGAGAGCCTATTGGAACAGCAAAGCTGACGCAGGTAACGCTAGGCCTTCAGATCGGTGGCCAATCTTATATGGAAGTGCTTTTCTTCCAAACGGAAGCCGATCTGAATCGCTTTCGGGCAGGGGCTCTGGAATTGGCGGCACAAGCATCTGCAGTTGCTGTAGAACAAGGCTCTTCCGGCAATATTGCCTACGAAGACGGTGTAGCCATTTTCACTATGTCTAAAGGTGGAATTATGGCCGAAGCGTCCATTGGAGGGCAAAAATTCAAGTATAAACCATTTATTGAAAAGGAAAGATTTAAGTTAATCGAATCCGGAGAGGAGTATAAAAGATAGAGATTCAAGGAAAAGGCTGTTTCATAGGCTCGGCAGGAGTATTTTCTTTCTTGAGGAATGTTCTGTTTTTTAAAATTTTTACTAAAAATTTTAAAAAACAGAACATTCCTCAAGAAAGAAAATACTCCTGCCCGTCGTGACGATATAGAGGTGAGACAGCCCCTCTTTTACTTCTTCTTCCTTGAATCTCTATCGTTTGTTTTCTTCTGCTTCTCCTCTGCTATACGCTGTTGCTCTTTCAATGCCTGTTCAAGGCGTTCCTGGAAACCTTTCTTTTTCTTGGTTTTAGGTTTCTTCTTGTAAGCATGTAAATCTTCTTTGATCTTCTCCTGATCAATGATGTAGTTCTTAGTTACTAATGTCTGTGTAATATTAAGAATATTACTAAACAAAAGATAGCAGGTCAATCCTGCAGCAAAATTATTGAAGAAGAACAAGAACATGATCGGCATAAAATACTGCATGTATTTCATAGCCGGATTCACCGACATGTCCATATGGCGAGAGTTATAATAAGTATAAATAACGGTGGTACCCGCCCACAACAGAGTGAACAAGCTCACATGATCCCCATAAAAAGGAATATCAAACGATAATTTTATAAACTCATCGTAGGAGGATAAGTCTGTCGCCCAAAGGAAACTCGCTTGCCTAAATTCAATTGAAGCCGGGAAAAAGCGATACAAGGCAAACCAAAGCGGCATTTGAAGGAAGATGGGGAAACACCCTCCTAGTGGGTTTACTCCGAATTCCCGGTAGAGCTTCATAGTCTCCATCTGCTGCTTTTGCTGATCTTCGCCATAGCGTTCTTTTACTTTAGCCATTTCAGGCTTTAGGGCTCCCATTTTAGACTGTGAGTAGAGCATTCGGTAAGTCAGCGGATAAACCAATAACTTAACGATGAGTGTCAAAATAAGAATGACTAAACCGGCATTGGCGATGTAGCTTGATAGAAAATTAAATATCGGCCGGATTATCCAACGGTTTATAGTTCCAAAAATACTCCATCCAAAAGGGATAACGTCTTCTAGTTCTACTTCAAGAGCGGCCAGATTTTTAAATTCGTTAGGCCCCACATACATCGTCATGGCCACTTTCTCATCGGTTAATCGGGCAATAGGAACCTTAATACGAGATTTCGTTAATTTAAGATCTTCATTCTCCTCGTCAAGCATCACGGTTTCCACAAAAGCGGAACGGAAGCTTTCATCAGCGATCAAGGAAGCATTAAAAAACTGATTCGCGTGAGAAACCCATTTCACTGGTTTTTCAACATCCTCAGAGTCATCGGAGCGGCAATTGCAATAATCAACGCCATTCGAAGTTGGTTTAAAGTAGACCGTTGAGTACATCCGCTCATACTGATCATTTTTCTCCAGTTTATCGAGATAATTGATCCAGTTGAGCTCGATATCGTCGGCATTTCGATCGATATATTTATCCATACCTACCATATGCAGATCGTAATCCAGTTCGTAGGTATTCTCTTTTAAGGTATAGATTTGCTCCACGTAAGCATCCGCCCCTACATTGGCTTTAAAAACAACTGAATTCCCCTCTGCACGGCCTTCGAAATAAAGATCAGCGGTTGAAAGCTGGCCTCCTTGTATAGAAGGAACCGGGAGGATGTATTCGAATTTATTCTTCTTGTCTTCCAGTAAATTCAGCGGCACCTTTTGTTCTTTCCGCTCCTCATCGTCCACGATTTTATAATACTCCTTCAGGAGCGCGTTGGTAATACGAGCCCCTTTGTTAGAAAAAGTAACTTTGAGCTTATCATTTTCTAACTCAAGAAACGTTTCTTCCCCCTGCACACTTTCGGCGAAAGGACCGAATTGACTTTGAAGCTGCAATTGTTTAACAGAATCCGGGGTGCTTTCCACCTCACTAACAATCGAAGTAGTTGTGTCGCTTATTCTATTGGTTTCTGCTGTGGTACTATCCCCCGCAATAGCATTATTTTGCACCATTTCCAGAGAATCCTGGATGCGTTGTTGTTCTGCAATTTCAGCCTCGGTTGGAGAGTTAAGGTATGCCCATAGCATAAGCAGGGCAAATATGATGGTCATTCCGATTACTGTATTCCTATCCATTCTATCGTTTCGTTAAAAAAACTTCCGCAAAAGTACGATTTAGTTTGGCTAAACAGTAGAAGATCAGATGAATTTTAGCGTAGTTTAGACGAGTTACTGATTTAAACCCTTAATTTTGAGCGAGATCCCGCTCCATTCGGGATCTCGCTCAAAAAAAAAATGCCCCTTACCACCTAAAAGGCGATAAGGGGAGTCAGTGTGAAATGTAGATTGCTTTAACTATTAACGTGCAGTGTTAGCTGCTTTAGAAAAACTCTTCTTTTTAACTTCTTTGGGTTTAAAGTCCCCGCTAAAGTCTGACATGATAGGTGTTGCAACGAATACAGAAGAATATGTACCCACAATAATACCTAATAACAGTGCAAAAGCGAAACCTTTAATACTTATGCCACCAAAGATAAACAAAATTAGCACAACAAAAAGCGTTGTCAAGGAAGTAATTATTGTTCGGCTTATTGTGCTGCTTACGGCCATGTTGATTACTTCCTCTTTTGATTTCTTTGTGTAGCTATTCATGTATTCCCGGATACGGTCAAAAACGACCACGGTATCGTTGATAGAATAACCGATTACCGTTAATATGGCCGCTATAAATGCCTGATCAATTTCCAGGGAGAATGGTAAAATCCCGTGGAAAATCGAGAATATACTCAATACAATTAAAGTATCGTGGAACAATGCGGCCACAGCACCAAGACTATACTGCCACTTTGAGAATCGGATGAAAATATACAAAAAGATTAGCAATAATGCAAATACTGTTGCCCAAATTGCACTATCTTGTGTATCATCGGCAATAGTTGCTCCAACTTTACTAGAGCTCGTCACGTGTGTACCACTGCCATCCGGAGCTTTAAACTGTTCTAATTCGATCGTACCACCAAAGAGCGCATTAACACCTTCGTGCAATTTAGCCATAACGATATTCGCCGCTCCCGCTGAATCCACATCGATCATGTAACTCGTTGTCACATTGTAGGTGTTTTCAGTACTTACAGCCTTTACGACCGGTGCAGAACCAAAAACGCCTTCCAGGGAAGTACGCAGTTCATCTACCGCTACTTTCTGGGAAGGATCAAATTCTATATTGTAAGAATAACCTCCCTTAAAATCCACACCAAGCTCAAAGCCTCTTACTACAAAAGAAACTATCCCAAGAACTATGATAGAACCAGAGATCATGTAAGCCATTCTACGACGACCTAACCAGTCGAATTTCACTTTAGAGAAAGCATCTTTGGAGACACTGGTTGAAAAACTCAGAGGACGATCCTTCTGTGTCCACCATTCAACGATCATACGACCTACAAGAACGGCTGTGAACAAGGAAGAAATCACACCTATGATCAATACTACAGCAAAACCTTTAATTGGTCCTAGTCCAAAATATGCGAGTACAATTGCAGTAAGAATAGTTGTTACGTTAGCATCTATAATCGCTGAATAGGAATTCTGGAAACCATCGTTAATGGCCATGAGCAGGCTCTTACCCTCTCGCAACTCTTCCCTGATCCGCTCAAAGATGATCACGTTGGCATCCACGGCCATACCGATGGTCAGTACGATACCGGCAATACCTGGCAGGGTAAGTACGGTACCCCAACTAGCGAGTGCACCAAAGATGAAGAATAAGTTCAAAAATAGAGCAGCAATAGAGATGATACCACCTCCACCATAGTACATAATCATAAACAAAAGCACCAGGCCAAAACCAACAACCAGGGCGATTACACTTCGTCTGATATTGTCAGCTCCTAAAGATGGTCCAACCAAGGATTCCTGAATAATCTGGATATCAGCAGGAAGCTTACCAATTTCAAGAATACTGGCTAAATCCTGACCTTCCTGTACGGTAAAGCTACCGGAAATAGAAGACTGTCCCCCTGTAATCGGTTCTCTAACAGAAGGAGCCGAAACCACTTTATTATCCAGTAGGATAGCAATCGCTTTCTGGTTCTCCTGAGCAGCCTTCGTCGTCATGTCTCTCCAGATCTTAGCTCCTCTGCTATTCATACGTAAAGTAACCTGAATTTCTCCGGTTTGAGGATCCGGGTTGGAAGTAGCCCGAACGATTTCATCCCCTCCTAACGGAGCGGCATCGCCTCTTGGCTTCTTGATGGCATAAAGCATGTACTGATCAGTAGGTTGATCATTATCGATATCTGTTACGGGGTCTTCTGACCAGCGGAAGCCGAGATCCCTGGGGAAAAGCGCTTTGATATCCGCTCTATCAAGATAAGCATTAATTTTATTTATCTGATTTCTTTTTGCCGTTCCCATAACCGCAGGAGGATAAGCCAATTGTTGGCCGGTACTCCCATTCATGGTGAACACATCGAAAAGCGGGCCTCTCTGAGAATCAGTAAACGGATTATCGGAAGCCTTAACCGTGTCGATCTGCATAATAGAATCGACAACATTGCCGATAGAATCACGAGTTACATTATAGGTAGTATCCAGGCTGAACTCAAGCTCATCTAAGCCTGTACTTGTCGTATCCTCTGCTGTTTTTTCTGTTCGCTCCAATAAGCGGTTTGCTTCCTGGAAAGAAGCAGCAATTCCCTGGTCTGTGATATTATATACATCCCAGAATTCCAATTTTGCCGTTGCTTGCAAGAAATTACGAGCACGTTCCGGGTTATCGATCCCCGGTAACTCGACGATGATCAAGTCGCGAGCGGCATCCAGGGAAACATTTGGCTGTACTACACCAAGTTGGTCAATACGATCTTTCAAGCGTTTGAAAGTACGATCAACGATATCATCTGCTTCTTTTCTCAATACTTGAATTACCTCTGCATCAGGTGTTTCGTAGTTCACCTGATCGGATAATGTAGCATTGGCAGCAAATATTGAGGCCAGGCTTTTTTCGCCTTTTGACAATTCCCGGAAACTTTCCGCAAATAAGGTCACATAATCAGATTGATCACTTCTTTGCTTTTTACTAGCGAGTTCTAACGCGTCATTAAAAGTACCATCTCTGGTTTTATTGGCTAGATTGAGCAAAAAGTCTTTAAGATCCACTTGTAATACGACACTCATTCCTCCCTTCAGGTCCAATCCTAAAGCTAATTGGCGAGATTTCAGCTCCTGATACGTAAAATCCTTGATCAATGGGATGCTAAAGATCACCTCATTGGACATTGAATCAAGGTAGGAAGCCCTCGCTTTCTTAAATTCCTGTTTTTGTTCTTCTTCTGTGTAGCTTGATGCAACCGACTGTGCGAAATCTTCGGCATTTCTCTCAACTTTACGCGTTGGCAGCAAGTAGAAATACTGTACCAAAGTAATTAGAGCCATTGCAACAAGGAAGAACCTCACAATACCTTTTCCTTGCATGTTAAATAGTTTACTTTTTAGAACGTGTTAGAAAAACTGCGCAAATATACATTTTTTGCTGTATGTTGGGTGTTAATGCTCTAAATAAGTTTAAAAGAAGACCGGAATTACCAAAGTGTTCGGCAGTAATTCCGGCCTATGATTAAACTTATTTGACACATTGTACTAATTTTAAGTGACTTTAAAAAGAATTCTGTGTCCTACTTTACGAAAACCAATTTTTCCAATTTTTAAAATTTACTTGAAATGGGATTATTTTCTTTCCTAAAAAATGCAGGTTCTAAAATCTTTGACCGTAAAGAAGAAGAAAAACCGGTCATCGAGAATGCTGACAATATGGAAGCCCTTGAAGTTGAAAACCGTCAAAAAGAAGAGATTTTGAAAGAAGTAGTAGCGGGCATGCAATTGCCGGTTGAAAACTTTAATGTTGATGTTAATGATGAAACAGCAACCATTCATGGTGAAGTTCCGACTCAGGCCGAACGCGAAAAAGTAGTTTTGACCGTAGGAAACGTTCACGGGATCTCTTCTGTAGATGATCGCCTTTCTGTAGTGACGCCTACTCCTGAAGCTACAATGTATACCGTTGAAAGTGGTGATTCACTTTCTAAAATTGCCAAAGCGCACTACGGTGACGCCATGAAATACATGATCATTTTTGAAGCGAACAAGCCTATGTTGTCTGATCCGGATAAAATTTATCCTGGCCAGGTATTGAGAATTCCTCCAATAAATTAAGGAGTCATATTGATTTCAATAAAAAAAGGGAAACGCCCTAGCGTTTCCCTTTTTTTATTGAAATCATTATAAGAATATTTCCCCCTTTTCTACACGCATCATCTTATAAGCAAGTGAATAACCCTCCAAGATTTTCTCCAATCGCTCCTGTTGCGTATCAGAAATAAAAATCTGGCCGAAAGGCGGTTGAAGAAGTAATTCCAAAAGTTGCTGTACGCGCTTAGAATCCAATCGATCAAAAAGATCATCCAATAAAAGGATGGGCGAAAGGCCTTTATCTTGTTCGATCAAGGCATACTGCGCCAATTTCAGTGCCAACACAATCGATTTGAGCTGGCCTTGTGATGCATATCGTTTAGCTTCTTCGCCATTGAGCAACAGCTTGATATCATCCCGATGGATACCTACGGTAGTACGCTGTAAAACCCTGTCTTTTTCAAGGCTTTCTTTCCACAATTCTGCTACCGGGTTTTCCCCAAGTTTCGAGTGATAAAGCCCTGAAACTTTTTCCTGATCCGCAGAAATAGATTGATAATATTGCTGAAAAATGGGATCAAATCGCTCCATAAACTTTTTGCGGTACTGGAAAATAGTTGTGGCAGGCTCCTCCAATTGCTTGTCATAGACTTCAAGAAGTGGATAACTAAAAGAGTTGGCTTCTCCCATCTGCTTCAACGAAGCATTTCGTTGCTTCAGCAGGCGGTTATACTTAATTAATTGTTCCAGATAATCCGGATAGATTTGAGATAAGGTATTATCTAAAAAACGACGTCGCTCCTCACTCCCTTCATGGATTACTGAAACATCATCGGGAGTGATCATTACTATTGGAAAACGACCAATATGGTCAGAAAGCCATTCATACTCTTTTCCTCTGTATTCAAAAGCTTTTTGCTTGCCTGGCGCTACCTTAGCTACAACCTTTACAGTATCTTCATCTTTTTGAAATGCTCCTTCCAAACGAAAAAAAGGCTGACCTTGCATTACTATTCGCCGATCATTCAAATTCCGTGGGCTCTTGCACATACAAAGGTAATAGATCGCTTCCAGCATATTGGTTTTCCCCATACCGTTTAGTCCCACCAGGCAATTCAACTTCAGTGAGAAATCTACTTCCTGAGAAGGATAATTTTTAAAATTGGTAAGCTTTATGGAAGTAATGTGCAAGGTTATTTGCTTTTAGTGAAGTTGTTTAAACGAAGTTCAATATTATAGAGTATACTTTTTAATAAAAATATGGTTCTAGTGCTTTAAGAACTAAATCCTTGACACTTTAGACGGCTTCTTTTGGCAGCCTACTTCGTTGCTCATCGGTCACGTAACTTTGGCTATGCTCCCTCTTCGCGTCTCGTTTGCCACCAAAATAATCGCTTCTAAAGCTATCAAGAATTTAGTTCCTGAAGCACTAGTGCTTCAGGAACTAAATAATTTCATTTGGTAAACGTTTTAAGAAAAAAAGCTGGCCGTTAGGCCTGCCTGATCGTAGCCCCTGGGCCTCCTGGGGAAAAGATTCTTCTACCTAATTTCTTCCGCGTAGCGGAAGCACATCCAGGCTATTGTTCTTGTGTTTTAGGTTACTGTTCAATGTCGTCAACTTAAACTTTTTCTTTGCCTGGCGCTTTAGCGCCAGGTGTCGTGTTAAGATTTATCAGGGCTTTAGCCTATTAATAACAAAAGGGCTAAAGCCCAATGTGATAATTATTACCCCCGGCACTGAAGTGCCGGGCTATAAAGAGTTTAAGTTGACGACATTGGTGCTACGCTACGCGGAAGCACACTACAAAAGAGCAATGGCCTATGATGTGCTTCCGCTACGCGGAAGTTGGTATCTATACCTTATAACCCTGGGAGAACCCAGGGCTACGATCAGGCAGGCCTAACGGCCTGCTTTAAGGATTTCCCAAATTAATTTCGGCCAAATGAAATCATCTAGCAGCCAAAATATAAATTATTTAAAAAAAGTTAGCTTGTAAACTTTTTCCTTAAGTATTTCCGATCAACTTTCCCAGCATCATTCAGAGGCAATTGATCTAAAAAAGTAAAGTACTTCGGTACTTTAAATTTAGCCAGATGCCGTTTACAATGGTCTTTTAGGTCGAGCTCAGAAAGAGTAAACCCAGGATCAGGCACGATAAAAGCATGGCCAACTTCGCCCCATTTTTCATCCTCTTGCCCCAGCACGGCCGCAGAAGAGACAGCTTCATGCTGAACCAAAACTCTTTCCACTTCAGCCGGGTATACATTCTCACCTCCTGAAATAAACATATTTTTTATACGATCAACAATGTATAAATAACCTTCTTCATCTTGTCTGGCCATATCCCCGGTATGAAACCAATTATCTTCAATGGCTTTATTCGTAGCCGCTTCATTCTGCCAATAACCAGGTGTCACCATTGGCCCTTTTAGAAGTAATTCTCCCGGCTGATTGGTACTTACTTCCTTCTCATTTGAATCAACAATTTTTATGGAAACATAAAAGTTTGGCCTTCCAATAGAACCTTTTTTACGGGTGGCGTCATGCTGATGCAAAGAAGTTAGGTTGGGGCCTACTTCCGTCATGCCATATCCCTGGCGGACAGGCACGCCTTTTTCTGCCCATTTTTCAATCAAGGGGATCGGCATCGGCTCACCTCCAACGATCATGTATAGTAAATGGCTAAAATCAGCTTTTTCAAAGGCAGTTTCTTCGGCCATCATCTTAAGCATGGTGGGTACTCCCATGAAGAGTGTCGCCTTTTCTGATTGAATCCGTTCCAGCACTTTAGCCGCATCGAACTTTTTCATAATGCAAATATAGCCCCCATGATGCAATAAAGGGGTCAGCAAAACATTCCAACCGCCTGTATGAAAAGGTGGCATACAGTTTACCGTACTGCTTTCCGTATTGATGATCAGTGACATTGCCGTGTTTATACTATTCCAGAACAACATTTTATGGGTATAGAGAGCCCCTTTTGGAAAACCTGTTGTCCCGGAAGTATAGAGTAGAAAAATGGGATCATCCTCATTGACTTCATTCACCGGGAAGAAAGAATCATTTTTATGTGTTTGCTCCGGATCACAAAATGCCCTTAAAGCCTCTATTGACCACCATGAAATATTTTTTTTAAAAAAGGCCGTCTTCTGATAGGTAAGTTGAAATGTATCTTCCGTAATCACTAGCGCTGGATCAGCATTTTGAAGCAAATAATCCAATTCATTGGAAGTGTAGCGGTAGTTCAAAGGAACCAATGTAAAACCCGCCTTTTGAGCAGCAGTGAACAACAAGATGTACTCCAACCCATTTTCCGCGAGCACCGCTATGCGATCACCATACTGAATATTATAGTGGTCTTTTAGATGATGCGCCAGGCGATTACAGAGTCTGTGAAGTTGAAAATAGGTAAGTGAAGCATTGGTACCATCTTCCTTAACGGCAATTTTATTTGGGCTGTAAACAGCCCATTTAGAAGACCAATCTTGCTGATACATTGAGTAAAAAAGCTTGTTATCAATAAAAATTTCGAATTGCGTAAACATGAGTCATCCCGAAAATTCGGGATGACTCATGTTTTGTGAAAAATATTTACAAATGCTTGTTGACCAAGGCAATACCTACTTTTTTCTTGATAAAAAAGTAGCAAAAAATCAAGGCTGTATTCAATT
>CAZHZT010000058.1:0-34489 GCA_964537285.1 uncultured Saprospiraceae bacterium | reverse complement strand
GCTCGAAAACTCCAAAATTTATGTGTGGAAAAACTTACAACTTAATCCACTAGCATGAAAAAAATTGCAGTAATGCAGCCCTATATTTTCCCTTATATAGGATATTTTCAATTAATTAATGCAGTAGATACGTTTGTTTTTTATGATGATGTTAATTATATAAAAAGGGGCTGGATTAATAGAAATAATATTTTGGTAAACGGTGCAAAAAGACTGATTACTTTCCCATGTGTTAGCGCTAGCCAGAATAAATTCATCAATGAGGTTGAAGTAGATTTAAATGATAAAAAGTTTAAAGAAATATTAACAACAATTGAACTAAGCTACAAAAAAGCCCCCTATTTTGATGATGTTTATAACTTAGTATCTACGGTATTAACCGGGGAGCATGAAAACATTGCCCAACTTGCAGCGGAAAGTATTTTAAAAGTTTCTACCTATTTAAAATTGGATAAACAATTTAAATTTTCTTCTATTTCACACCCTGAAAGCCAAGGTATGGATCGTGCAGATCGGTTAATTTACATCACAAAAAAAGAAAATTCCAATTACTACATAAATGCAATTGGAGGACAAGAAATCTATGGAAAATCTTATTTTGCTCAAAATAGTATAAAACTAAACTTCTTAAATTCTTTAATTACAGAATATAAACAATTCAAGCAGGAGTTTATCCCATATCTTTCAATCATTGATGTAATGATGTTTAATTCCAAGGTTGATATTGAAAAGATGCTAAAAAGATATGAACTAGTATAACGGCTATTAGTGGTCATGATTTATACTATGAAAAACAGTTTTTTGAAAACTGCTTTGAAATCTTCATTCAAAAAATATAAAATATTGTCATTACCTATTTGAGAACACCATAATCAAGGTGAAACCAACCCATACCTATAAAAAATCGACCAATTGTTTAATAAATGAAGAAAGAAATAGAAATTGCGCTACTGAAAATGTTCTATATTGTAACAATATTGATTTTAACAAAAACAAATTAAATTACTTTGTATGTCTGATTATTGGATAAATTACTGGAAAAAAGTCAACATATCTGATTCCCAAACGACCATCGGAAGAACTAAATTTGGCAAACCAGTTTCCTTAGCATCTTTTGAAAAAGAAGTAAAATACATAATTAGTAAACTCAATCTAACTAAGAACGATTTCGTATTAGACATTTGCGCAGGGAATGGACTGGTTTCTCAGTACTTAGCTCCCTTGGTAAAAAAAGTGATTGCAGTTGATATTTCTCAAAAGCTGTTAGATAACTTTATTCCACCTGATGAAAACATTGAAAAGATATGCCAAAACCTAACTTTTTTTGATTTTACTAAACCAAGTTACAACAAAGTAGTTTGGTATTTTTCCATACAATACTTTTCTTTGAGTGAAGCTGTGCGCATCATTAAAGATTGCTTAAACTCCCTCGACCTAGGAGGGAAATTTTACATTAGTGACATTCCAGATATTGATCAAAAATGGAATTTTTACTCTAAAGCTGAGTATAAGTCTTTTTATTTTGAAAAGCTATACAATAAGGAGGATCATGTCGGAACTTGGTATAAAAAAGAGTTTTTTATTTATCTTTTGAAGCATTTAGGTTATAAAAACAACTTTCAAATAATCGAAAAGCTATTAATTGAGAAATGAAGCTTATTGCCTTACACTCCATGCCCAGGTCTGGCTCTACTTGGCTCGGGAGCATAATTGATTCTTGCCCAAATGTTATATATAAAATGCAACCTTTGTTTGCTTACGCCTTAAAAGGATTTTTAGATCAAGATTCAGACTATGAGAAAATATCCAGTTTTAAACAAAGGCTTCTTTCGACAGAAGATGACTTTATGGATCAAACCGAAAAAAAAGCAAAGAATATAATTCCTGAGTTTAAGAAAGAAAAGCCGATGTTTGTTGCTTATAAAGAGACGCGTTATCATTACATATTAGAAAACTTGATAAAAACAGATCCAGAAGTCACAGCTATTGGTTTAATAAGAAATCCGCTCGCACATCTTTTCTCATGGTTCAATGCTCCAAAAGAATTTAGGCATGAACTTGGGTGGAAGATTGAAGAGGAATGGAGAACAGCACCTAAAAAGAATAACAATAAACCAGAAGAATATTATGGGTATGAAAAGTGGAAGGCAACAACACATTTGTTTCATTCACTAAATGAAAAATATCCAACGAGGTTTCAAATTGTTAAATACACAAATCTCCTGAATAATACCAGAAAGGTAGTAGAAGAATTATTTATGAATATTAGTCTACCATTTACCGAACAAACTAGTAAGTTTATAAATGCCAGCAGAAACCATGATGATAATGACCCTTACGGTGTTTTTAAAATAAAAAGCAAAGATGATGCTTGGAAAGGGAAGTTACCAGAATATATTGTAAAATTTATAACTGAGGATTTAGAGAATAGTTATCTTAAGGAATATCTAGATAATGTTGATTAAACAACCTGCCGGCAAACGAACCATCATGAGTCCTCAATGCGCTTGACCCCAATTTTCGGACAGGAAAACCCCTGAATTTAAGGTGTAAAAACCTCCAAAATTCTACCTTCAATTAATGTATTTTGGATAGCTTTTTTTGTTCCAAACTATAGAAAAATATCACATTTGAAATGCATTCAAAAATAAGTGGTTTTGCGTTCATTTCAAAATTCCCAACACTTTTGCCGGCGTTTGATAATCTAAACTTTCATGGGGTCTTTGGTAATTATAAAAATCAAAATATTTCTTTAAATCGCTCCATAGTTGTGTTCCATCCTGATACTCATGCAAATATACTTGCTCATACTTGACGCTCCACCACAATCTTTCCGTAAAAATATTATCAATTGCCCGGCCTTTGCCATCCATAGAAATACGCACTTTTTTCTCTAAAAGTACTTTTGTGAAGTCATGGCTTGTAAATTGGGATCCCTGATCGGTATTAAAAATTTCCGGAGTTCCCCACTTTAAAGCCTCCTCCAGTGCTTGTATACAAAACCATCTTTCCAGGTTATTAGACAACTCCCATGATAAAACAAAACGGCTGAACTAATCCATCACAGCCACCAAATATAAAAAACCGCTCATCATTGGGATATAAGTTATATTTGTTGACCAAACCTGATTCGGATGCTCAATTTTTAAGCCTCTTAACAAGTAAGGGAATATTTTATGCCCTTTGGCTGGCTTACTTGTATTTGGCTTTGGTAAAACCGAGCGAATGTTCATTTTTCGCATCAAGCGAGCTACTCGCTTGGCATTCAAGGGGCTATCTAATTGCGTACCTAAATGTTTGGTCATCCGCCTATAACCATAAAACGGATATTTTATATGCTCTTCATCCAGACGTTTCATCAATTCCAGATTCTGTTTACTCTCAGGAACTGACTTGTAATAATAAGCCGATCGGTGAATACTCAGCAATTCGCATTGTCGACTAATACTCAGTTGTTTATTTGAGGGTTCTATCAATGAACATTTGTCAGTCAAGGACTTAGAGGCCAGATTTTTTTTTCAACCAATCCAGCTCCACTTTGAGCTGACCGATTTGTTGATACAATTGATCGATCAGAGGTTGATCATCTTTAGATGGTTTTCCTCGTTTTTTCTGGAAGCCTTCTTCTACATTTTGCAAGGCACTTTGTTTCCATTGTCTGATCTGATTGGCATGCAATTCGTGCTTTGATGCCAATTCGGCTAAGGTTTCTCTTTCTTTTAGAGCATCTAATGCTACTTTTGCCTTAAATTTAGGGGAATAAACCCGTCTTTTCCTGGACATAACATTTTATTTTTGCTGGTGAAAAGATAAAAATTATTCTAATATTTCCACCTTAAATTGCTGTCCTAAGGATGGGGGTGCACCTAACAACATGGCAGCAAACAAAATTCTTTAAGGTTTGATTCAAAATGTCAAGAATAGTTGAGAAATTCTAAAAAATGCCCCCTGCAACAATCATCAACTTCTGCCCAACAGGCATGGTGCCTACAAAAGCCATGAACGAATCCCGTTACCGTTAGGCGCATGATACATCCCTTCTTATATCCTATAGCTAAAGATATTTCAGCAAGAGTGTTTTGCCTTCCGATCTCCTTTCAACTATCAGAAGCAGAGATAGGCATAATTTGTAGGATTATATCAAGAATTATCAAATACAACAATATAACACATGAAAAGAGTTGCAATAATGCAGCCATATTTTTTCCCTTATCTAGGTTATTTCAGCTTAGTTGCAGCAGCAGACCAATTTATCTTTTTTGACACGCCTCAATACATAAGACATGGTTGGATTAACAGAAACAGGATACTAAAACCATCCAAGGAAGACTGGCAATACATAATTGTTCCACTGGAAAAACACGCTCAAAAAACAGCTATTAAAGATGTTTCAATAAAAAGTACCGCTTGGCAATCAAAAATCCTTTCTCAGCTAGAACACTATAAAAAAAAAGCTAAATACTACTCAGAGGTAATCAATTTAATTAAATCGGTATTTTACGACAATACTAGTAGTCAAAGTATAGTGGGGCTAAATAAGCTAGCCATAGAAAGAACTTGTGAGTATTGTGGAATCCCATTCGAAACATATATTTTTTCAGAAATGCAACTCGATATTAAACAAGTAAATGCACCAGACGAATGGGCATTGGAAATTTCAAAAGCAATAGGGGCAAAAACATATTTAAATCCCCCTGGTGGAAAAGAATTCTTTGATAAAGAAAAATATTTTAGGAGTGATATAGCACTAAATTTTTTGCATAATAACCTGAAGCCGTACTGGCAACCCAATAAAGAATTTATCCCAGGCTTGTCCATTATAGATGCTTTAATGTTTTCCTCTCCAAGTGAGGTTCGTGATTTAGTCTCTGACTATTATATTTCATAGCGGATTCAAAAAAATTCGAATATTAAGAATAGTTGAAAAATTCGAAAAAATGCCATTTAGTCAATCCATAGATAACTTAAGCTTCCTAGGTATTTCCAAAGACAGGGTTGCCATAATTATGGACTTAGCCTTTGAACTGTTTGGAATTACCCATTTTACCTTTTATCCTAATATAGACTTGGATATTTCCCCTAGATTGGCCATCAAAAAGTATGATTTTGAAGTGATGCCTTTGGGCTCCTATCCAGAATCTTCTAAACACGTGTTTTTGGGTACACCTGGTCCAAAAAACAAAAAAGCTATTTTTGACGATTTTTATACTAAGTACGGAATAAGTAAGGAACAATATATTAAAATCATCCATCCTACATAGTACATCGCTTCCTCATCCTATATTGAAGACGGATGCTTAATCGAACCATTGTGTGCAATTAGCGCTCAAACCAGCATAGGCTTTGGCGTTTTTATTAAGCGCGGAAGCACTATTGGCCACCACAATACCATAGGTGCCTTTACAGATATCAACCCTGGCGTAACGATTTCGGGAAATGTTCATATTGGAAAAGGGTGCACCATTGGCTCTGGAGCTGTTTTAAAAGATAATATTTCCATTGGAGAGCACACCATCATAGGAATGGGAAGTGTAGTGACAAAAGACATTCCATCGAATTGTGTGGCCTATGGTAATCCTTGTAAGGTTGTTCGACAATTTTGAATATTTAATTAAGTAAAAAATGACATTTGCTGAATTTAAAAATGAGTTCGAAAAGAAAGCAGTTGAGGTTTACCCCAACTCCGTGAATGATCGGCCATTAGTTTCTGTTAGCGTAACAACATACCAGCATGAAAAATTTATTGCGCATTGTTTAGAGTCATTAGTAAATCAACAAACTGACTTTGATTACGAAATTTTAGTTGGAGAAGATGTATCCTCCGATAATTCTCGTAAAATCTGTATAGAGTATGCCAAAAAGTACCCAGATAAGATACGGTTATTTTTGCATCATAAAGAAAACAAAATCAAAGTCAATGGGAAACTAAGTGGGCGATTCAACTGTCTATACAACTACTTTTCAGCAAAGGGCGAGTATTTTGCACAATGTGATGGAGATGACTTTTGGATTGATCCAAAGAAATTACAAAAACAAGTGGACGCACTAAAAGCAAACTCAGATTGGTCGGCTTGCTTTGGTATTGCAAAATTAGTTGATGAGAATGGAACCCCAACAGGAGGAAGAGCTTATCCCCAAAAAAATTTAAAACAAAGCTATAACCTAAATGAAGGGATTTTAGAAAGGAATGTAGCCAATTCCCCAACTTACATTTTCAGAAAAACCGCTGTAGGTGACCCTCCAAGATGGATACTCAAAACTCCAGGTGCTTTTTGGGGCTTCTGTGTACTGAGTGGGAAAATTGGAAGGATTGGTTTTTTAAACCAAGAACTGGCCGCTTACAGGATTCATCCTAATTCTACGCACAGCAGTCAAACGACATCGGCAAAATTGCTTCTTTCAATTAAGGGAAGAATGATCATTAAACCATTTTTAAGCAAAGAGTATCATGAATCCTTAGAAAAAGGAATAAAAAATTATTCTAAAAAAATAATAAAAGATTCTTTAAAAAATAACAAAATAGAAGATTTGAAAAATTTGAAAAATTTTATATTTCGTGAAAGAGGGATACGTAGTTATGCCTACCAAAGAATCTCAGTAGTCTTATTATTAAGAAGATTTTCATTCCCTACTAAATTACTTCTTAAAATGATCTAAATGTAGTTACCGAAAGAGGCAGGTGAGCTTCATCTGGCAAAGTTTTACATCATCAAGTTATAAGAAGGAGTCCGACCTAATGACAGCATAGAACTTGTTGCAAAACCATAGAGCTAAGATAAAAAAATTATAGTAAATAAGATTTTTAGTACTTTGTAATTTAAGTTAATTCGTATTTTGAACCAGAGAGTTTTTGTTTTAATCGAGGCGCGGCACAGCCTCGTGGCCTTAGCCACGAAGGCGAGTACGCAACGATGAGTAAAGCAAAAAATGCCCTTCAAAATGTAGATTTATTTAGATTACAAAGTATTTAGTCCTAAAAGATCCTTAAAAGTAAGACTAACTTTAACGCAGTTTTATTGTGTATCCAATATTTATTAGAAGTTCACTTTAAAATCATCTTTTGAAACATCTACACCTAAAATTTGCTTCCATACCTTTACTTCCATAAGGATTGCTTATATAGTTTTATCATCTGTTTCCTAGGTGTCAAATCTAATAGTTTTCCAATGAACTTTTTCAAAAATAAAAGAATATTTCAAATAAAGACCATGCAAAACTCACCTCATATATATATACATATAGGAATGTCCAAAGCTGGTTCCTCAGCCATTCAATATTTTCTAGGTAAAAACCATTTAATACTCAAAAAAAAAGGTGTATTGTTTCCTGAAATTAAGCCCGGGATATTTGGAGCCCATTTCATGATTCTCAAGGAATTAAAACAAAAACAATCTACAGAGACTTTAAAAAAAATATTAAAAGAAGGGGGGAAATATGAGAAATTAATTCTAAGCTGTGAAGGCTTCTGGCTATTAAATAAAAAACAAATTCAATTATTATATGAAACCTTACAAGGCTACGATACAACAATTATTTTGTATTTAAGAAAACCTGAAAAATATCTACCTTCCTCTTACAGACAAGGAATAAAATCGCCCACTAATAGGACTATTACATGTGAAGCTTTTCTAGAAGAGGTAATATCAGCGGATAGGATGAATTTTCCAAAATTAATTAAAAACTGGAGCAGTTTTTTCAACCTAAGAATCAGATCATATGAAAACGTAATTAATAAACTAGAGTTTGATTTTTTAGATGCTGTATCATTCTTCGAAGATATTTCTATTGCAAAAAAGATAATAAACCCTACTCCTTCGGATTCAACAATAATAGTTTTGCGTTATATCAATAAGATTTTCCAAGTAATTTTTCCTAAGAGAAGAAAAACTTTAAGATTTCTAAAAGTAAAAATAATGAAATTGGATCCACTTATCAAGCATTTGCCACTTGGGAAAATCAATGATGAAAAACTAAAAATTTATGGCAAGGAAGTAAAATCCACATGGGATTCAGAATATCTTTTCCGTCATTTGCCAGAAGAGGATTATGAGGTATTGATATCTTCTAAATAAGTTCCTTCAATACAACAACTAAAATTTTCATTCAAAACACTTTGTACATTTTCCAAAGTAAAAAACAAATGATATCCAAAATTATTTCTTCCGGTAAAAGGCGGATCAGGAAATTATGGGAGCACCTAGATTTCCTTTTAATGAAATATTTAAGCATTAACCCTTGGACAAGTTCATTATATTATGCCCTTTTCAACCGATCTTTTGATAGAGAGCATCAAGCAATGCTTACTGGAATGCTCAAATTTAAAGAAACCCAGTTAAATAATAAACGGTTCACTTCTAGTATTTTAAGAAGAAACATCCACAGATTAGAAAAAGGAATTTTAAGCCGCCCCAGAAGAGAACTTTTTGCTCTAGGTTATATTTCTGAAACATTTGCATTTTTCAAAAAAGAACTTTCGCTTTCCCCTGAAAATAGAATCAGCTCAGAAAAAGAATTATCATGGGCCAAAGATGTTTTGGAAGAATATTTCAACATTACGAAGTCTCACCCTAAAATTGACCCTTTAAGGACTGACTTTCAAAAACTTTCGCTTTCTTCAACGAATTTTAAAAATGGAAAATTAAAACGCCCCTACTTAAGAAAACTGAACGCTCCTATTCCTGTTAAATACGAAAATTTATTAGAACTAGCATGGAGGAGACGATCTGTAAGGTGGTTTACTGAAGAAAAGGTTCCCCGAGAATTAATTAATAAAGCAATGGAAATTGCTACCCTAGCACCAAGTGCTTGCAACCGCCAACCTTTTGTTTTTAAGGTCTTTGATGAGCCTCAATTAGTGAGGTCTGTTTCTGCTTTACCCGGAGGAACTAAAGGTTTCGACCATCAATTTCCTGTAATCATAGCAATAGTTGGTGAATTAAGAAACTATTACGGAGAAAGAGACAAACATCTAATTTATATAGATGCTTCATTAGCTGCAATGAGTTTTGTTTTTGCCGCGGAAACCCTAGGCTTAGGTACTTGCTGTATTAACTGGCCTGATATCGAGCAAGATGAAGTTCGTGCCGAAAACCTATTAAAACTCGAAAAAGACCAAAGACCAGTGATGTTCTTGGCAGTTGGATTTCCAGACCCTACAGGCTTAGTTGCTTATTCTCAAAAAAAACCTATTTCTCAAATTTGTCAATATAATAACCAATGACAATTGAAATTACAGGTACCAATACCTGGAATAAAGGAGCCGAACTCATGCTCGTTTCCATTTTGGAACATTTTAAAAGTGGCCCTGATAAAAAGGAGATTCAATTTGCTGTTACTCCTGCATTTGGAACCTTTAATGAAAGGGCAAAATATGGGTTGTTTATTAAGCCGGAAATAAAAGGTTTTGGAAAGACCAAACTAGCCCTAAACTTCATCCCCCCTGCATTTAAGAAAAAAATTGGTCTCGTCAACGAAAATGATATATCTGTAATTCTTGATGCCTCTGGGTTTGCATTTGGTGATCAGCATCCCAATGCTAGAATTATAGCATTTGCTGAAAAAGTAGAAAAGGCTAAAAAACACGGTAAGAAGGTAATTCTGCTTCCTCAGGCACTTGGGCCTTTTGAAAAAAAAGAGCAACAAAGTTCCTTTCAACGAATTGTGCAATCGACTGATTTAATATTTGCCAGAGACCCTATTTCATTCAAACACGCTACCTCTGTTAATGCTCAAAGTGATCATATTAAGCTAGCACCAGACTTCACCAATATGGTTAAATCTGAATTGGGCGTTCAAACTGATGAAAGCCTGAACGTATGTATCGTTCCAAACCAGAGAATGATTGAAAAAGCCAAATCACCCGAGATGGGTAAAGCCTACATCCAGTTCATTGTGCATTGCATAAAACAAACGCAAGAAGAAGGCTTTTCACCATTCCTTTTAATTCATGGAAGACCTGATTATGCTCTGGCTGAGGAAATATTAACCGTTCTCGATGAAAAAATCCAGGTAGTTCAAGAAGATGACCCTATCACAATCAAAAAAATAATTGGCGAAAGCCATTTTCTAGTTGCATCCAGATTCCATGCCTTAATTGGTGCACTATCTCAAAATGTTCCTGCTATTGGTACCAGTTGGAGTCACAAATATGAAATGCTCTTTGAAGATTACAACTGCAAAGAAATGCTCATTCAGGATTTAGAGTCCAAAAACTTAGTAGAAACCGCAATTAAGGCTTGCATAAAGGATAAAAGAAAAGACTTAAAAGACCGAATCACCCAAAACAATGCTATTCAACAAAAGAGAACTCAAGAGATGTGGAAGCTGGTGGATAATACTATTTTTTCCAGCTAATACACGAAAAAATGACTAATGGCCGTGTCATAATAGTTCAATACAGCGCTAATCTTAGTGGTTCGGGCTTTAGTGCTCAATTATCTGCAAAAGGAATAGATGGCATAGGACTAAAAACCCACTTTGTTTATGCATTCGAAGGTCCTCTAACCAAACTTACAGACTACCCCGTTGAAATAATCGCACATAAAAGCTGGCTGAGAACCCATAATTTTGGGCGTTTTTTTCGAAATCTATACCAAGAATTCGCCAATAAAAAAAAATTCGTTGAATTCTTTAGATCTACTCAACCATCCGTTGTTTACATCAATACTTTGGTTAGTTTACCAGCAGCACTGGCAGCACGTAAGCTTAACATCCCTGTCGTTTGGCATGTCAGAGAATTGTTTGAAGATGTAGGAGGAGAAATGAAAGTACCTTTCATTTTAGGTAAGGAATTGGTCAGATGGATACTGTCTACATTCGCTCAAGAAATTATTGTTATTTCAAAAGCGGTTGGACAAAATATTCTTGGAGAAAAGTTATTACAGAAAGTACATGTAATGCCTAATGCAGTAAATGCGGACTATTTCAATACCACATTAAATAAAGAGGAAGCCAGAACTCACTTAAACTTACCAACGGACGGACTATTAATTGGCATTCCCGGCACCTTACGTCCCATGAAAGGCCACTCTTTTCTGATAAAGGCTGCTCCAATTATATTAGAAAAGTTTCCTGACTGCAAATTTGTCATTACTGGTGGTGGAGATGACCATTATAAAGAATCGTTAATTGAGGCCACCCAAAAGCTCAACATTAATAAACACTTTATATTTACAGGGTCCATTTCCAATATGATCGCCTTTTATAAATCTGTTGATGCCATTTGCATTCCTTCTAAAGCAGAGCCTTTTGGAAGAACAGTGATTGAGGCTTTTGCTTGCCAAAAACCGGTAGTGGCTACTGCCGTTGGAGGAATTACAGAAATAATCAATGATGGTGAGAATGGAGTTTTGGTCCCTTTTGATGCTAGTGAAAAACTAGCAAATGCCCTAATTCAGATACTAAGCCTTCCCGAACTAAGTGAAAAACTAGGAAAAAATGCCAGAAGAGATGCAGAAAAACATTATCATGAAAAGGTTTATATCCAAAGAATAGGAACCATTGTCAAGAATTGCCTGTAATGTCAAAGCGTGTGGTACAAAGTAATAGAAGTTGGCCTGACTTTTTTTTAGTAGGAGTTCCCAAAGGTGGCACCACTTCAACTTATAATTATTTAAGTCAACACCCGGGTATCTTCGTTCCGTCCATTAAAGAGCCTCATTTTTTTGCTTGTCCAGAGGTTAAGGAAACCTATTATCAGGTCGATTTTATTGAAAAAGAATCGGACTATTTAAATTTATACGCTAAGGCTGAATCTAAAGTAAAAGGTGATTTTAGTCCTTCTTACCTCTTTAATGACTATGCCGCACAACGCATCCAATCCAAGTGTCCGGAGGCAAAAATCATCATGATTTTACGCCACCCGATAGATCGGGCTATATCGCACTATCTAATGGATGTTCAAGCCGGTTATAACAGCTTATCTTTACAAGAAAGTATTTCAAATAGTAATTCCTTTTTTTTTAAGGAATATATAGAAGTAGGCTTGTATCATCATCAAGTAACAAAGTATTTTACTGCTTTTCCAAAGGAACAAATATTAATTTTGTTCTTTGACGACTTAAAAAGGAATCCGGCATCTTTTCTAATCCAAATACTTGATTTTCTAGGTCTTGACACAACTTTCCATTTTGACTTAGAAAAGCAACACTTGAAATTTCAACAGTACAAATCGAGTTCATTAAAGAAGTTGGTGCATTCCAACCTTTACCAACAAATTCAATCCCTGATTCCAGAAACGTTGAAGGCTGGACTTAAATCCATTTTCATCAATGAAAAAAAACCTGCATTTGAATCAGAAAAAAAACAACTCTTTGATTACTTTGAAACAGACCTCCAAAAATTAAACACCTTACTTCATTCGCCAATTATCGATTCCTGGCTATCGCATTGATACGTTCCGGTATTATCCACAGCTAGAAAAGAACTTATGTTACCCTTAGCAGATGTAATTTTAGTAGCTTATTATGGAGATAAATGGCTTCCAAAATGTTTGGAAACCCTGGCGCTAGAAGGTTCTCAGGTGAATTTGATTTTAGTTGACAATGCCGGAAATAACAACATTGACCAATACGATTTTTCCGCTTTTTCAGGTTATCAAATTTTGCCTACTCCCAGGCCTATGGGTTTTGCAGAGGCTAATAACTACGCTTTGGTTAACGGTCATTTAAAAGGTGATTATATTTTATTCCTTAATCAAGATACCATAAGCCCCCCAAAATGGCTAAGCAATTGTTTGAATATTTTAGATCAGTATCCCAATATCGGCGCTTTATGCCCCTTGATCAGGAACTATGACAACTCCAAATGGGATCCCAGCTTCCTGGATTGTTTAAGTGAAGAACAACGAGAAAGCCTAAGCTCAAAAGAAGGAGAACCATTGATTTTTTCCGACGTAGCACCCGCCCCATCTCTATTTGTACGAACGAGCGTATTGAAGTCTGTTGGCCCGTTTGATCCCGTTTTTGGAAGTTACTATGAAGATTATGACCTATGCAGAAGGATCAAAGAAGCAGGATATGAAATAGCTTTTTATAGAAGAGCCTTCATTCAGCACTTTTCCGGTTCTGCGACAACTGATAGGGCTAAAGAATTGAAACGAATGCGACAAGTGATCAGGAATCGAGCTATTTATGAAGCAAGAGGCACCCAAAAAAATCGAATATTATACACAGCTAAACTCTTTTTTTGGAAATTACCATATAGATTCTTAAGAGGGCTGCTGAAAACTCCTTCATCACAGCCATCAACAATTGTTTTACACGCTTTCTTTGACTTGTTAAAGCTGTCTAGAAGATTGACATCCAAATCTTATGACCAATGGATTTGGTTTAACTATTTAGAATCTATTTACTGGAAAAATCAAAAAAGAAATTCTTAAATTCTTTAAGGACTTGTTTTTAACATGGTAATCCTGTTCTCCTAAACTTTATTTATAAAAACCCTTGAAGTTATTTTAAACGCTCTTTAATTATGGCTTTAATCTAAAGAATTGAAGTCCTTTGGGTATTCTATCAATGGCTTGTCAAACAACCAAACATTGATTAATCAGACCAAAAAATCAATTGTGGACTAATGTAGCCATGAAATAATTGTTTTTTTTGCCTAGTAAAAAGCACTATATTTTCATATATCTTACTATTCATGAAAGTACCCTCATCAAAAAGCATTAAAAAACTTTTCGTTGATTATCATTTATTTCCAGTAAATCATGAAATCACCCCATTCCTTATCGTAGGGCACCCCAGGTCTGGATCTACGCATTTGATGTCGCTCCTACAATCACACCCGGAGATTGTTTGCATGCACGAATTGCTTAAATTAGACGGAGGCAAATCCCTTTTTGAAAGATATCATTTGGGAAACCGAAAAGCTCTATTGAAACAAAGAGAAGAAGATATCATTACGTTCCTCAACCATGCTATTTTTTGCAAACACCCAAAAGGTATACATGCGGTTGGTTTTAAGGCTCTTTATCCATTTCCCAGAGAACATGAGGCAGAACGCTCATACCGAAATAACGCATGGTCTTATTTGGCCCAGAAAAAGGAGCTGAAAGTTATTTTTCTAAATCGAAATCTTCTTAGATCTTATTTATCCTGGGCCATTGCAATGCAAACTAATGTTTGGAGAGTGTATCAGAATAGCCCCAAAAAAGCTACTCCTACTCTTTTAAAAGTAAATATTGATCACATGCTAAACTATATTAGAAATGCAATAAATAGAGAAAGAGAAATTAGGAGTCAACTCCGTTCTTTACGAAAAATAGAAGTCGATTACGACGAGTTAAGCCAATATCCAGATTCCACCCTTCAAAAAATCACTGGATTTCTGGGTGTCAAACAAGTTCCTTTAGTGAGCCAACTCAAACGTCAAAACCCTAAAAAAACATCTGAAATGATTTCTAATTTCAAAGAAGTTTCAAGGATTCTAAATTCTAACAACTTTGGATACTTGCTTGAAGAATGATTAATTCCGCCCTTCAAATTCCCATTTCCAATCTACTATTCAACTCAGTAAGACTTCAGTAAAACGCATTTTTTCTCAAATTAAAAATTAATAGCTCTGAAAGTTTTAAACTTAAATAAACACTTATTACCGAAGGGAGGGGTTGAAACCTATTTATTTTCCATCCTACCTCAGCTCAAGAGTAAAGGCATACAGCCAATTTGGGTTTATGCCGAAGGTGATGCTTCTCTTTGGGATGATGCTATTCAGCAGCCATTCCTTAGCCAGATTTCTGGTAGTAAAGGCTTAGAAAATTTTCGTAAGTTTTTAAAAGCCAAAGAACCTGACCTTATCCACATTCATAATATTCAGAACAGCGAAGCCTTAATTGCCTGCCTGGAAACTGCACCTACCTTGCTGACCTGTCATGATTATAGATGGATTTGTCCGGCGAATACCTTCTTTTTTAAAAGGACTCAAGAAGTTTGCCCTAAAGCTAATGGCAATTTATCTTGCTTTTCAACTACTTTACAAAAGCATTGCTTAACACCCAGACCCCAGTTTTCATTACCTTTTTATAAAAGGATACAAAAAGTAAAAAGGGTACACCCTGCTCTAAAACAAGTTATTGCGCCAAGTTATGTAGCTAAAGAACGTTTATTGGCTGCAGGCTGGCATAAGGATACCATCAAGGTGTTACCCTATTTTTGTCCGCTTACTCCTTTAGATGCACCGAGGCCAATACCCAAAACACCTACTATTACGTTTATAGGAAGAATTGCCCCTAACAAAGGACAGGAATATTTTATTCAAGCATTGGGCGCATTGCCAAAAGAGTGGCAAGGAATCATGGTTGGTGATATCAACGCGGATAATGAAAAAACTTTATTGGAAAAAGCTAAGCTGTCAGGCTGCGAAGATCGGATAAAGCTCCACCCCTGGGCATCACGGGAGGGTATAAAGAATATTCTTGACCAAACTACTGTATTTATTTTCCCTTCACTTTGGCAGGAAACGTTGGGTATTGTAGCCATTGAAGCCTTATCTAGGGGTATTCCTGTAATTGCAACAAATATAACAGGCATAAGCGATTGGCTCAAAGACCAACAATTTGGCAGGCTGGTACCTACCAAGGATGCAAATGCTATCAAAGAAGCCGTTCTAGACCTAAACTCCTCGGAGCAGCGTTTGACAGAAGCAGGACAGGCGGGTATCCAGCTTATTAAATCCCAATTTTCGCCCGAACATCATATTAACGAATTGATTAGTACTTACAAAAGTGCTATCAAATAAGGTGCCGGTTCTGAACAACTCAAATCAAAAAAACATCAAGATAGGCCACTTTATTTATTTTCCCGGGGGAGGTATTGGCTTATATACTGCCGAATTATTACCTTTTCTTGCCCAGGTTCCGGAATTAGATATCTCCTTAATATGTGCTCCAGAATTTGAGTTTCAAAACATTTCAGGTGTGAAGATAACCCCTGTTCTCCAAAACTTATCCCATTCTATTCCATATATCAGAAAAGCGAAGTTTCTTACTGCCCAATGGATAAACCCCCGGAAAGCAATAAGGCACATCAAACATTCCCAATTGGATATCATTCATTTCGATAGCTTCAACCACATCACTTTCCCATTTTGGTATCAAGCTATGCGCAAAACCGGCGTTAAAATTACCGCTTCCGCTCATGATATACTAAGGCCTATTGCTATCCTAAACAAAGGATGGGAGGACAAACAACTCAAAGCGTTTTATCAAAGCTGCGATGCACTCTTTGTCCATTCTCAACACCAGGCAAATGAATTATTAGCTTTCGCTCCTGGATTGACTTCCGACAGCATTCATTTGGTTCCACATGGTCCCTATACTTACCCTGCTCCCCAAAAAGATAGAGCAACATTTCTGAAAGAAATCGGAATCCCGTTAGAACATCAGGTAGCTTTATTTTTTGGCCAGCTTCGAGATGAAAAAAACCTAGATGTCTTCATAAGGGCATTCGCTAGGTCTAATCCATCTACGCACTTAATTATTGCAGGTAAAGCCAATAGTCGGCACAAGGATGTGGTATATTACAAAACATTAGGGGAAGAACTAGAAATCGGGAATCGGTTACATTTTTTCCATCGTTTTATTGAAGATGAGGAAGTAGGAAACTTCTTTAATGCATCCGATTGGATTGCCTTGCCCTATAAGAAAAGCTTTACCTCTCAAAGTGGTGTATTAAACATTGCAGCTCATTACCAGAAACCAGTGTTGGTGAGTAATGCCCCAGTACTTAAAGAAACCGTTGAAAATAGTAATATTGGAGAGGTTTGCACCAATGATGATGAAAAAGCAATTCTTCAAGGAATTAAAGCGATTCAACATCGAATAGTACAGAATAACAACTTCCCATTTGAACAGTATCAAAAACTATATTCCTGGGAAAAAAATGCCGAAGTTACCGCAACGGTTTACAAAAGCATCCTAGGTATAAAATAGCACCATTAATTACATCCTACCTTAATGGATATCCAAAAAATAGCTATCCTATATTCCAATTTATCTGGATATAGTGCTGCTTGTCAACGAGCATTAAAAAAATATTATCAAGTAGAATTATTGGTCATGTATTGGCCGGTTGCCTCAGAAGCCCCCTTTTCAGATGAAATTTTCGGTCATATTGACCACCCTTATGATCGAAGTAAATTATCTACCCCTGAAATTATAAAGACCCTTAAAGATTTTGCTCCTCAAGCCTTACTCATTTCCGGATGGATGGACAAAGGATATTTAAAAGCAGCTAAAGCGATGAAAGAAGAAGGAGTTCCTGTGGTAGCTGGCTCTGATACCCAATGGACAGGAAGTTTTCGGCAACAAGTGGCTGTAAGAATTTCCCAATGGTACTTACACCCATCTATTGATATTCTTTGGGCAACAGGCGAAAGACAAAGACAATTTGCAAACAAACTGGGTTATCCGACAAAAAATTGCTGGAGTGGCTTTTACTCTTGCGATTGGGAAAAATTTGCTTATGCAAAAGCAGAAAAACGACAAAAAGCTTTCCTTTACGTAGGAAGGTATTTGGAGCGTAAAGGTCTTGACACCTTAATAGAAGCCTACAAAGCATATAGAAAAACAGTTCAATCTCCCTGGGAGCTTTGGTTAATAGGTAAAGGTCCTTTAGCTGAAAGGATAAAAGGAGAAGAAGGCATTAAAGACATTGGTTTTGTCCAACCTCATTTAGTTCCCCAATACTACAAAAAGGTCGCTTGCTTTATCTTTCCCAGTGTATACGAACCCTGGGGCGTTGCGTTACATGAAGCCGCCGCCGCAGGGCTGCCATTAATTGCTTCTGATGCAGTTGGAGCAGCTGTTCATTTATTACGAGAAGGACATAATGGATACCTTTTTCAGGCAAAAGATACCAATGAGTTAAAGAAAAAACTGGTTAAAGTAGCCAATGCGACCCCAGAAGAATGGCAGGAAATGAGCCAGGCAAGTTTTGAATTATCCAAGCAATATACCCCTAAGCATTGGGCAAGAATATTTATGGAAGGCATCAAAGAATGTTAAAAAGATAATTTACTCATCAATATGAACCACTATTTGACGGCTTCATTTTCAAAACAGTAAATATCTATTATGAAATATGTAGAAAGTCAGCATTAAGATTTACGCGTCTTTGTCGTTCAAGAAGTCCAAAACTTATGTTTAACTTGTTATGAACTTTTTGGGAACACTAACTAGGACATGGTATTCAGATGGAATTAGATTTAAAAAAAATGGTAGTGGGTAAAACCAGTTGATGAGAAGTGTTAACCTTAAGTTGTAAAGCTTATTAGATAAATCCATCAACGGATTCTACCCACTACCAAAAAAATAATATGAAAAAGCCAATTTTATTTTTTATACTTTTTATCATCTTAGTTGGAATAGGAGCCGGTACTTTTTTTGTATTTAAAGAAATCGAAAAAATTAAAGCTTACTATAACGTAAAACTAAATTCTACAAAATTCCTTCCCGTTGATTTCCCTGTTCAGAACTATTTCCTCTTTGACATTGGTGTAACAGACGTTAACCAAGATGGTATATTTGATATTTTTACTACAAATCATAATTCAAAACAAAGCTTATTGATAGGAAAAGGAAATGGTGTTTTTTATCCTAACCAGATTGACGACTATGGATTAGGTCAAAACCATGAATATCATAATACCGAACCTCTTAAAAATATTAATAGATTTAATAAACCCGGGATATATATTTATAACTCTGAAACTCCTATAGGGTTGGCGATCTATAAAATTGGATTAGACCAAAAATTAAGAGGAGAAATATCATGTTTCACTTCAAATATAAGAATTCCCTATAAAGCCGGAATGAAAGTAAGTTCATCAAAGACTCAAATAAACTCTAAATTCAGTAAGTTTAAATTAAACTTTACTTGCCAAGACGAAGGCTTACTCTTTCTTAAATATGACCCCGGCTCACACCCCCTCAATATTAAAATTGACTCTAGCATCAGATTGAATGACATTTATATAGGGAATAGCCTGATAAACCCTCAATCACACGAAATTGAATTCATTTTACGGGATCGCCATGCTATGGCTTGGTCAGATTACAACAAGGACGGAATACAAGATGTATTTATTGCTAGAGGTGGGTTAAAACATAAATTAAAGGATTATCCACTTGATCTTAAAGATGAATTATTTGCTGGCACTGATTCTTCTTTTTCAGCAGTACCTGATTCCATGATCTTTAGTAAAGATGGTTGCTCTGGAAGGCAAGCCATGTGGATCGATATAAATAATGACTCTTTTAATGATCTTTATATTACTTGTTCTAGAGGAGAAAACCTATTATTAATACAAGATTCAACCGGAAATTTTGATGAGGCAGCGGAAAAATTTAATATTGGGTTTTATAGCTGCAAAAGACTAAAATGGTTTGACCTAAATTCAGATCGATATTTAGACCTGGTTTTTGTTGATGAAAAGCAGGATAAAATTCAAATTTGGGTAAATGAGAAACAACATTTTTCATTGTTTCAGGAAATTAGCTGTAAAGAGGTAAAAGATATCGATATAATTGACATTGACAACGATTTAGACTTTGATATTTTTGTTACTTCTTCTAAGAAGAACTTACTTTTGGAATATAATAGCGTAACAAAAAATTTTAAACCAAATAACCTAAAAAATCAACACCTACCGTCTAGCGGATATAGTACCACCTTTTTAGATGTAAACAATGACGGATATACAGATGTATATACTTTCCCAACTGGTTTATTCAAATTCGACCCTTTAACTAATCAATTTTCTAATAATAATGAGTTAAATATCTCATCCCCCGAAAATTCGCTATTTTTTAATACCATTGCCATTTGGCCTGACTTCAACAATGATGGTTATAGGGATGCGCTAATAGCTTATACCCCTCGTTTTCCACCGATTGCAGGCTACGGATTTGGGTTTCCTGCATCCAACTACAGAGATGTAAAAACTTTTCTTTTTTTAAATATTCCTACCCAAAAAAATAACTGGCTGGAAGTAGAATTAACGGGTCCGCAGAACACCTTGAACCCATTTGGTACTAAAGTAGTATTGTCAACGAACTCTAAAAAACAAGTGCAATTTATTGGCCAAAACGAAAATTCAGATTACTCCCAAGGAGATTTCCGATTATACTTTGGCCTTGGAGAAGAAAATGAAGCAACCTTAGAAGTTTATTGGAATAATGGCGAAAAAACCATCTTTCCAATAAAGAAAGTTAATCAATTTCTTAAACTTTCTTATTCGTCCTGACCGCAATAGTTATTAGAGTTTTATTTTTGATAATAACCCTAACACCCTGAATAGCGATTCAATTGGTAAAAGTTTTGCTAATTTATTGCACCTAATGTTTGTTGAAATTTGAATTAACCCTCAGTTTTATTCGCCGAATAATAAGTTCTTACCTTATATTATTTGATTTAGACCACGGACATCAAATACTTATGAAAGTTCACCATATAGTACCTAGAATTCACGCTGAAGCAAGCGGAACGACTTATGTAGTTCCTCGTCTTTGCAGCTATTTAGCCAAAGCAGGGGTAGATACCGAACTTCACGTAATTCGTAAAAACGAGGATACCAATTACGATTTTAAGGTGAACGTTTATCGTCAATTACCAATGCTGGATCGTCTCGGTCTATCTCCAGAAATGAAAAGAGTCCTGAAAGAGATCAGTACTTCTCCCTGCATTATGCACAATCACAGCTTGTGGATGATGCCTAACGTATACCCAGGAGTAGCAGCCAAAAATGCAAACTGCCGCTTAATCGTTTCTCCACACGGTACATTAAGCGATTGGGCTTTGAAGCATTCTAAACTGAAAAAGCAGCTAATTTGGTGGTTAGGGCAAAAAAATACCTTAGAGAGAGCATGCTGTTTTCATGCGACTGCTGAATCTGAATACAAAGAAATACGCAACCTAGGATTTAAACAGCCTATTGCGATCATCCCAAATGGCGTTGATTTGCCTAAAAAGTATCCTAAACCTAAGAATCCTGCTCAAAAACAATTGCTTTTTTTAGGAAGGCTACATCCTAAAAAGGGGGTGGATTTACTCCTAGAGGCCTGGAGCGCCCTTGAAAAGGACTATCCTGATTGGCATTTACAAATTATTGGTCCCGAAAACTTTCTTGGGTACCTTAATAAGCTAGAAAAAATAATCCAACATCATAAGCTTCTAAGAGCTAAGCTTTATTCCCCCATCTACGGAGAAGAAAAGACTAAGACCTTTGCAGAAGCTTCTCTATTTATTCTTCCTTCTTTTAGTGAAAACTTTGGAATTACAGTCGCCGAAGCACTTTATCAGGAAACCCCGGTAATTGTATCAAAGGGAGCGCCGTGGGCTGGAATTGAAGAAAATAATTGTGGCTGGTGGATTGATTTAAATAAACAGCAATTAACAACAGCCTTAAAACAGGCGTTTGACATGCCGCTTGACGAATTAAACGAAATGGGTAAAAGAGGCCACCGCTGGATCACTAACAATTTTGCATGGGAGAGCGTAGCATTAAAGATGAAGAAAACCTATCAATGGATTCTAAATAAAACTGAAAAACCAGACTGGGTAATCAATGAATAATAAACTACCAATTACAATTATTGTACCGGCAAAGAACGAAGAAAAAAATATTGTAGATTGCCTTAACAGCATTGAATGGGCTGACCAAGTGTTTGTGGTTGACTCACAAAGTACAGATAAAACCGAAGAACTGGTTAAAGCGCATGGAAGGGAAATCGTTCAGTTTTATTACGATGGAGGCTGGCCTAAAAAAAGAAACTGGGCTTTAGAAAACCTACCTATTCGCAACGATTGGATTTTACTCCTGGATGCCGATGAACGCATTACACCGGAATTGAAAAAAGAATTGGAATGGGTCGTAGAGCAAAAAGAATACGATGGTTTTTACCTCAAATGGAAATTTATATTTTTGGGAGAGTGGATGAAATACAGCTGGAGCCATGGTTGGATGCTAAGACTATTCAGACATGGAAAAGGCGCTTACGAAGATTTGGGTATGCGAAAAGAAGGAGGATGGGACGCAGAAGTACATGAAAATGTTGTAGTGGACGGTAAATGCGGTAGATTAAAAGGACTATTGGATCACGATTCTAATGAAGACCTCTTCTTTTGGATAAAAAAGCAAAATGAATTTTCTGATTGGAATGCCAAAAGACGACTTATGCAAATGCAAGAGGGGCTCCCTCCTTTAAATTATTTATGGTCCGGAGATCCAGGGAAAACGAGGAAATGGTTAAAGGCATTGTTTTTGCGTTTGCCCTTTAAGTCCCAACTTATGTTTTTTTATTTATATTTTATTAAATTAGGTTTTTTAGACGGAAAAGCGGGATATTACTTTTGTAAATTGAGGGCAATGCATGAACTCAATATCAATGCTAAAATTTATGAACTACAGTTAAAGACCAAATAGTATTGGCGAACTCCTTAAAAGTACATAGGAACCTACTCGTTTTTCTCTTTTTTTTAGCCTTGGCATCAAGGTTTATTCCTTACTTTGTCTTTGTAATATACATTGGGATAGCATTGCATGTATTAAGGGGGCCTCGCCAAACAATTGAAGGTCTCTCTATCATGTTTTTGGTTTTATTGGGCCATAATACGTTTTTCCCCGGGCGTGCCAATGGGTTAAGATGGATCGTTTTTGCCATGGTTTTTCTCAGAATGATCTTTGATTTTTTCTTTACAAAAAGTAATTCCAAAAGTATATCCACTCCAATAATTATCCTTCATTTTTTTTTATTCTTTTTATTGCTTTTTAACTTTCTTTTCAGTAAGCTACCTGTTATTTCTATGCTGAAAGTGGTATCTCTTTATATGGGAGCCCTTCCTATATTCGTAGCTTTTTCTAGGACTGCGCACCTTTACCTCTATTGGAATACCTGGTTTTTCACCATTTTTACTTTTATTTTACTGGGTAGTGCTATGATTTTACCCCTTGGTATTGGTTTCGATAGAAATGGGCATGGTTTTCAAGGTATTTTTAGCCACCCTCAAACATTTGGGACAATATCATCTTTAATGACTATATGGTTTATTGGGATATACTTTTTAGGATATAGAAAAGACTTGTGGATTCTAACTGCAGGAATTTCCTCTTTTTTTTTGTTGTTTCTATCCCAAGCAAGAACAGGTTTAGTAGCTTTTTTAGGAGGCTTACTGATTTCTGGCCTAATTGGTATAGCGAGAAATAATTTTGAATGGCTAAGGACAAGACAACTCAGAATTTTTGCATTTTCAATTTTTCTTTTCTTTATATCTTTAGTTTTGTTTCCTAATAAAATTTTGGGAGTTTTAATTGGTTTTATTCAAAAAAGGATAGGAGATTATCAATCTAATATAAGCCTGGCTGATACGTTTCAAGAATCAAGAGGAAGCCTTCTAGAACGTTCGTTGGAAAACTTTTATGATTATCCAATATGGGGCATTGGCCTTGGTGTTCCTTCCGAATATACCACTTTGGATTATAGCAAGATAGAAACATTCATGGGAATACCTATTAGTGCTTCTGTCGAAAAAGGTTTTCTGCCTAGTGCAATACTTGAAGAAATGGGTTTATATGGAGCATTTTTCACTATTTTACTTCTTTGTAGCATAACCTTCACTCTTTCAAAAAAGGGATATTTTCTTTTGTTATGGTTATTTCTAGGCAGTATTCTTATCAATAGTGGTGAAGCAGTTTTATTTTCAATAAGCGGGATTGGTTTATTTATATGGTTAATAATGGGATATACCTATTTCTCAGCAAGAGGAGGCCAAAATCATTGAGCTATTTGGCAATCTCTTTTTTTACTTCAATTCCAATTGAGATTTCTGATAGGTCAAAAAATAGCTTAAATTAGTATTCTAAAATCAAGAGTCGAACGACCTACACAATTCTAGGTATTCCTTTATCAGTTTAAATAGTTGGTCTTCATTACTATAATGCTCCTACAAGTTTAGACCACAAGCTAAGATGAAAAAACCTTAAATTGTAGTATGATGAAAAGAACAAGAAGAAAATTTTCAGTGGCTTTTAACACCAAGGTAGCCTTTGAAGCTATTAAGGAGCGCCTGACGTTATCCGAACTGGCCAAGCGATTTGATTTGCATCCCAATCAGATCAGTCAATGGAAACAGGAACTTTTGTCCAACGCTGAAGCTGCTTTTAGCAAAAAGAGCAAGGAAAAAGAAGAGCCCCAGGTAGATACAGATCGGCCAGTTGGAAATGGAACGGGACTTTTTCAAAAAAGCTTGGACGAATTGGATCGGTTGACATGAAAAGGCAACTCATTGATCGGGAAGATGAAGTCTCCATTCGCCGACAATGCCAATTGATGGGCGTAAGTCGAGGTAGTGTTTACTATCGACCCAAAGGGGAAAAGCCCGAGAACCTGGAGATCATGCAGCTGATGGATGAGTACATTCGGATGGAACCTGCGGATGGGATCCTGAAGATTCAGTCTATGTAAAAGATAAGGGATACCGAATCAGCTACGGACGGGTAAGGCGCTTGATACGCAAAGCAAATATCTACCCGATCTACCCCCGGCGACACCTGACGGTATTGGGAGAGAGGAAATACGTCTATTCCTATCTGTTGAAAGACATGGAAATTGAACGGCCCAACCAGATCTAGGCCATTGATATTACTAATGTTCCCATAGCCAGTGGGTTTAAGTATCTGGCGGGGGGTTATTGACGTGTACAGTCGCTATATCGTTGGCTGGGGCATATCAACAGCCTGGAGGCTGCAGCCAGTCTGGGTGTGGTAAAAGATGCTATAGCCACACATGGAAAACCCGACATTATAAACAGTGACCAGGGCAGCCAATTTACCTTTAAAGATTACGTAGACTACCCAAAAGAAAAAAAGATACAGCCCCGTATGGACGGCAAAGGCCGGGCAATTGACAACACTTACATCGAGCGATTTTGGCGAACGATTAAGTATCAATACATTTACTTAAACCCTGCACAAGATGGCAGGGAATTATTCCTGGGAATAGAGCAATGGTTACACCGCTACCATCATCGGGATCATCAGGGAATCGGAAGGGTAAAGCCCATTTCTCGCTTCCCAAAGGCGGCCTGAATTCAATTAAGAAAAGAAAGGAAGTGGTCTAAAGAAGTGATAATCTTTAAATATACACTAGTGATATAAACTGCACTCTAACAATAAAATAATTGGAAAAACTTCAAAGGAATTCATTCCCAAACGACTTCCAAAAACTACGCACATTCCTATTCCATGAAACAAATCATCCAAAACCTAAAATCCGGCGAGACCCTCCTGGAAGAAATCCCTGCTCCCCAGGTGAAGCGCGGGCATGTATTAATCAAAACCCACCGCTCTCTGGTCTCCCTTGGTACTGAGCGCATGCTCGTAGAGTTCGGTAAAGCCGGATGGATCGCCAAAGCCCGGCAACAACCCGAGCGGGTTAAGCAAGTCATCGAAAAAATCCAATCGGATGGGTTGCGGCCGACTCTTGAGGCGGTGTTCCGTAAATTAGGAGAGCCTCTGCCGCTGGGTTACTGCAATGCTGGTGAAGTTATTGCCGTAGGTGAAGGGGTGAGTGAATTCCAGATCGGGGATCGCGTAGCCTCTAATGGGCATCATGCAGAGATCGTAAATGTGCCTAAGAACCTGGTGGCCAAAATACCGGATAGTGTAAGTTATGATGAAGCCGCTTTCACAATAATCGGGGCTATTGGATTGCAAGGTATTCGACTGATCAACCCGAGCTTTGGGGAAACTATCGTAGTGACGGGCTTGGGACTTATTGGCCTTATCTCAGCTCAGCTACTGAAAGCCAATGGTTGTCGGGTGATTGGCTTAGACTTTGACCAAAAGAAAATTGAACTGGCGAAAAACTGGGGCATTGAGGCTTTTAATGTAGGAGATGGGAGTAATCCGGTGGCACTGGTGGAAGAATGCACGCAAGGTATTGGGGCGGATGGAGTGCTGATAACGGCTTCTACTAAAAGCAATGAGGTGATTGCTCAAGCGGCAAGGATGTGCCGCAAACGAGGACGAGTAGTGCTGATCGGCGTAATCGGGTTGAACATCCAGCGATCGGATTTTTTTGAAAAAGAGATTAGCTTTCAGGTGTCTTGCTCGTATGGGCCTGGGCGCTATGATGATCTGTATGAACAAAAAGGCCTGGACTATCCTATCGGCTTTGTGCGCTGGACGGAGCAGCGAAACTTCCAGGCTGTTCTCCAAGCAATGGCGGCGGGGCAATTGGATGTGAAGCCATTGATCACAGAGGAGGTGCCTTTAGAAGACTATAAGCGGATATATGGTAATATAAGTAATGCGCAGTCTATTGCTTCCCTATTGAAGTATTCCGGGAAAGTGGATCCGCAGCAATCGAGCGTACAGGTGCTGGAGAAACGCTTTGAGGGGCGGAAAGGGGTGCTGGGGATTATTGGCGCGGGCAATTTCACCAAAGCAGTCATCGTACCTGCATTGAATAAGGCAGAGGCCGACATCAAGTACATCGCGAGTTCAGGTGGACTTTCGGGTACGCTCTCCGCCAAGAAGTTTGGGATCGCTCAATCTACTACCAACTATAAAGACATACTGACCGATTCTGAAGTGGATGCCGTCTTGATCACCACCCGGCACAATCTACATGCCGAACAGGTAATTGAAGCGCTTGAAGCGGGCAAACATGTTTTTGTCGAAAAGCCCCTCGCTCTCACCTACCAAGAACTGGATGCGATTCAGGCAGCTTACACCAAAGCGAATGTTAGCTTAAGCGTAGGTTTCAATCGCCGTTTTTCTCCATTCATTCAGGATGCTAAAAAACAATTGGGTCAGCATTCCGGCCCTATCAATGTGATCGCGAACATGAATGCAGGCTTCATCCCATCTGATCACTGGACACAAGATATGCAGGTGGGCGGCGGCCGCATCATCGGCGAGGCTTGCCATTTGATTGATTTGATCTCTTTCCTAACGGGCAGCCTGGTGGAAAAGGTAATTATGAATGCTCTTGGTCCAAACATAGAAGAGGGCACCGACAATGCTTCTATTTTATTGCGTTATGCCAATGGCTCTCAGGGAGTAATCAATTACTTTTCGAATGGGAGTAAGGCCTACTCCAAAGAGCGGGTAGAGGTTTATAGTCAAAATCGTACAATAGTTATTGATAATTTCCGGAAGTCGCGCTACTATGGCTTCAAAAGCAAAGGCTTGAAGCAAGCACAAGATAAAGGACATCAAGAGCAGTTCCGGCGCTTCGTAGAGATGGTAAAAAATGGCGGAGAAGCAATTATCCCCTTCGAGTCGTTGATGAATACGTCGTGGGCGGCTATTTCAGCAGTGGAGTCTCTGAAAAAAGGGCATTGGCAATAATTAATAGCCGGTAGCCCGTGGCCGATAGCCCGTAGGCAATTTGGCTTATGGCCTACGGCCATAAAGCTCTACGGGCTATCGGCTACCGCCTACGGGCTATTTTCCCTACGGGCTATTTCCCTACGAGCAATTTTCTAAAATCTAACATTTAGCAAAAACAAAGAAAATTCCGTTTTTCCATTGACTGCAAAAAAACTTTACCACACTATTAAACATCTGAAGCCGATACAAATCCGTTATCGGCTTTTTTATATTTGGAAGCGAAAATGGCAGCAATGGACGGGTCGAAAGCCTGCTTTCAGTTTAATGCCTTCTAAAGTTGCTCCTTACCCTTTGCTCCTTGAAAGCATTCCGGAGAAGGCTTCATTTCAGGGACCTCTCCCCTACTCTTTCACTTTCCTCAACCAAGCCCAAAGCTTTAAAAATGAAATAGATTGGAATTTTTCCGGCAATGGTAAGTTGTGGACCTACAACCTCAACTATTTTGATTTTTTAAATCAGAAAGGAATGGGGAAAGAGGAGGGTTTAGACCTCATCAGGCAGTATATACTTGCTATGACTGGCTTAAAAGATGGACTGGAACCCTACCCTATTTCGTTAAGGCTAATCAACTGGATCAAGTTTTTGTATCGTTTTGAGGTAAAGGACAAACTAATTCAACAGTCTTTGTTTGCCCAATATCAAATGTTATGGAAAAACCCGGAATATCATTTATTGGGCAATCATTTATTAGAAAATGCCTTCGCTCTGGTCTTTGGAGCTTGTTTTTTTGAAGATCATTCAGGTTATAAAAAGGCTAAAAAATTACTTTTGCAGGAGTTGAAAGAACAAATCCTGCCGGATGGAGGCCATTTTGAACTGAGCCCAATGTATCATCAAACATTGTTGTTTCGATTGCTGGATGTTATTAATTTATTACAACATCAGCAAGCGTTTAAAGATGATTTGAACTTAAAGCTGACGGTATTCGCACAAAGGATGCTGGGATGGCTACAAGCTATGTCTTTTAAAGATGGAAGCATTCCTATGTTTAATGACGCCGCTCCGGGCATCGCTCCTCAAACGATTGAGTTGATAAATTATGCTCAAAGATTGGATATTGCTCCGGGAACTACTTCTTTATCAGAAAGTGGTTACCGCCGTTGGGAAGGGAATACGTATACTTGTATTATCGATGTTGGCCCCATCGGCCCGGATTACATCCCGGGGCATGCGCATTGTGATATGTTTAGCTTTGCATTTCATGCCCATGGAAAGCCATTTATTGTGGATAGAGGAACCTCTACCTATGAAAAGAATGCTTTAAGACAAGATGAACGGAGCACCTCTGCTCATAATACAGTCCAGATTGAAGATTGGGAACAATCGGAAATATGGGGAGGATTTAGGGTGGGAAGACGAGTATACCCAAAGGTTGAGCAGGATACTTCAAATGTAATTAATGCCAGATATCACACTTTTCAAAATAAAAAGATTACACATCAGCGAACGTTCACCCGGCTGGAAAATGGTATAGAAATTTTTGATATTGTTCAAAAAACGGACAAGAAAACACGTAATTTTAACAGCAAAGCTTATTTTCATTTTTATTCTAATGTAGCTTTACATATACAAGATGAAGAAGTTATTACTCCTCTGGGGAAATTACGGTTTGAGGGAGCTGATCGAATTCAGATAAAAAGCTTTGATTTAGTTGTCGGGTTTAATAAGCGGATGGATGCACTTATGGTCGTTGTTTCTTTTAAAGAATCTTTAAAAACTATTGTAGTTAGCCCGTAGGTGATTAGGCCGTAGGCGGTGGGCGATGGCCCGTAGGCGATTAGGCCGTAGGCGGCTACAGGCCACAAACAACTTGGCCACGGGCTACCGGCTAACGGCTAATTTCCCGTTAACCGTTTCCCGTTAACCGTTAACCGCAAAAAGTTTATTATGAAAATATTATTTATTTCCGACAATTTTCCTCCAGAAGTCAATGCTCCGGCCACTCGCACCTATGAGCATTGCATGCACTGGATCCAACAAGGAGCCAAGGTGACGGTTATCACCTGCGTTCCGAACTTCCCGCATGGGAAAGTTTACGAGGGCTACCGCAACAAACTCTACCAAAAAGAAGAAATGGATGGCATCAAAGTCATTCGGGTGTGGAGTTATATTGCTGCTAATAAAGGCTTTTCCAGGCGAATAGCCGATTATCTGAGCTTTTCCATTACCTCGCTATTCGCCAGTTTGTTTACGAAAGCAGATGTAATAATTGCTACTTCCCCCCAGTTCTTTGCTGCTGTTAGTGGTTATGGAGCTTCACTGCTCAAGCGGAAACCATGGATCATGGAAGTCAGGGACCTATGGCCCGAGTCTATTAAAGCTGTAGATGCCATGAAGGAAGAAAGCCGCGCCATTAAATGGCTGGAAAAATTGGAAATGCATCTATATCGCAAATCAGATCAATTAGTGGTCGTAACGGATGCATTTAAGGAAAATATTAGTAAGCGTGGCATCACCCCGGGGAAAATTCAGGTTATAAAAAATGGCGTCAGAATAGAACGCTTTGAGCCTATGCCTAAAGATGAAGCGATAATGAAGGCACTTGGTCTTCAAAATAAATTCATCATAGGCTACATTGGCACCCATGGCATGGCGCACAAACTCGATTTCATACTGCATTGCGCTAACAAAGTCAATGATCCAGACATTCACTTCTTTTTCATTGGCGGTGGAGCAGAAAAAGAGAATTTGCTAAAATTAAAAGATCAACTCCAACTGAAAAATGTTACCATGCACGATCCTGTCCCCAAAGAAGAAATAGGGAGATACATTAGCATTATCGATGCCGCCTTGGTTCCTTTAAAAAAGTCAGATACGTTCAAAACAGTTATTCCTTCCAAGATTTTTGAAAATGCGGCCATGGAAAAGCCTATTTTATTAGGTGTAGAAGGAGAATCTAAGGAAATCATCCAATCTTATGGTGCAGGAATTTGCTTTGAACCCGAGAATGAGGTAGAATTTCTGGATGGGGTACAAAAGCTTCGTTCTGATAAGGATTTGTATCGTCGCTGTCGGGAAGGTTGCCGTCGTATGGCCCATGATTTTAAACGCGAACGATTGGCGGATGAAATGCTAAACGTAATAAGAACCGTTAAAAAAGCATAGAAGCTTGCTTCCCTAATAAAAAACCTGACTTGCAAATATCCTATTTTTTATGCAAATTGAAACTTAAAGTTTCAATTTGCATAAAAATGACATATCTCCCTAGAATTTTAGAATCCAGTATTCGAACGGCCTTAACCCGAACCCCTGCGACAGCCATTTTGGGTCCAAGGCAATGTGGTAAATCCACGCTTGCCCAAAAGATACTCCAAGATTTCCAACCCTCGCTTTATCTTGACCTTGAGCGGCCCTCCGACATTCAAAAACTTCAAGATCCGGAGTGGTTTTTAGGTACGCAGGCAAATAAACTGGTATGCTTGGATAAAATCCAACGCTTTCCTGAATTATTTCCAGTTTTAAGAAGTCTTATTGACGCCAATGGCAAAAACGGCATGTTCATAATATTAGGCTCTGCTTCAAGAGATTTAATTAAACAAAGTTCGGAAACACTTGCCGGTCGCATCAGCTTTAAATATCTAAGCCCTTTTGTTTGGCAAGAATTAAACGCTATTAGCACGCTTGAGCAGTATTTATCCAAAGGAGGTTTTCCAAGAAGTTTCCTTTCGGAAAATGACCTAGATTCTTATGAATGGAGGAGAGACTTTATTACAACTTTCCTGGAACGAGACCTGCTTCAATTTGCAGGGTTTACACCAACCACCATGCGCCGGCTTTGGCAAATGTTGGCTCATTCTAACGGCCAAACCGCTAACCTTAGCCAATTGGGCAGTTCTCTTGGGGTAAGCCATACGACCATTAGGAAATACATCGATTTGCTGGAAGGGACGTTCATGCTCAAACAAG
Source organism: uncultured Saprospiraceae bacterium (assembly GCA_964537285.1). Taxonomy (GTDB): domain Bacteria; phylum Bacteroidota; class Bacteroidia; order Chitinophagales; family Saprospiraceae; genus CAZHZT01. The sequence continues at coordinate 3,190 of CAZHZT010000058.1, read as the reverse complement.
TGCCTCCCTTTGAAGAAAATACCAAGAAACGCTTGGTAAAATCTCCAAAAATTTATTTGACAGATACAGGAATCCTTACGGCTTTACTTTCTTTGAAGAATTATGAACAAGCGGCTGGCCACCCCACTTTTGGTTCACTTTGGGAAACCATAGTTCTGGCTAATGTGACCAACATCCATACGGATTTGGAGGTCTCTTTTTACCGAACTAGCAATGGACAAGAAATTGACTTCATCCTAAAGTCGGGCAGTAACAGAATTGGAGTAGAATGTAAGGCAACAAAAGCTCCAAAGCTCACCAAAGGTAATTATTCAGCCATGAAAGATACGCAAATTGATAAATTGTGGGTGGTTTGCCCGGTTGAAGAGGGCTATCCCATGGCACCGAATGTGGATGTTGTTTCTATTAAAGAACTTACTGATAGGCTTAACAAGCTTTAAGTACCTGATTAGTTTGCGTTTAGTCGGGTTAAAAAGAAAAACTGGTAAAACTAAAAAAAGAATTAGGCCTTACCAATGTGACTATGCTCGACCCGGTTCCCAAAAGCGAGATCGGCCAATACATAAGCATAATTGATGTAGCTTTGGTACCTCTAAAAAAGTCGGATACTTTCAAGACTGTAATTCCTTCTAAAATTTTCGAAAATGCGGCCATGGAGAAACCTATTTTATTAGGGGTAGAAGGTGAATCTAAGGAAATCATCCAATCTTATGGTGCAGGAATTTGCTTTGAACCCGAGAATGAGGTAGAATTTCTGGATGGGGTACAAAAGTTTCGCTCTGATAAGGATTTGTATCGTCGCTGTCAGGAAGGCTGCCGACGGATGGCTCATGATTTTAAAAGAGAACATTTAGCGGAGGAGATGTTGGGTATTTTGAAAACAGTAAACGGTCAACGGGGAACGGTCAACGAATTTAATTTTCGTTAACCCTTAACCGTTGACCGTTGACCGTATTAATTTTTTATCTTCGCCTTTAAAACTAAAAATACACTGCCTTTTGTAAAAAAATTATATGGTTCTTTCAATAGTCATACCTGCATACAACGAAGGTCCTACCATTCATCTTATTCTTGATAAGGTAAGGGACGTGAAATTGATCGGTAACATTCAAAAGGAGGTCATCATAGTCAATGATTGCTCTAAGGATAATACTAAAGAAGCCATTGAAAACTATATGGCCCAGAATGCCGAGCTGAATATTCAATATTACGAGCACAAAGTTAATAAAGGCAAAGGCGCTGCATTACATACGGGTATATCCAAGGCAACCGGCGATTACCTTATCATTCAGGATGCCGACCTGGAGTACGACCCCCAGGATTATAACCTCCTTCTTCAGCCTGTGCTCGACGGTCAGGCGGATGTGGTGTACGGCTCGCGTTTTAAGGGTAGTAAACCCCATCGCATTCTCTTTTTCTGGCATACGATCGGGAACCAGTTCCTGACATTTTTGAGTAACATGTTCACCAACCTCAATCTTTCGGACATGGAAACTTGTTACAAGCTTTTTGACACCAAAATCATTCAAAGCCTGGATTTGAAAGAGCAGCGCTTTGGCTTTGAACCAGAGGTAACCGCCAAAATGTCCCGAATTCCTAAAGTCCGGATCTATGAAGTGGGGATTGCTTATTATGGCCGAACCTATGAAGACGGGAAAAAGATTGGCTGGCGCGATGGTTTTAGGGCAATCTATTGCATTTTGAAGTACAATTTGTTCAGTCGATGAGCAAAAGGTTCGCACTTATAGGAGCTGGGGGCTATGTGGCTCCGCGTCACATGAAAGCCATTAAAGAAACGGGCCACCAACTGGTGGCTTGTCTGGATAAAAATGACTCCGTTGGCATCATTGACAGTTATTTTCCCAATGCTGCTTTTTTTACAGAATTCGAGCGCTTCGACCGGCATCTCAGTAAATTGATTCGCAATGGGCAAAAGCTGGATTATCTGGTGGTTTGTTCTCCGAATTACCTGCATGATGCCCACATACGTTTTGGCTTGCGTTTAGGTTGTAATGTCATTTGTGAAAAACCACTGGTACTCAACCCCTGGAACGTAGCCACCTTGAAAGACCTGGAAAAAGAATCTGGCTGTCGGGTCTACACTATCTTACAACTTCGGCTCCACCCATCTTTGAGGGCCTTAAAAGAAGAGATTGACCAATCTCCCCCTGAAAAGGTTTTCGAAGTCGATCTTACGTATATTACTTCTCGAGGCAACTGGTATTATGCAAGCTGGAAAGCTAGTTTGGAAAAATCAGGAGGGATCGCTACCAATATTGGTATTCATTTTTTTGATATGCTCAACTGGCTGTTCGGAGACATCAAGCAGCATAAAGTACATCTACATGCTCATGATCGGGCTTCAGGATACATAGAGCTAAAAAAAGCACGTGTGAAATGGTTTTTAAGTATCAATTACGATACCTTACCAGATGCTGTAAAAGTTTCCGGAGCACGTACTTTTCGTTCCATTACAATCGATGGTAAAGAAGTGGAATTCAGTGGTGGCTTCACGGATCTGCATACATTGAGCTATCAGGATATTCTCGACGGGAAAGGCTTTGCCCTGGAAATAGCTGAGAAATCAATTGAAATTGTTTATCAAATTCGCAACAGTGAACCTATCGGCTGGGATGAGCAAGCACATGCGTTGGCGAAACTACCTCCAAGCAAGCATCCTTTTAATACCAGAAACGGCAAACAGCCCAAGCCGCACTAGCGGCAACATAACTTAGCCTGTCAGCTTCAGCCGCAGGCAAGCAAGAAGCTTCAGTTCGTTAGGATTAGAGCATTGCATCAAAGAAATTATTATTTTAACCAGGTTAAAATCTAAGCTGCCTTTCATTTTAACCCGGTTAAATCGAAAATACCGGTTTATTTTTAAAAGTACTATTGGTATAGTCTCGAGCCTTAGCCCGCCAAGTAAATCGGACCAAGTAATAATCAAGGCTATACTAACAACCAGCACTTCCTAAAAAACACAGTACACCTGAAACTTATTTAATTAAGTTATAGTTAATTACTCTGGAACCTAAGTTCCAAAATATTAAAATATTGGTTCTAGATTATTTCACTTGGTAAACGCTTTAAGAACAAAAAGCAGGCCGTTAGGCCTGCCTGATCGTAGCCCTGGGGTCTCCCAGGGTTATTAGATATAGAGACCAACTTCCGCGTAGCGGAAGCACATCAT
>CAZHZT010000057.1:0-34703 GCA_964537285.1 uncultured Saprospiraceae bacterium | reverse complement strand
TTCCTTTCCAAATTTTCAAAGAACTTCGTCTTTATTAGTTTTGTATGGTTTCAAAGTTTTTCTTAATAAATAAATCCAATTTAGAAGGGGTAAATATTATACAACCGGCCATTTTTGCAGTTCAGGTCGCCCTTGCAGAACTTTGGAAATCATTGGGTGTGACACCTGATGCAGTAGTCGGCCATAGCATGGGCGAAGTAGCGGCGGCCTATTCAGCAGGTATATTTGATCTGGAGGAGGCCGTGAAAATCATATGCCTCCGAAGTCAACTTTTAAGGGAATTGAAAGCCGAGGGCGGAATGTTGGCAACGGAATTATCGCCAGAGCAAGCGGAAGCAATTATTAAAGGAAAAGAAAAAACTATTTCCATCGCGGTAATAAACAGTCCTTCCTCCACCGTCTTATCGGGCTATATTGATGACTTAGCCGCTATAGTTGAATTGCTTGAAGAGCAAAACCTTTTTTACCGATGGGTAAATGTTGATGTTGCATCTCACAGCCCTCAGGTGGAACCCCTGTATTCTAAATTAGTAAAAGCGCTGGGTGTTCTGCAGGCAAAGCCTCCTCAAATTCCCATCTACTCGACCGTAACCGGAGAGCGGGCCGACCAGCTGAATTTTAATGCGTCCTACTGGGCAGAAAACCTTGTAAAGCCGGTCCTTTTCCATAGTACAACTGAAAAGCTTCTTGCAGACAAGCACTCCGTTTTCATTGAAATCGGCCCACATCCGATTTTGCTCAGTTCCATTAAACAAACCATTGGCTTTAATCAACCGGAAATTAAACTTCTGCCTTCAATGCACCGGGAAGAACCGGAGGAGGAAACGTTGTTCAGAACTTTGGCAGAGCTTTACATTATAGGGGTTAGGCTCAACTGTAAAAAGTTATATCCTGAAAAAGGAAAATATGTACATTTACCCCCAGTTTCCTGGAATCATCAGCGTTATTGGCTGGATGCTACTGCTACTCCTAGGGGCTTTGATTCCTCGCCCCATCATCAATCCGGGCCACCGTCTTTTCACCCTTTATTGGGCAACCGGATTGAACTTGCTCATTCCCCTTCAACATACCTTTGGCAGTCCATCTTTTCTATTGAGAAACTGCCCTTTCTGGCCGAGCATAAGGTTGAAGATGAAATCGTAGTTCCGGCAGCAGCTTATATCGAGATGGCTTTGGCTGCTGCGCAAGAAGCTAAGCTGAAACCACTTTACAACCTTTCGGATGTTTATTTTTCCAGGAAAATGGTTTTGCCAAAAGATAAAGAAGTGTTTATCCAGACGATTCTTTCTCCAGAAGAAAAGGAGCGTTTTTCATTTAAAATTTTTAGTCGCTCTGGTGAAATGCTAAGCTGGGAAAATCATGTAAATGCTATCTTCCTGGAAGGATCCGCTAATGAAGCTACAGATGAATTTGAAGAAAGATTATCTGAAGTTTTTAAAAAAGAGTACTCATCCAAACTTTCTGGGGAAAAATTTTACCATTCATTGAAAATGAGCGGATTGAGCTACGGGAAGACTTTTCAAGGCATAAAAAACATTTGGAATAAAAGCCGAAAAGCTATTGCAGAGGTTCAACTGCCTTCTTCTTTGCCCTTGGACCTTGATCCCTACCAAATTCATCCTGCATTACTAGACGCCTGCCTGCAGGCAATTGCAGGCATCTCCCATGATTCACCGGGCAACAATTTGTATTTGCCTTGGAAATGCAATACGATTCAGTTTTTCCAGCGTTCATTCGACCTGCTTTGGAGTTATGCCTCACTTCAAACGGTACTTGATTCAAACAACCTCATAGCTGACATTAAAATATTTAATGAAAAGAATCAACTCTTACTAAAACTAACAGGTTTTCAGCTTCAAAAAATAGATAGAAGAAAACTTGAGGAGCCTTCTCCGAAAGACCTCTGGCTATATCGTTTAAATTGGCAACCCCATATCAGGGTCGATTCTGTTTCTGAAAAGAATAACGATAAAAAGAGTTGGTTAATCTTTGCTGATTCAGAGGGTGTTGGAATGGCCTTAGCAAAAGCGCTGGAACAAAAGGGAGATCTGGTATCTCTTCTGCAAGCAGAAGAAATACTAGCTGAAGGCCAAGACAGGGTTTTAGGAAAAATATCCAACTTCCTGGAATCATTTCCCAAACCGGTAGACTACATCTTGCATCTTTGGGGAATCTCTATTCCTCCTCAATCGTTGAATGATTTTGAGAAAAGCGACTTTTTAGGATGTAATGGTGTGTTGCACATAGTGCAATTACTAGCGCGTCAACTCAGCGTATCACCGCAACTATACTTAGTGACCCGCGGAGCCCAGTCGGTTTCGGGTAGCGATTTAGAACCACCTGAACAATCCCCATTGTGGGGCCTGGGAAAAGTGATAAGTTTTGAACTTCCCGAATTCAAATGCACCCGTATTGATTTGGACCCAAAACAAAGTGTTGCGGAGTCTGCGTCTTTATTAATCCAGCAGATCACAGTGGAAGATAAAGAGGATCAAATCGCATTCCGAGCCGGCAACAAATACGTTCCTCGACTGGTCCCTTTCGAGCTAAAGCTGTCTTCCGAGCTGGTTTTTCACCCGAACAACACCTATTTGATAACAGGAGGCTGGGGAGCACTAGGGCTCGCCTCAGCTAACTGGATGGCAAAAAAGGGAGCAAGGCATTTGGTTTTAATTGGTAGAAGTAAACCTTCAATCCCGGCCATGCAAGTTATCCGAGAAATGGAGAGCAGAGGAGTTAATGTTATGATTGCTCAAGCAGATGTCAGTGATCCTATGCAATTAGATTCCGTTTTTAAAAATATTGATGATAAAATGCCTTCTTTGAAAGGGGTTTTTCACGCGGCGGGTTTAATTGATGATGGAGCACTTCTTAACCTGGACGCCCTTCGAATGAAAAAAGTTATGCTGCCTAAAGTGGATGGAACGTGGAACTTACACGTTAAAACTGCTGGACTTGACTTGGAATTCTTTGTACTTTTTTCATCGGCCGTTTCAGTATTGGGGTCACCCGGGCAAGGAAACTATGCGGCAGCAAGTGCTTACTTAGACGCTATGGCCCATTATCGCCAGTCGCTTGGACTTCCGGCCATCAGCATCAACTGGGGCCCCTGGGCCGACGTTGGCCTGGCGGCAGAAGCAACTGAAAAGCTTCAAGCTCAAAAAGCTTCTACTCAGCACCTTGTTAAAGTAATTAAAATGGAACAAGGCCTTAAAATGCTCGAACTTCTTCTTAGAGATTCAAGGCCCCAAGCTGCCGTTTTGCCTTTTGACTTGAAAAACCTGCTTGAATTGTTCCCCAAAGCTGCGGGTATGCCCTTCTTTGAGGATGTAGGAGGCCGCGAAAACCATGCTGCCCGACTTTATGCCCGCCCTAACTTACGCCAGCCCTTTGTAGCTCCCCGTAATGAATTGGAGCGCAAGATGGCAGCCCTTTGGCAGCAAACGCTCCATGTTGACCGTGTAGGTATCCATGACTCTTTTTTTGAACTTGGTGGTGATTCTGTTCTGGCTGCACAAATATTGTCATTAGCTCGAAAAACTTATGGAATTAGTATTAATCCTCAGGAAGCCTTTCAAGCTTTTACGGTTGAACGACTCGCAAAATTATTAGAAGAAGAAATCTTGAAACAAATTGAAGAAATGAGTGAGGAAGAAGCTCAAAAAAGACTTTCTGAATAAAAATCATCTAACAATAATGAACTTATCTCCCACTAAACGTGCTTTATTGGAAAAATGGTTGCAAGGGCAATCATCTGCCAATGTTAATGAACCCATTATACCGAAGCGCTCTGAAAACAGCCCGATAAAAATGTCCTTTCCTCAGCAGGGGCGTTTGTTTATTGAACTACTAGAGCGCGACACAGCCGTTAATAACCTTTCTGTTCTTCTTCAGCTTGATGGCAGGCTCAACCTCCTTGCCTTAGAAACGAGTGCTAACCAAATTCTGGAACGCCACGAAGTCCTGCGTACTTATTTTTCCTTGGGAATGGATATTCCTCGCCCGGAACTGTTAAATAGTTTAAAGATAAAGATTCCGGTGGTAGAACTTCAGGAACTTGACGAGAATGAGAGCCTGATAAAAGCCCGACAGTTAGCAGAAACAGAGGTGCTGAAACCCTTTGACCTTTCACAAGCTCCTCTGCTTAAGTTAACACTATATAGATTAAGGAGTGAAAAACATCTTTTACTACTTTTAGCTCACCATACTATTTCTGACGGATGGTCCTTAGGTGTTTTCTTGAAAGAATTGATGTCATTTTATCAATCGAATACAACAGGTCAACCGGCCAATATCCCTAATCTGCCTATCCAGTATTTTGATTATGCTCAATGGCAAGCGAGTGAAAAATATCAAGCATCGCTTCAGCCGTCTCTTTCTTACTGGGAAAAACAGCTTGGAGGAGAACTGCCTGCACTCGAATTACCTACTGACAGAATCCCATCTAAAAAGCTCTCTTTTAAGGGAAGAACGCATCGGTTTGTCATTTCTAGCGAGACTACAGCAGCTATAGAAGCTTTTAGCCGCCAGGAGAATGTTACGCTGTTTATGACATTGTTATCGGCATTTTATATCTTACTTCATAAATACAGCGGGCAGAACGATATTTTAGTTGGTTCACCAATTGCTAACCGAAACCTTCCTGAACTTGAACCGCTGATCGGTGTATTTATCAACACGATCGTTCTTCGTGCAAAGATTGCGGAAGAATATAGTTTTCGTGCTTTTCTTCAACAAGTGAAGCGGCATTGCCTGGATGCCTACACGCACCAGAGTTTCCCTTTTGAACAATTGATACAAGCCTTAAAGCCCACCCGAAGCCTTAACCGAACGCCCTTTTTTCAGGTGGTATTTAACCTGCAGAATGCGCCAATGCCGTCACTTGAAATTGAGGGCCTGCAAACAAGTTTTCTTGAAATTGAAAAAGGGGTATCTCAATTAGATTTTACCTTGATGATTTCCCAAATAGAAGGAGAATGTCGCGCTTCCGTGGAATACAATACAGATCTTTTCAATTCAGAAACGATCGAGCGTATGTTCGAATCTTATCAAATGATCCTGGGGGCTGTAATCACCAACCCGGAAAAGCCCATTTCAAAAATAGAAGTGATTTCTTCCAAAATATTAAGCCGAATAACCTACGAATTAAATGATACTCAACGTAACTTTCCACGTGACAAATGTTTACACCAGTTGATCGAAGAGCAGGTTGAAAAAAAAAACGGACGCTATTGCTCTTGTATTCGAGCAAGAGGAAATGACTTATCACGAACTTAATCAAAAGGCCAATGCTCTGGCCACCTATTTAAAAGAAATTGGTGTTGGCCCGGAAGTTCATGTGGGGGTTTTTATGAAAAAATCGATGGAATTGGTGGTTGCATTATTAGCAATATTAAAAGCAGGAGGAGCTTACCTTCCCATTCATCTTGCTTCACCACAAAATCGGTTGCAATTTATTTTAAATGACGCCCAGGCAAAGGTTTTGCTAACCAACATGGATTTAGATCCACTCAATGATTTTTCTGGCCACATCCTTTCACTAAAGGACGATAGTTATTTCTTAAATAATGACCTTCCAAATCCAAATATAGCCGTAAAGCCCGAAAACCTTGCGTATATTATCTTTACTTCGGGATCCACTGGCCAACCGAAAGGAGTTATGATCAACCACTATTCAATCGTAAACTTTCTTTGGTCAATGCGGCATTCTCCCGGGATGGATGAGAGCACTATTACCTTAGCCTTGGCCTCCGTCTCTTTTGATATTTCAACATTAGAGATCTTTTTGCCGCTTATAGTGGGGGCAAAAGTGGTGCTTGCCAGTGAAGAAATGAATACCAACCCGCTATTGTTAACAGAAACGCTAGATACTCATAAAGTGAATTTCTTTCAGGCAACGCCTGCTACCTGGCGGTTGCTACTTGATACAGATTGGGCTGGCCGCGCAGATTTGAAAGCTCTGTGTGGTGGAGATATGTTAAATAGGAAAATGGCCAATCAGATTTTGGAAAAAGTGGGTAGTTTATGGAATGTATATGGTCCTACGGAGACGACCGTTTGGGCTACATGTGGTCAAATCAAACAAGATGATAGTCCCATTACTATTGGAAAACCTATAGCAAATGTGCAAATTTATATCTTGGATCACCACCTTCAACCCGTGCCGATAGGGGTGACAGGAGAAATACATATAGCCGGTGAAGGTTTGGGGCGAGCTTATATAAATAAACCTCAACTTACACAAGAGCGATTTATTCCCAGTGTTTTTAAGCCTAACACTGATCAGAGAATGTATAAAACAGGAGACCTTGCCCGTTACTTACCGGATGGCAGCATAGAAATTCTTGGTAGAAAAGATCATCAAGTGAAGGTTCAGGGTTATAGAGTTGAGTTAGGGGAAATCAATGCCGTGCTTAGTCAACATCCATCCGTTAATGACAGCATAGTCATTGCTCAAACCGAACCCGGTGGAGAGAAAAAATTAATTGCTTTTTTTGTACCCAAAGATAATTTTAAGCCTGAAACGACAGAATTACGAACATTCTTAGGGACGCGTCTCCCCAACTACATGATTCCCTTTTTTTTTGTAAAAATGGATGTATTCCCATTGTCCCCAAACGGAAAGGTGGATCGTAAGGCACTCCTCATACCGGAAGAAATCACTAACCATCCCAATTATGTTGCACCCCGCAATGAAAAAGAGGAAATTATGGTCCAAATCTGGAAAAGTGTCCTGGGTATTGAGCGAATAGGGGTTCACGATAACTTTTTTGAGCTTGGAGGAGCCTCTATTCAAAGCATTCAGGTAGTCACCAAAGCTAATATGTACGGATACAAAATTAGTGTAGAGCACCTCTTCGCTCATCAAACGATAGCTGAAATAGTTGAGTTCATGAAGGATAGTTCCAGTGCTTCATAAAGGGTTTTAAGCGTTCAAAGACTTCCTGTTTTTCTTCAGAAGGTAATGCATGCTTTAAACGTTTATAGCTTTTTTGGCTTTCAATGTATTTCTTCATGCTTTCTTTACAATAGTTGAAATCATCTAGAAAGAGGGTCTCATATATTTTTTGCATATTATCAATAGGATATTGAATAAAATCTTGATAGGGCACTTCGATTAATTGGCCGGGGGGGATAGCATCTTTTTCTAAAAGATATTTACTCATTATAGCGGAATAAGTATTAAGAATTATATTCTTTATATCAACAGTATCTGTTTTTCCCAAGGCGTAAATTCTATTGGTTACGCTCCAAAATCGCTTATTTGAAGCATAAACTTCCCAGGGGTTGCGATGAATGAAGATAAACTTTGCGTTAGGAAACATGGACAAAAGCAGCTTTATTCTTGCGGTGTTGGGAGGGCTTTTTAACACCAACTGTTTTCCACGGTTCGCCAGTGATATTTTTTTTATTAAAAAGACAAATGCTTCCTTCCATTGCTTCAACTCTTTATCTGGAATATTTTCAAACAAAACGTATTTTTTGAAGTGTTCCATCATTATTTCTGGAAAAACATATCCCCATTGTGCCCCCTTGGGGTCCAATGCCGTCGTCATCGCAGCATCTTCTTCTCCGGGATATTTAAAAGACATTTGTATTCTGTGAACCGGGTCTCGGAAGTTGAAAGTCCGGCAAAGGTAATCTAAAAAGGGAGATAGCCAGCGTTCACTGCCAAGCATCATATCGGGAAAGATCATCTGAAAATTGGTATGGTAACCAAAGCGATCATCCTGCGTTAAAAACTAGTGCATGAAAGAAGTTCCACTTCTATAAAAACCAAGGACGAAAACGGGATCTTTTTCAAGGATGTGCCGGGCAACTTTCTGGTTATAGGTCAATTCAAACCAACGTAAAGGTTCGAATAGAGTTGTTTTTAATATCCAGGCCGGTACATTTCTCAAGCCTTTATTAGAAAGACCTCCATTGCGTAATACAATTTTAATGAAAGTGTAAAGGGGAAGAGGAAAGATTCGATTCATGAAAACAGATTTGATGTTGGGGAATTTAAGAACTTTACATTACTAAGTACCTTAGCGATTATAGCTCGGGAAATCCAAAACCAAGTTCATGACACCTTTAAAAAGAACGGCTCACGCCTTAGGCGCGTTTCTATTCCAAAGCGAGAATCGCTGTAAGCGCCTGAAAGATATCAAAGATTTCTTAAAAACTGAATCTCTTTTGGATTTAATATTCATTAACTTATGTTCCATTAAGTTGAGAAGAATTAGAAATAATTTAACTTTGAATAATCATTAATTTACGCTGCTTCGCGGCGAAATTTTCTTTTGAGGGAGGCCGAAAGGGCAATTTTGCTTCGCAAAATTGCCCTTTCGGCCTCCCTCTCAAAGGAATTTCGCGCTGTAGGCGCGTTTATTTTTCAAAGCGAGGATCGCTGATCATTTTTAATTTTAAATAATCCCTTCATACGTTTCATTTATGGCAAAAGTAAGCCCGGCTCTTTATCCTTTTAAAAGTCATTTTATAACGATAGAAGGCCATCGCTATCACTATATTGAGGAAGGCCATGGAGATACAGTGTTGATGCTTCACGGAAACCCTTCCTGGTCGTTTTATTATCGGGAACTGATCCAAAAACTAGCCCCTTACTACCGTTGCCTTGCTCCGGATCATATCGGTATGGGCTATTCTGACAAGCCGCAGGATAATGCATACAGCTATACTCTTTCCCAAAGAGTAAAAGACTTAGAGTTCTTTCTGGAAGCCAAATCCGTCCACCAAAATATTACATTGATTATGCACGATTGGGGAGGACCTATCGGTATGAGTTATGCTCGGCGACATCCTGAATCCATTAAAAAACTAATAATATTAAATACGGCTGCTTTTCATCTTCCTGTAAAAAAAAGCTTTCCTTTTTTATTACGCCTGACTCGCACCCTGATCGGAGCCTTTATCGTTAGAGCCTTTAATGGGTTCGGTCTTGGAGCTGCCCTAATCGGGACTAGGCGCCAAAAAATGCCTCGTGAAATCCGTCGTGCTTATTGTGCTCCTTACGATTCATGGCAAAACAGAATCGCTATATTGAGATTTGTTCAGGACATTCCTTTGAGAAAAGGTGATCCGGGCTATGATTTTGCTACGGATATACAAAACCATTTACACTTATTTAGAAACACACCTATGCTTATAGCCTGGGGAATGAAAGACATTGTATTTGACAAGCATTTTCTGGAAAAATGGATAGAGTACTTCCCACAAGCAGAAGTACATCGATTTGAAGATTGTGGTCACTATATTCTAGAGGATGCCCAGGAAGAGATCGGAACATTAGTATTGAATTTTTTAATCAAAAATTAAAGGATAAAACAACATCGTTCTTTGACAAATTGTGGAAAATGGAACTAACAACACTAACTTATGTTCCAGAGTAATTAATTCTCCTTCTTTACTTCCATATCCTAAGCTATTTTGGTATGAATCCATATAATCTTGCATCGTCAATATTCCAAATGGCCAATTCGCAACCTGACAAGTTAGCAATTGCCATTCCTGAAGCCCCAGGGAAAAAACTGCCTCCAGACGGAATAATCCCTTACAGGGAAGTTAGTTTTCAGGAACTCGCCGATGAAACCAGACGAATCTCAGAGGGATTGTTAAGTTCTGGTTTTGAAAAAGGGGATAGGGTGGTTCTTATGGTTCCTCCGAGTCTGGAGTTTTTTACCATCTGTTTTGCCTTCCTCATGTCAGGGATTATTCCAGTCTTTATTGATCCGGGAATAGGAATCAAAAATTTGAAAAAATGTATTGATGAGGCCAAGCCAATAGGTTTTATCGGCATAGCCAAAGCTCATATGGCCCGCTCACTTCTTGGGTGGGGAAAGTCAACAATTAAAAAAGTGGTAACTGTTGGGCCAAAATTCTTTTTTGGGGGACAATCGCTATCAAGTATAAAGAAACAGGTTAATCCTAATGGCCCGATAAATATCATAATCCCTCAGCCCGATGATTTATCCGGAATCACTTTTACCAGTGGCTCAACGGGCATTCCAAAAGGAGTAATGTACACCCATGGTAATATGTGTCATCAAGTAGAGATCATCCGAAATACCTTTGGGATGCAGCCAGGGGAGATCGACCTGCCTACTTTCCCTCCCTTTGCCCTTTTTAACCCAACTTTAGGGGTTAGCAGTATAATCCCCGACATGAATCCCACAAAGCCTGCTCAAGTAGCTCCTGAACGTGTTATTAAGACAATCCATCAATTTAAAGTGACTAGCATGTTTGGTTCTCCTGCTTTGATAGACCGGGTTGGGCGATACGGGGAAGCCAACGGAATCCGATTGCCAAGTTTAAAGAGAGTGCTCTCTGCGGGAGCTCCGGTTCCGGAAAAAGCTTTAAAACGGTTTTCCAGCATGCTAAACCCAGACACTCAAATTTTTACGCCTTATGGAGCGACTGAGGCTATGCCCATAACTTCAATTGGCAGCCACTACTTACTTAAAACCCAGATACAAAAACAAACTGCAAGCGGAAGCGGTGTTTGTATCGGAAAAACAGTAGACACCCTTGAGGCAAAGATCATTCGAATTTCAGATGACCCTATTCCCTCATGGTCAGATGACCTAGAACTAGCTTCAGGGAACATAGGGGAGATCGTTGTTAAAGGAAAGAACGTAACGCGGGCTTATTTCAATCGCAATGCGGCCACTAAATTAGCTAAAATCAAAGACGGAGATGGTTTCTGGCATCGCATGGGCGATTTGGCCTACAAAGATGAGTCAGGCAATTTATGGTTTTGTGGCCGGAAATCGCATCGGGTAAAAATAGCAAACAAAGAACTATATACTGTACAGTGCGAGTCTATATTCAATAAACATCCGCAAGTACATAGAACAGCGCTTGTTGAAGTAAACGCTGATGCTGTCTTATGCGTAGAACTTGACAAAGAAGCCTGTGGATCAAATAAGGAAAAAATTAAAAGAGAGCTATTAACGTTAGCTGCCGAAAACGAATTAACAAAGGATATCAAAACTATCCTTTTTCATGCTTCTTTTCCGGTTGATATTCGACATAATGCTAAAATATTCAGGGAAAAACTTGCAGTTTGGGCTGCACGAAAAAAAGCATTTAGAACTTATAAAGAAAAAAAATGAAGGTATTCGTAACTGGTGGAGGTGGTTTTTTAGGCTTTGGAATTGTCAAATTACTCTCCAAAGAGGGCTATGAGGTGGTAAGTTATTCGAGAAGCAACTATAACAAATTGGATCAACTTGGAGCCGTTCACATTCAAGGGAACTTATCGGATTACGATAAATTGAAAACAGCCATGAATGGTTGTGAAGCCGTATTCCATGTGGCTGCCAAAGTGAGTATGTGGGATAAATATTCCGCTTTTTACGAAACAAACGTGATAGGTACAAATAATATAATAAAAGCATGTAAAGAACTGAATATCCATTATTTGATCTTTACAAGTTCTCCGAGTGTCGTTTTTCAGGGAGGGATTGAAGGTGAAGATGAAAGCCTTCCTTACCCCAAAAAATATGATGCTTACTATCCTCAAACTAAAGCGATTGCCGAACAAGCTGTCATCCGGGCTTATAGCCCTTCACTTATCACTTGTTCGCTTCGCCCTCATTTAGTTTGGGGCCCCGGAGATCACCATTTTCTTCCTCGTCTTTTTGAGCAAAGGCAAAAAAATAGGCTTCGACTTCCTGGGAAAGGCGATTCTTTGGTAGATACAATCTATATTGATAATGCTGTTTATGCGCATTTACAGGCTTTCAAAGTTATGCAAAAAAGCCCTTCCACAATAGGTGGAAAAACTTATTTTCTTTCTCAAGATGATCCAATCCCTATTCGAGAATTTTTTAATCGCCTTCTGGAAACTGGAGACTTACCTCCTGTTGACAAAAGTATTAATCCTAAAATAGCTTTATTCCTTGGAGCGTTCTTTCAAAAGACATATAGATTACTTGGACTGAATTCAGAGCCGCCAATTACCCCCTTAGTAGCAAAGCATCTAACCCGCCCTCATTGGTATGATATCTCGGCTGCCAAACGAGATTTGGAGTATCGGCCCATCATTTCCATAGATGAAGGTATGGAGCGGCTCAAGGCTTGGGTAGAGGAAAATTATTAGGCTTGTTCTTTCGCTCCATCAGTAGTTAAAGAACAAGTCTACAAAAATAACCTTTTCTCTTGCAGGCAGCGACAAAATGAAATACACCCGTATTCATCTTTCCATGCCCTGCTTGTTGTAGGTTCGTCGATTTTAAACCCTAAACGCATAGTTTTCTTGCTTTTCTATTTTGTTTTACTTAATATAACTTTCGAATAATTTCTAAAATGGGAAAACTACCTGAATAATCCATAATCTGTTTATATGAATCAAACAACCTGGTTATCCATAGGAATATTACTTGGTGCATCCGTGGGCATCAGCATGGGCATCGCTACGGGGAGCTTCATTATCGGCTTCTCTACTGGTATCGGAAGTGCTATTTCCATGGGCCTCGCTTTTGTGTTAGTAGCCAAAGAAGAAAACAATAATAGCGGGGAACGGAGAACGGGGAACGGAGTAATGAAATTAAGGCCTTTGGCCTTAATTGGCTATTCCGTTAACCGTTAACCGTTTTCCGTTCCCCGTTCACCGAAAAAAGTTATTGCAGAATAGATATTTTGGGGGCCATACCTAGAGGGCATCTCCTTTAATTTTTTAGGAGCCGAAAGACCTACTTCCCGCGCTATTTTTCTATACAGCTCAAAAGGAACAGGATAAGGCACCCAAGGCTTGAGTGCTTCGCTCATATCATATTCAATTAAAAGAAAAGTTCCTCCTTTTCGAAGATGCTGCAATATATTCTTTAAGGCTTTAATTGGATCACTGGCGTAATGAAGCGTATTGGCCATCAAAATACCGTCAGCCACGGGTAAATCCATCGGACTGTTAAAATCTGCCTCCGCAATCTGAAATCTTGGCGAATTCAGACGATAAAGAGCATGTGGGTTTTTGTCTGCTGCAATAATAGTATGCTCCCGCGTGAGTAGTTCCGCTAATGCAAGAGTAAACAAACCCGTCCCTGCCCCCAAGTCAATCCATGTCTGGTGTTCAGGGTTGACCCCATCTCTTATCAAAACTATGGCTTCCTCCAAACTCATAAATATTTTTTTGCTTACAAATGGATGGATGTACTTAAGAGTAAAGCTTGCTTTACCCTTAACCACTTCCATTTGCGATCATTTTTTTAACAAAGTTAAAAAATCATTACTCCCGCCCTTCGTTCCCCGTTTTCCGTCCTTCGTTTCACGCGTATTCGTTAAACCTTTCTCGGTATTATATGTTCAGTTGCAATTACAACTAAATGAAATGGCATCAGCAGGTTTTAACATAGAGGAAGCTATCGGTTTTCTGATGAACCGGAGCGGTCGTCTTATGGGGCGGCAACTTTCTAAAAGTTTCGTAGAACATGGCATTGGCATTCATGGTGAACAATGGCCGGTGCTGCTTCAGCTTTGGATCAAAGATGGTCGTTACCAGAAGGAGCTGGCAGAGTTCTCCTGCCGCGACAAAGGTACTATAACTCGCGTGGTCGCGGGCTTAGAGAAGGACAATGTCGTGCTGCGTGTAGCAGACGAAAAAGATAAGCGGCATAATAAAGTTTTTTTGACGCATAAGGGAAAAGAGTTAAAAGAAAAGACTTTACCGCTTGCTTTCGAACTGAGTCAAAAAGCATTGGATGGAATTGAGGAAAAGGATATAGAAATTTGTAAAAATGTATTGAGAAAAATTTTTGAAAATCTATCAAAATAGTTGTTCTTGCAACCAAATAAAATCACGAGAAAAGAACCATCGCTATGAGTAAGTTTCTACGCCAAACTATTAGTCTGATTGTTGCTGTACTTGTCCTTTTCGGAGCGGTCGGCATTACTATGGTCATGAGTTCTCAAGGGAAAGGACCTCAGAAAAAACAAGGGGGCCCCCAAGCTGCTGCCGGGGCCTTGATCCCAATGGTGGAGGCCGTAACTGTTAAGAAAGAAGCCTTGCCAGAAATCGTAGATGTTCAGGGCCGCCTGGTGGCCTTTAACAAAATCGATGTTTTTGCTGAAGTGACCGGGGCGCTTAAAAGTAGCTCGCATCCTTTTAAAGAAGGAGCGCGATTTGGAAAGGGCGATGTGCTTTTGGAAATCGATCAGGAAGAGGCACGCTTGAGTTTGCTTTCCCAGAAAAGCAACCTTTTGAATGCTATCACTCAATTCATGCCGGATTTAAAAATTGACTATCCGGAAAGTTTCCCGCAATGGAAAGCTTACCTAAATCAATTTGATGAGCGTAAACCGCTCACATCTTTTCCGGAACCACTCAATGAGCAAGAAAAATTATTCATTGCTTCTAAAAATGTACTCAGCCAGTTTTATACTATCCGCAGTGCTGAAGCAAGATTGAAAAAATATACTGTATATGCTCCCTTCGCTGGTGTGGTCACGGAGTCTCTCATTAATGTTGGTGCTGTGGTAAGAGCTGGCCAAAAAGTGGGTACATTGATGAATACTTCTAATTTCGAACTGGAAGCTACCATGCCCCTGAAAGAGTTAAAACTGATCCGCCCAGGTCAAAGAGCCCGCCTTTATTCAGAAGATTTTGATACAGAATGGAATGGAACCGTCAAGCGGATTAATGATCAGATTGACCCGAATACTCAATCGGCAACAATTTATATTAGCGTCAATGGTAGTGGCCTTAAAGCAGGAATGTATCTCAAAGGGGAAGTACAGGCAGGTACTATTGAAGATGTTCTCGAGATTGATCGCGACTATCTCGTCGATCAGTCCAAAGTATATGTAATAAACGATTCTGTTCTTGCTCTTACACCTGTGGAGGTGGTCAAAATGAATCCTAATACGGTAGTGGTTCGTGGACTGGAAGAGGGTACGGTACTGCTGGCTCAAAGAATCCCGGGGGCCTACGAAGGCATGAAAGTGCAGCAGTCAAAATAAAATCCATCGCTCAATCTTGACATCATTCAATCATGAAAAGTATTCTTAATTACTTTATAAAATATCCGATAGCAGCCAACCTGCTCATGTTCGCTATTCTGCTTATCGGAATCTTCGGGGCTTTACTGATGAAATCCACATTCTTTCCGCAAAACCCCAGCCGCCTTATCAAAATTCAAATTGTTTTCCCGGGAGCTTCGCCAGAAGAAATTGAAGAGGGAGTCATTACAAAGATCGAGGAGAACCTTAAAGGGATTACAGGGATTGAACGGGTGACTTCAGTCTCTAAGGAAAATAGCGGTACTATAGACGTTGAGGTGATCAGAGGTCGAAATACGGACCTGGTGCTTCAGGATGTCAATAATGCCGTAGATCAAATCAGTTCTTTCCCAGTGGATATGGAACCGCCGGTCATCTACAAAGTGGAAAACCTGGAGCTTACCGTCACCTTTGCACTTACCGGGAATACAGACCTGAAAACCTTAAAACGTTTTTCTCGTCAGGTTGAGGATGATCTGCTGGCTATGGACGGCATTTCAAAAGTGACTGTCTCGGGCTTCCCCGATGAAGAAATTGAAATAGCTTTTCGCGAAAAAGACCTTAGAGCTTATTCCCTTTCCTTTGCTCAGGCTACTCAGGCTGTCCGCGCTGCTAATTTGGAAATCACAGGCGGAACCATCAAAACGGAAAATGAGGAATTGCTGGTAAGAGCACGCAACAAAGAGTATTATGCCCAGGGGCTCCTGGATATTGTCGTAAAAACCAATCCGAATGGTAGCGTAGTTCGCTTACATCAGGTAGCCGATATACGTGATAAATGGGCCGACGACCCCAACAGAACTTATCTCAATGATAAGCCATCGGTTGTACTTAATGTTTCCAGTACGATCGAAGAAGATATGATCACAATAAAAAATATGCTGCTCGGCCGTGATCCGCTTTATCTTGTGGATATGAACCTGTTTGGAACTCCGGTTAAAATTCCTTTATCAGGTGCGACGGAGGGATATCTGGATGAATTTAATAAAAAAAATGATGTTGTAAAAGCAGAGTTGATTCAGGATAGAACGGTGGCACTGCGCCAACGTATCGCTTTATTGACTAAAAATGGTATTCAGGGATTTATCATTGTATCCATTCTGCTGGCCATCTTTCTACACTGGCGTCTGGCGCTTTGGGTAGCTATTGCTATCCCGATCTCCTTTGCCGGTATGTTTTTATTTGCTTATCTATTAGATGTAACTATAAATGTCATCTCCTTATTTGGGATGATACTGGTGATTGGTATTCTGGTCGATGATGGTATTGTGATCAGTGAGAGTATTTATCAGGAATACGAGCGGGGGGCGCCTCGCTTGCAGGCAGCCATTACAGGCACTATGAAGGTGCTTCCTGCGGTATTTTCTGCAATTGTGACTACAGTGATTGCATTTTCAGCTTTCTTCTTTATCGATGGACGGCTTGGAGATTTTTTCGGTGAAATGGCTGTTGTAGTAATCTTATCACTGATTTTTTCATTGGTAGAAGGAGCTTTCATTCTGCCAACACACGTAGGGCACTCGAAAGCCCTTTCGCCTGATCAAAAGGAATATCTGCTTACGCGTTATTTCGATCAATTTATGGCCTGGATGCGCGATAAATTATATGCGCCAGGTTTGCGCTTTTGTATTCAAAACAAGGGAATAACCACTGCTTTTGTACTGGGCTTACTTTTTATAACCTTCGGTGCTTTGTTTGGTGGAATTATTAAAGGGACTTTTTTCCCTGTTATTGAACGGGACAATATTAATGTTACCTTGCAAATGCCGGCGGGTACGCGGGAGCATATAACTGAAAAATGGCTCGATCATATTTCAGAAGCTGCCTGGAGGGCGAATGAAAAGCTAAGTCAACATTATTTTAATGGGGAAAAGAAGCCTATTGAGCAAATCCAGAAAGTACTTGGACCTACAACCTATCAAGGCGAATTAATCATTACGGTAATCGACGGAGAGTCCCGGGATTCTATGGAGGTAAGGGATGTTACGAATGCTGTTCGAAAGGAAGCGGGCTCGATTTACGATGCCGAAGTGCTGACCTATGGAAGTTCAACGCCCTTTGGAAAACCCATTTCGATTTCATTGATCGGCGATAATTATGAGCAGCTTGAAGAGGCAACGCAAAAAGTAAAAGCAGAGCTTACGTCGCTGGCAGAGCTTAAGGATGTTGTAGATAATAATCAGGAAGGCTTGCGAGAAGTGAATCTGAAGTTAAAAGATAAAGCGAAATACCTCGGCCTGAATCTGCAAGAAATAATAGGCCAGGTCCGTTCGGGCTTTTTTGGCAGTGAAGTGCAAAGGCTTCAAAGGGGCCGTGATGAGGTAAGGGTATGGGTCCGCTATGATGAGTTGGATCGGGGTAGTATCAGCCAGTTAAAAGATATGCGTGTTCGCTTTAATGATGGCCGGGAGTTTCCACTTTCTGAAATCGCAGATGTTGAAATTGAAAAAGGTATTATCTCTATAAACCATATTGACGGGAAGCGAGAAGTGAAAGTCGAAGCAGAGGTATCGAGTGATCAGGTTTCCGTTAGTAGTATAACAGCTTCTGTAAAAAGTGAGATCGTTCCGAGGATATTAGCGAACTACCCTTCTGTACAGGCCTTGTATGAAGGGCAAAACCGGGAGCAGGAAAAAACAACGAAATCCATGCAGGTGATCATGCCGGTTATTGGGTTGCTCATGTTTTTTGTGATTGCCCTTACTTTTCGGTCTATTTCACAAACGATTGTCGTCTTTACCTTGCTTCCATTCGGTTTCATCGGAGCAGCATGGGGGCACTACGTAATGGGGCTGCAAATCAGCTTGCTTTCAATTTTAGGGATCATCGCACTGGTGGGTATTTTGGTGAATGATGCCTTGGTTTTTGTTACAACCTATAATGACTTAATCGAAGAAGGAGAAGATCAAATGGAAGCGATCTATAAAACGGGTATTTCCCGTTTTCGCCCTATTTTATTGACGTCCATTACAACCGTAGCTGGGTTGATGCCACTGTTGGGAGAGCGAAGCCTGCAAGCACAGTTTCTCATTCCGATGGCTTCATCTGTGGCTTTTGGCTTGTTAGTGGTTACTTTTATCATTCTCGGACTTTTACCGGTGCTCTTAATTTTTGTGAATCGGGTAAAAGTGTACACCGTTTATGTTTGGGAAGGTGTAAAGCCTGGTTTGGAAACAGTTGAGCCTGCTTATGCAGGTAGAAAAAGTTATTTTTTCCTGTGGTTGTTTGCGGGGGTAATCTGCCTTGCTGTTTTGGCAGCCATAGTCAGAACGATGTTTACAATGATGGAGGCGTTTATTTAAAAAGTCCCGTTCAACACAATTTGTCAAAGAACTAAAAGTCCGTTCCATAGAATTTGTCAAAGAACTAAAAGGTTTACGTGCTGTGTAGATTTACAGCATTGGTTCCGAGATGACTTCGGAACCAGCATTGGTACCTTCGGGAAACAAAAAACACTATTTTTAAAAAAGAACATCATATTAAATGAAGCGATCAGCCTCAATTTGCAGCCTGCTTTTTATCTTGTTTTGCTTTAACATGGAAGCTCAGCAGGCGCTGAGTTTATCCGATGCTATCAAGCAAGGCTTGGAGAACAGCTTTTCTGTTAAAGCGCAAAAAGAAAGAGTAGCTATAGCTAAGAATAATAATACCTGGGCTAACGCTGGCCGTACCCCGGAGATTGCTGCAACTCTTGACTTCAGGAACGCCTTTACCTTTCAAGAAAACCCTGCATCTATTGTAATTGAGCAAACAAATTTAAATAACGCTCTTGTTCCTGGTTTAGCCCTTAACTGGACGCTTTTTGATGGCCATCGCATCCGTTTTTCCAAACAACAATTCGAAGAACTCGTTAATCAAAGCGACATCAATGTCAATAGCACTATAGAAACCATTGTCCAGGAAGTTAGCCTTGCCTACTTCAATGCCTTGCTGAGACAAGAAGAATTAAATGTTTTTAAAACAGTACTCGATCTGTCTCGCGATCAGATAAAATATCAGGAAGTTAAAAAAGAATTCGGCCAGTCGGTAACCTTTGACCTGTTGCAGGTGCAAGATGCTTATCTGAATGACTCCATTGCTTATGTTCGTCAACAAGGATTGCTCAACACCGCTATGCAAAATCTTAACACTGCAATGAGAACGGAGGACTTAAGCCAACGTTACAACCTGACCGATTCCCTTTCTTTCGAACCTTTTGCAATTGATAAAGCTTCTCTTAAAGAAGAGATGCTGGCTTCCAACAACAACTTGGAGCTGGCGAAACTGGCAAGAGAATTGGCCAACATAAATACTCGTATTCAGGAAGCCGCTAAACTACCAACAGTAAGCCTGAACGCAGGAACTACATTTAACGCCAGCCTTGCAAATGGCGAACAGGTTTTTAACTTTGAAAGCGGAACGGTACTTCAAACCATTGACGATGCCAGAGCAAATACCTTCAATGGATTTGTCAACGTTTCAGCTACTTACAACTTATACAATGGGGGCCAACGTAAGCGAAATATTGAAAATGCTCAAAAGGAAGAGATCATTGCCCAATTGGAAGTTGAAGATCTTAAACAGACCTTGAGCAATAATCTCGAAAATGCTTACACCAATTACCAATCGCAGCTTGAAATCGTAAATCTAAGCCGTGGCCTATTAGATAATGCCCGGCAAAACTTAAATATCGCTGAAGAGCGCTTCCGGGGAGGGATCATTAATTCCTTCGATTACAGAGCCATCCAGGTCCGCTTTGTCAATGCGAATTTAGCTTTGGTCAATGCCATCTATAATATGAAGATTACTGAGGTAGATCTGCTTCGCCTGAGTGGGCAACTTGTTAATGCGGGGAACGAATAGCGGGGAACGGGGAACGGTTAACGGTTAACGAATAGCGGGGAACGGCTGAAGCACTAGGTTTATTGAGTAGATGTGAAGCAGCATTTGTTTTGGAAATCCAAAAGAAAATTCGTTCTTTGATAAATTGTGTGGAACTTCAAAATGATAAGCCTTGAATGCCCTTGTGGCTGAAAGGGTTAGCATTTTGAAGTTCCATTTTCCACAATTTATGTCAAAGAACTAGAAAATTTATGCCACTTCTTGGCGGAATTTGGTTTAGAGGGGGCCTAAAGGTCCCCTCTGAAGAGGAATTTCGCGCTGGAGGCGCGTTTATTTTCTAGGGCGAGAATTGTTGGTTGTGGAGCAAATGCATTGATAAATTCCTTTATCTGATTTCCTGTGCGCATTAGGTTCGTTTCCCGCGAAAAAAATTTGAAGCTTTATTCAAAATTTTAACCTAAATTAGCTGACAAGGCTGAAATGGTAACTATTTTCTACAGCCCAAAAAGAAACACATTAATCTATGTCGGAAAAAAAGCTATTCTTACTTGACGGACACGCCCTCGTTTACCGGGCGCATTTCGCCTTTATCACCCGCCCGCTCATAAATTCTAAAGGGCTGAATACTTCTGCTATCGCAGGTTTCTTAAGAACACTCTGGGATCTTCTTCAAAGCCAAAAACCCTCCCATATTGCAGTCTCATTTGATACGAGTGTTCCTACCTTCCGACATGAAATGTATGAGCCGTACAAAGCCAATCGCGAAGAAGTACCCGAAGATATTACCCTTGCTTTCCCCTACATTTTCCGCATTCTGGAAGCTTTTAAAATTCCTATCGTTACCGTTGATGGCTATGAAGCGGATGATGTGATAGGAACCTTGGCAAAACAGGCAGAGAAAGAAGGTTATAAAGTGTACATGGTTACACCTGATAAGGACTTTGGACAGCTCGTCAGTGAAAATATTTTTTTATATAAGCCTTCCCGCCAAGGGAATGGCGTTGATATTATGGGCGTTCCGGAAATATTGGAAAAATGGAACATCAAAAGAGTTGATCAGGTCGTTGATATGCTGGGCCTCCAGGGAGATAGTGTGGATAATATTCCGGGTATTCCGGGGATCGGCCCCAAAACGGCCGCCAAATTATTGGAGAAATACGATTCTGTAGAAGGTCTTTTAGATAATGCTCATGAATTAAAAGGCAAACAAAAAGAACGGGTCATTGAATTTGCCGAACAGGGAAGGCTTTCTAAAACCCTGGCGAAAATCAATACGGAAGCTCCTATAAAATTCGATGAAGATCAATTTTGTCTTGATCCTTTTGATCGGGAAACCTTGTCTGACATTTTTAAGGAACTGGAATTCCGTACTCTTGCAAAGTCTGTTCTGGGCGAAGAGGAGAAAACGCCTCAAAGCACCCAGGGTGACCTTTTTAAAAATGAAAATACTGCCCCCAAAGTGCCTCCGGCTCACTCTGTCGCAGAAAACAATATTGAAAATACGACACATAATTATTTTCTGGTAGATAGAGCGGAAGCTATTGATGATCTGCTTGAAAAATTGCTTCGCGAAAAAATTGTCTGTTTTGATACTGAAACGACAAGTGTAGATGCAAATTTAGCTGAGCTAGTGGGCTTTTCCTTCGCTTTTAAGCCGGGGGAGGCGTTTTATGTTCCGGTTCCGGATGACAAAAGCGAAGCCCAAAAAATAGTCGATCAGCTTCGGCCTTTCTTTGAAAATACAGAGATCATCAAAGTAGGACAGAACCTTAAGTACGACATGATCGTCCTGAAATGGTATGATGTAGAGGTACAAGGGGCTTTATTTGACACCATGATCGCTCACTACCTCCTCGAACCGGAACTTCGCCATAATATGGACTACCTTTCCGAAACATATTTGAAGTACCAACCCGTCTCTATTACTGAATTGATTGGTAAAAAAGGTAAGAATCAACTGAATATGCGCGATGTCCCCGTGGAAAAGGTCGTCGATTACGCTGCTGAAGATGCTGATATTACCCTTCAGCTTCAACAATATTTTGAGCCTCAAATTAAGAAAGAAGGCTTTGAAAAGCTTTTCTACGAACTAGAAGTACCCTTAATTAGTGTTTTAGTCGATCTTGAACATTGCGGCGTAAACCTGGATACCGCTACTTTAGCTAGCTATTCTGTAGAGCTGGGAGAAAAAATCCAAATGCTTCAAAAAAAGGTATACGATGCTGCGGGAACGGAATTCAATTTGTCTTCTCCCCGCCAGGTGGGTGAAGTGCTTTTTGATAAAATGAACTTGCCTTATCGTTGGAAGAAAACCAAAACAGCACAGTATTCTACCAGCGAAGAAAAGCTTGTTGAAATGGCGAAGGATTACCCCATCATTGAGGATATTCTCGCGCATCGTGGTTTGACAAAGTTAAAATCCACTTATGTAGATGCATTGCCCAAGCTGATCAACCCACGCACTGGCCGTATTCACAGTTCTTTTAATCAGGCTTTGGCAGCAACGGGCAGATTGAGTTCCAATAATCCAAATCTTCAAAATATTCCTGTACGCACAGAGGAAGGCCGAAAGGTGCGAATGGCTTTTATTCCAAGGGATGAGGAACACCTCTTGCTCGCTGCGGATTACTCCCAGATTGAATTGCGCCTGATCGCAGAAATTAGCAAAGATGAGGCAATGCTTGAGGCTTTTCAGGAAGGTAAAGATATTCACCGTGCGACGGCTTCGCGCGTATTTGGTGTTCCTTTCGATGAAGTGACGAAAGAGCAACGTTACAGAGCCAAAACCGTTAATTTTAGTATTGTATATGGCGCAGGATCTACAAATCTTTCCCGCCAGTTGGAAATTAGCCGAAAGGAAGCAAAAGAACTTATTGATCAATACTTCGAACAATATAAGGGCCTCAAAACTTATATGGATGAGATCGTTAAGAAAGGTAGAGAACAGGGGTTTGTTACAACTTTACTCGGAAGACGGCGTCAATTGCGAGATATCAACTCAAGGAGTAGCCTGGCCAGAGGAAATGCGGAAAGAATTGCCATCAATACTCCTATACAGGGCTCCGCAGCAGATTTGATTAAAGTGGCTATGATCAATATACACCAAGTACTTAAAGAACAGCATTTGAAATCTAAAATGATTCTTCAGGTACATGACGAACTGGTGTTTGATGTTTACAAACCAGAATTAGATCAACTAAAAAATATCGTTGAAGATAAGATGAAATCGGCTCTTCCAGGCCTATCTGTTCCTATTGTTGTTGAAATGGGAGTAGGGGAAAACTGGCTTGAAGCTCATTAATCAACCCTTCTTAAAAAATTACCATGAAGTTCCCACACCCTATACCTGTTAAAGAAATTGCCCGGAAAATTGGCGCAGAAATTATCGGTGACGATTCTATCATCGCTACTGGTATTAATGAAATTCACAAAGTGGAAAAAGGAGATATTACCTTTTCCGATATCCCTAAATATTTTCAGCGATCACTGAAGTCTGAGGCAAGTATTATTATCCTAAATGAAAGGGCTGAATGTCCAGAAGGTAAGGTCATTTTGCTTCATGAAGAACCATTTCAAGCTTACAATGGCCTTGTTAAAGAACATCGGTTATTTATTCCTCTTACTTCCAGCATAAGTGAATCCGCAGAAATAGACCCGAGTACGATCATCGAACCTAATGTAGCCATCGGCCATAATGTCAAGATCGGAAAAAACTGTTATATCCAGGCCAATTCTTACATCGGCGATCATACTATTATTGGAGACAATGTAAACATCCAGGCAGGCTCTATCATTGGCACAGATGCGTTTTATTACAAACGTACAGAAAAGGAGTTGCTGAAATGGCATTCCGGAGGTCGTGTTATAATTCACAACAACGTGGAAATTGGCGCGGCCTGTACCATTAACAAAGGGGTTTCCGGAGATACCGTCATTGGTGAAGGGACTAAATTCGATAGCCAGATACATATCGGCCACGGAGCTGTTATCGGGAAGCATTGTCTGTTTGCCGGCCAGGTAGGCGTTGGAGGAAAGACGATCATTGGTGATCATACCATTCTTTACGGGCAAGTCGGGATTTCACAAAATCTCGTTATCGGAGATCGGGTAGTAGTGTTTGCGCAATCAGGGGTAACCAAGAACCTGGAGGCCGGAAAAACCTACTTTGGCTCTCCCGCTGAAGATGTAGGAGCTAAGTACAAGCAACTTGCCGCGCTCCGCCATCTTCCTTTATTTTTTAAAAACTATTACAAAGAATAAATTTACAATGACTGAAGGAACGAAAATTGAGTTGCGTAATTTAAGAATGGATGATTATCTGGAGCTTAAATCTTCAATGATCAAAGCTTATGCTAATTGGCCAAATGCTTACTGGAAAGAGCACCACATAAAAAAACTGCTGGATATTTTTCCCGACGGCCAGCTTTGTATACTCGTAAATAATAAAGTAGTAGGCAGTGCCCTTTCCATAATAATTGATTATAAAAAATTCGGTGAAAAACACACTTATCGTCAGGTAACAGGCAATTTTACCTTTTCTACTCACAGCGATAAGGGGGATGTCCTTTACGGGATAGAGGTCTTTATCCATCCTGATTACCGCGGTATGCGCCTGGGAAGGCGCTTGTATGAAGCCCGAAAAGAACTCTGTGAAAACCTTAACCTCAAATCCATTATGTTCGGAGGGCGTATCCCGAATTACAAGAACTTTGCTCATGAAATCTCCCCTAGAGCTTATATTGAAAAAGTAAAGCATAAAGAAGTTTATGATCCTACCCTAACTTTTCAGCTGTCGAATGACTTCCACGTCAAAAAAGTCATTAAAGATTATATGCCCGGAGATGACGAATCTATGGATTATGCCATCCTGCTGGAGTGGAATAACATATATTATGATCAGGAAGAAGTATTGGTCAATGCTGCTAAGTCGGTTATTCGGATCGGCTTAGTGCAATGGCAAATGCGCTCTTTTTCCAATTTGGATGTGCTTTGCGAGCAAATTGAGTATTTCGTCGATGCCGTCAGTGATTACAAAAGTGATTTCATCCTCTTTCCCGAGTTTTTCAACGCTCCTTTGATGGCTTCTTACAATCACCTTTCTGAGGCAGATGCCATTCGTAAACTAGCAAGCTATACCGAGCCTTTAAAGCATAAATTCAGCGAGTTCGCAATTAGCTATAATGTTAATATTATTACCGGAAGCATGCCTTTCATGCTGGGAGATACCCTTCTGAACGTCGGCTTCCTTTGTCGCCGGGACGGGACTATTGAGCAATACGAGAAGGTTCATATTACGCCAAGTGAAGCTTCTGCATGGGGTATGGTTGGTGGTGATCGCATCCAGGTTTTCGATACTGATTGTGGAAAGATTGGCGTTTTAATTTGCTACGATGTGGAGTTTCCTGAGCTGGCCAGGCTTCAGGCTGATGAGGGAATGCAGGTTCTATTCGTACCTTTCCTCACGGACACTCAAAACGGCTATACGCGTGTGCGTAGATGTGCTCAGGCAAGGGCTATTGAAAATGAGTGTTATGTGGCAATTGCCGGTTGTGTAGGAAATCTTCCTAAGGTTAACAATATGGATATTCAGTACGCTCAATCGGCTGTGTTTACTCCTTCGGATTTTGCTTTTCCTAATAATGGAATTAAAGCGGAAGCTACTCCAAATACTGAAATGACCTTGATTGCGGATGTGAATGTAGACTTGCTTAAGGAGCTTCATGCTCATGGCAGTGTTCAAAACCTTAAAGATCGACGTAAAGATTTATATCAATTAGAAAAAACAAAACTGGGAAAAACGATTTTATTAGAGCAAGAAGTTTAAGTAGTTCACGGATTTAAACTGAATAAACTATCGATGCCCTTGGCAGGAAGGTTTTTGAGTTGGAGATCGACACTTTTTTGGGATTTTTCGAAGAAAAATCCCAAAAAAGTGTCGATCTCCAAGCAAAAAATACTTCTACAGAGAGCAAAGATTATTTATATGGTCTATTTCCGTGAACTACTTAAATAACAGTTATTCTCAGTTTGAAGTTTACCAAAGGCCATCCGGAGAGAAGAATTGTTTCATTTGAGGGAGAACACAATCGAGCGGCTGTTGCTATTGGGCTTAAGGAATATATTGCTGAGATAATAGACTTTATTCTGAGATAGTGATTC
Organism: uncultured Saprospiraceae bacterium; assembly: GCA_964537285.1. Classification (GTDB taxonomy): domain Bacteria; phylum Bacteroidota; class Bacteroidia; order Chitinophagales; family Saprospiraceae; genus CAZHZT01. Next base: position 8,726 of record CAZHZT010000057.1, on the reverse strand, counting down.
AAAATAAAGTCTAATAATAACAAAAAAAGCTTATGAGTTTATCACCATTTCATATTGCCGTGCCAGTTCACGATTTAGAAGCTGCTCGATATTTCTACGGGGAAATACTTAACTGTAAAGAAGGTCGCAGTTCTGATCATTGGATTGATTTTAATCTCTACGGCCACCAGTTTGTCGCACATTTAAAAGAAGATCATCCAGGCCCTGATGCGCTACACCATAATGCCGTGGATGGTCACGATGTTCCGGTGCCGCATTATGGCGTAGTACTCCCTTGGGAAGAGTGGGAAGCATTAGCCGAGCGCATCAAAGCAGCAGGAATTGCCCTTGTTATAGAGCCTTATATTCGATTCAAAGGAGAGGTTGGAGAACAGGCTACCATGTTTTTTCTTGATCCATCAGGGAATGCTCTTGAATTTAAAGCATTTAAAGATATGAATCAGTTATTTGCAAAATAAATGCGCCTACGGCGCGAAACTTCTTTTTTGAGGGGCCCGAGAGGGCAAGTTTGCGAAGCAAACTTGCCCTCTCGGGCCCCTCAAAAAAGAAATTCGCCGCGAAGCGGCGTAAGTTTGTTTTTGGATTTCCAAAACGAGAAGCATTGGTACAAAACATGAGCCATCCCGAATTTTCGGGATGGCTCATGTTTTGTACTTTTCCAATAATTTTTATTCAACTACTTCATTCTCTCCATCCAGGAAAGCAAATGCAGTTTCCCATGTATTTTTGGGAAGCGTCAGTACATTTCCTTTCTCATTGGCAGGAATGAATGTTCTTCTGTAAGAAGGATTGAGCTTTACAATCGTTTTTAAAGGGACATCCACTGCTTCCGCAAGTTCTCTAAGATTAATTTTTTGATTTACAGTATGCCCTTCGGTGTAAAGCAATTCAAAATCCAAATAATCTGGTTCGATATTGTGGTAAGGGTAATAGTTTACCAGATAAGCAGCAGCTAGAATTTTAGGCACATATCTTTGTGTTTCTTTTGGAAGGTAAGGCATTACATCCCAAAAGTTTTTGCTATCAGCAAAGCGAATGGCTTTATTCATTCTGGGAGCGCCACAGTTGTAAGCAGCCATTGCCAACGTCCAGTCGCCATATTCATCATATAGGTCAGAAAGGAATTGAAGGGCTGCTTTGGTAGACTTGTGCGGGTCTCTTCTTTCGTCGACATTTGCGTCGATCGTTAAACCATAGATACGAGCGATTCTTGGCATCAATTGCCATAAGCCTACAGCACCTCTTGAAGAGATTGCTTTAGGGTTAAGGGCGGATTCCACGATTGGAAGGTATTTAAGCTCTTCCGGCAAACCCATTTCATTGATGTAAGATTCAATAAGAGGAAGATACATCGGAGATTTTCCAAGAATAATTTCAGCATCTCGCTTTTTCTTGGAGAAATACCAATTCACATATTTTTGTGTATTGTGTTCTTCTTCGGGAAGTTCAATTTGAGTGAGTGCAGTTTGAAGCCTACTGAAAGTAAGCTTTTCATTCGATTCAAATGAATCTATGGTTTCACTCGAAGTAAATCGATGTGATGCAGGTAGAAAGGCCAGGTGTAACAAAGCCACTACCGCAATCCCCAGTGCAATAATTTTACGTGTCATGGGATCGGTTGTTTTTTAAAAGGGATATGTTTGTTTTAGCGCAATATTAACTACCCCAGAACGAGTTCTGGCGTAATTTGTTCAATTTTTAGCAATAGTTATTCATGTTCTTCACCACACAAAGCTATGACCTAAGACGCAAAAGTGCAAGCTTTTGTTCAAAAAAGGTGATAAACGGTCAACTCTAAAATAATTACGTTTTACTGTATAAAGCACTTGCCGGGCCTAAACATTTTGGTTCTTTGACATAAATTGTGATAAAATGGAGTTTAAAAAGGATAATCCCTTAAGCCACCAAGGCATTCAGGTTTTATCCTTTTTAAACTCCACACAATTTGCCAAAGAACGAATATTTTTTTAGTTGCCAGTCAAAAGCTTTACGCAGTGGCATTTTTAAGTAGTTCTGTGAACTACTTAAGTAGCTTTAGTTTATTTGTTTGGATATGTACTTATATGTTAAAATCAACAACTGTGCCAAAAGCTTTTTTGAGGCAGTTGCAGCGGAGAATATTATCCTGTGCAGCTGCTTCAATAAAAAAAACGGCCGTATAGCCGCAAAATCCGATTATTGACTCCGAAACGGCGAACCGCTTCTTTTCTCCTATCGGCACATATTGTATGTAATTTATATACGTTAAAAGATGCCAACCGTTACAAGGTTTAACCAATAAATTCGTTAAGAATGAGTTAAATAATATATGGGATGAGATAATTCTGATAATTAACCCACGTTGTGATGAATGAAGCGCAACTTGCGCTAATTAGAAAACGGTTTACGGTAAATAACTCAAATAGTCCATGCACTCATTTAACAAATTTGTTAAGAAACTATTGGTTACTTTCACGTATAAACTGATATATAAGAAGAAATAACAATTGAATGCGCTCATTATGAAAAACTTATTGATCTTATTTGCTATGACCACGTGGATGGCCCATCCCGCGCCTCAAACTTTCCAACAGATCTCGAAAGCAATCAGTAGTGGAAATGCAACTGTTTTGGGTCAATACCTAAATGATCCGGTGGAGTTATCGATTTCTAATGAGGAAGATTTAATGGATAAAAAGGCTGCTGTTGAAAAGATCAGAACTTTTTTTGGCCAGGCACAGCCAAAGTCATTCAGCCAAATTCATCAAGGTACCTCCAAAGGAGATAATTCTCACTACTGCATAGGCAATTTGCTCACCACCAATGCAACTTACCGAGTTTATATTTACACTCAGAATGTGGCGGGGAAATCGCTGATTCATGAACTTCGGTTCGACAGAGACTAGCATCATAAACAGACTAGCGATCGGAGGTCATCAGCAAGTCAATGTCTGTCCATTTAATACCGAAACGCGTTCCGAGGTATTTATTGGTTAAGGAACCCTTATAGGTGTAAATGCCATTTCTGAGCCCGTAGTCGTCTTGTATCAATTTAATGACGCTGCCGATAGAGCCAGCCTTCAGAAGTATTGGGGTAATGATGTTGCTTACAGCTATTGAAGCCGTTCTTGCAATTCGGGATGCTATATTGGGCACACAATAGTGAATTACATCGTGTTTTATGAATGTAGGCTTATCGTGAGAAGTGACTTTCGAAGTTGCGAAGCATCCCCCCTGGTCTATGCTAACATCCACTATTACAGATCCTGCTTTCATTCTCATCACTACATCTTCACTAACAATAACTGGTGTTCTGCCGGTCTTGGAATGAATAGCGCCGATTACAGCATCCGCGGAAAGCAACTCTTTTTCCAGTTGAAAAGGATTGAGGGAAGAGGTGTTTAACTGTCTTCCAACACGGCTTTGAAGCCTCATTAGTTTGTAAATATTATTATCAAAAACGCGGATATCAGCCCCGAAACCAATGGCAACTCTAACGGCAAATTCTGCGACTACCCCTGCCCCCAATATGACTACTTTTGAAGAGGGAACACCTGAAATGGCACCTAGAAGCACCCCTTTACCGCCATTCGAATTCGTTAGTAGTTCGGTTGCAATGAGCATTGCACTGTATCCTGCCATTTCCCCCATAATCCGTACCAGGGGAAAACTTCCAATTTCATCTTTCATGTACTCCATCGCAATAGAAATCACCCGCTTTTTTTGGAGTTTTTCAATATATTCGCTGCTGATAAGGGGTAAATGAAGGGGAGAAATTACGACCTGATTTGGATGCATCAAATCGATTTCCTCAAGAGTTGGGGGCGATACTTTAAGAATGACATCTGCTTTATAAACGTCTTTTTTACTGTAAACTACTTCTGCGCCCGCTTCTGAGAATGCGTGATCAGCGTAATTGGCTTTTTCCCCGGCATTACTTTCAATAACAATACGGTGCCCGTGGGCAACCAGGGCTGCAACAGATGCAGGAACCAGGGCAACGCGGCTTTCCTGCAGAAAAATCTCACGTGGAATACCAATATACAGTTTAGAGGGCTTTCTCAATACCTGAAGCGTTTCAGGTTGAGTTTGAAATCGGCTTTCTGAAAGTTCCTTTGGTATACTTGGTCGATGTTGATCTTCGCTCATTTCCAAAAAATTTAGACGCTTCCGTGCTCGTACATTTGTAAAAGCTTACAAAATTACAATTTTTCGAACGGAATCTTCTATTATATCTATGCTAATTTGGACGCAATCATCAGGCCAAAGTGGTTCTATTAATTGAGGCCACTCTATGAGGCAATATTCATCATCATAAAGATATTCTTCGATACCAATGTCGAGTGCTTCCTGAAGCGTATTCAATCTATACAGATCTATATGGTGAACCCATTTTGTTGCACCCTTATCATTTTTAAAAGGGTACTCATTGACAATGGAGAAGGTCGGGCTGTTCACGGTATCTTTTACTCCGATTGCCTTACACAGGTGCTGTGCCAGGGTGGTTTTGCCTGCACCCAGAGAGCCTGTTAATAATATCTTCTTTCGGCCTTTCAGTTCTTTCAAGATGTAATTGGCTATATTACTTAGTTCTGTTTCACTTTTTAATATAAACTCCATTTTATTCGTTTAGGGTTTAGAATGTTGAGCGATTTCTACTTTGCCTTTAATCCTTCTACCTCTATTTTTGTGCATTTAAAGTGTCCTTCAGGGCAAGCTTTGTGGCCGTGCATCCCACAGGGGCGGCAGGCCAAATTCTCTGAAGATTGTAGTATCCTACTTTCGGAAGAGAGCGGCGTAAAACCAAATTCAGGAACAGTAGAACAAAAAATGGCCGTTACCGGTGCATTCATTGCAGATGCCAGGTGCAAAGGGGCCGAATCATTGACGTAATTCATTGCAGCTTTTGACATGAGCGCAGCGGATTGCAATAAGCTTAACTTTCCGGCAAGGTTGATTACATTTTTACGCTCACTTTGCTTTCGTATATTCTCGCATGCCTCATGGTCATTGGGAGCGCCGAGTAGATAAATTGAATAAAATGAATCTGTTTTTTGAATTAATTCGATCCATTTATTGGCAGGCCATTGTTTGGTGAACCATACTGATGTAGGAGCGATCGTGATAAAAGGGGGGGATGGACGGAAGGCTTCAAAGTCATCATTAGAGGGGTATAATTTAGGTTTTACGAATTCGTCATTCGTTATGGATTCTATTAATGAAAGGTTTCGAACGACTTCATGCGTGCCATCTCCGAACTTATGAGGAACGGTAGTAAATGCAAATGAAAAAGGGCTTTTGTCAAAGCTTAGCTTTAGCTTGGCTCCTGAAAATAAAGTGACCAAAGCCGCAGCTGTAAAGCGCTGGATATTTACTACCACGTCATACTTATTGCTTCGAACTGTCCGGATAATCTTAAGCAAATTGGGATATTTTTTTTTCTTTTTATCCCAAATAAGTACTTCATTCAAAATCGGGTGATCCTTCAATAAAGACTCATTACCCTTTCGAAGCAAAAAGTCGATCTTTGTATTTGGGTAAAAATGATGCAGCTTTTCAACAAGTGCTGTGGCTAGGATGACATCACCGATGAAAGCGGTTTGAATTATCAGGATTTTGTTATATCTCTTCAAAAGGAGCCTTCTAAATTTTTTAATAAAGATTAAAATTAATACAAATTATACATCCTTAAGAAGTGAATGGAAGAAAAAAAGCCAGAAGGCTGCCTTATAAGTAAATTCGCTGCACTTGGCAGGAAATTTTCTTATGAGACAGCCTCCTGGCCTTTTTTCTTCCATTCACTTCTTGGGCTCTAGTCTAGATGATTTCATTTGGTCGAAATTAATTTGTAAAGTCCTTAAGGCAGGCCTAACGGCCTGCTTTTTGTTCTTAAAACGTTTACCAAATGAAATCATCTAGAACCACTTCTTGTAACCTATGCTACTTCCTCTTCTTTTTTGGCGTTCATCTCCATATACTTAGAAATTAGGTCTGGCACTTTTTCAAAAGCAGCGGATAAGCCTTTATTGGATTTTGTACTGATAAAAGAAATATTATCTCCTCTGGCTGCCAGAAAACCAATAGGTTCGATACCCAGGCCTGCTCCAATGCCTTCACCCATGCTTTGCTTATCTGCTTCTCCTTCGCCGCCGCCAAAGCCCATGCCTGCGCGAATTACAGGAATACAACTAAATTCTCCAAGCTGGAAAGGTGCTCCTACAACCGTTTCGGTATTGACTTCAGACTTTAGGAAAGAAGTGATTTTTTCGAGCATTTCATCAAAATTGAGTTTCATGACTAAATGGTTTTTGTTAGAAAATACGTTCTTTGACAAATTGTGTGGAGTTTAAAAATGATAAAACCTGAATGCCCTGGTGGCTGAAGGGAGTATCATTTTTAAACTTCATTTTATCACAATTTATGTCAAAGAACCAAAAAATAAACGTTCTTTGACAAATAATGAGGAACTTCAAATTAGTGCCTTTAGAATTCTCCATCCACTATTTTCAATAACGATAAAGCAATAAAAACGGCCTTCGTAGTTCACGCGCATGCTTCTATGTTTTGCCGGATTATTCAGAAAATAGAATACCGGATAGAGGTAGCTATTTACGATGTAATCATCGGTATCCAGATCAATTTTCAAGATCCTTACTTTAAAGGATCGCAACAGGTTTTTGATTTTTTTCCATTTAAGTTTTAGGAAAGACTTTCCTTTAGCTTTTTTAGGCTTTTTTTTCTTTTTTTCGGACTTAAACTTCCATGTCAAAGGATGCCATACTTTCTTCCAGAAAAAAAGGCGTGTTTCCAAAAGGAGGTCTTCATCAGACAGGATCAGGGCTCCTTTTCCGATTGTCTTCCATTGAAACTCGACCATTCGTTTTTGGCTATCTATTTTAAGCTGGAAAGGCGCAAACAATAACCAAAGCAGAATAAAGAGCAAAGTACCGATAATGATTAGCAGAGTCGTTAACATAGCACGTGCATTTTATCTACTTCCAGACAGTAGCAATTTATCTCTTGAGAAGGACTATTTACATGATTTAGCTCATTCATTGAAGATGATTTTAAACACTGTTTGTTAATTTAGTGCGTTCAATAAAATTTAGTTCTTTGACATAAATTGTAGAAAATGGAACTTCAAAATGATAACCCTTTCAGTCACAAGGGCATTCAAGGGTTATCATTTTGAAGTTCCACACAATTTGTCAAAGAACGTAAAATTTTAGGCTTGTTCTTTTGTCGCTTGATGAAGGAGGTTATTTTGAAGAGCGGTATGCGGCCTCGTACTTCTCTTCAAAATAACCTTCTCTACTAAGTAGTTACAGAACAAGCTTATGCAAAATTTACTTAAATGCGCATAGAAACCGGCTTAAAACTTGGGTTTAAAGATGTAATGATCCGCCCTAAGCGATCTACATTAAGGTCTCGCTCAGAAGTAACTCTGGAGCGGAGCTTTAAATTTTTGCATACTTCAAATGAATGGCAGGGCGTTCCGGTCATTGCGGCGAATATGGATACAGTAGGCACTTTCGAAATGGCAAAAGCTTTAGCTTCCTACCAGCTCATGACCGCTATTCACAAGCACTATACTATAGAAGAATGGGGGCATTTTATCCGTTCGGCAGATGAAGAAGTTATGAATTTTGTTGCAGTAAGTTCCGGTACCAGCCGAGGAGATGCGGATAAACTTGATAAACTTCTGGAGCAATTTCCTCAAATTCGCTTCATTTGTGTGGATGTTGCCAACGGCTATTCGGAGCATTTTGTAGAGTACGTAAAACGCACCCGCCATCAGCATCAGGATAAAATTATTATGGCCGGCAATGTAGTGACCGGTGAAATGGTAGAAGAGTTGCTTCTTTCAGGAGCTGACATTGTGAAAGTAGGCATTGGACCAGGTTCGGTATGTACAACTCGTGTAAAAACGGGCGTCGGCTATCCTCAACTTTCAGCAGTGATCGAATGTGCGGATGCGGCACATGGCTTGGGCGGGCAGATTATTTCAGATGGTGGCTGCAAAGTACCAGGAGATGTAGCCAAAGCTTTTGGCGGCGGAGCGGATTTTGTGATGCTGGGCGGCATGTTTGCAGGGCATGATGAAAGTGGAGGGGATGTAGTGGAGATTGAAGGTAAGAAGTTTCGTCAGTTTTATGGGATGAGCTCCAAAACGGCTATGGAAAAGCACGTCGGAGGGGTGGCTAATTACCGGGCCTTGGAAGGTAAAACGGTAAATATTCCCTACCGTGGCCCGGTAGAAGACACCGTACAGGATATTTTGGGTGGTTTACGATCTACTTGTACCTATGTTGGAGCCAGGCGCCTGAAGGAGTTGACAAAAAGGACGACGTTTATTCGAGTGATGGAGCAGCACAATGAAGTATTTGGGAAGGGAGAATAAATTTAAAAAGGGGAGTCGGTAAAACCGACTCCCCTTTTTGAAAAATGTGGGCCCACCAGGGCTCGAACCTGGGACCACCTGATTATGAGTCAGGTGCTCTAACCAACTGAGCTATAGGCCCAAAAATTAAAGCGAACTTCTAATCTTTTATTAGAAGCGAATGCAAATTTACGGATAAATGCGATCAGATGCAAGGGGAATGGTTTTTTAAATGAAATAACATGAGTCATTCCTTAACTTTAAGGAACTTCATGTTGTCATGATGATTAAAATAGGTGCTGTAAATCAATGTTTAGGATCGGCCTTATTCAATTTAGCTTTTTGACAGGCTGGCAGCCGTTAAAAA
>CAZHZT010000056.1:0-35260 GCA_964537285.1 uncultured Saprospiraceae bacterium | reverse complement strand
CGGCTGCCAGCCTTCCAAAAAGCTAAATTGAATAAGGCCGGTCCTAAAATATTGACTTACAGCACCTATTATTAATTATTGCGATAACATGAAGTTCCTTAAAATTCGGGAAGCCTCATCTTACACTAACTTAAACCTATGCAAAAACCTTTTCCTTCACGAACCAGGGCTCAAGAATCGCGATCTGCGATACAACGCTTGTATGTTGCCATGCGGCACTTATTCATTCAAGGAAACTACAAACCGCTCAGCGTTTCCGGAGAAGCCATTATAGAAGCTATGCAAACATTGCAGCCGGAAATTTATGGCACTATAAATGACCCTGAAAAAGTGGAATTGAAAGGTTTGCTATATATTTTTGACAGGCTTCCAAAGGGTATTGAAGAGTGCCGCTACATCAAACTTATCGGCAGAGAAGGCTACGAAAACTCTAATTTCCAACCTATTGTTCCTGCCAAAAGACGTCGCAATTGCTACCGTATTGATGAGGAACAAATGCAAATCGAGATGACCCGGGGACGAAGTGACATCTATGATGTATTGACGCATCTCACCTTTATGTATATCGAAGCGGAAAAAATTCGCCGAAACAGCCTTGATCACAACGAAAAGACTAGAAGAGAGTGGTTCAAACTCGAAAAAATCATTGAAAAAGAAAACAATAATGAGCCATTTGATCACGACGTCGCCTACACCTATTTAAGTACATTGCTCGGTCGCAGCTTCAAAGAAACCATTGAAGCTTGTAATAAATTTAAAAAGAGCAAATCTCTCGCCAGTATATTTCATATCACCTACTGGCTCGGCAAGCTTTCAATGGAAGAATACTTTGAACAGAAAGACCGGGAAATTTCTTTTTCTTCTGTTTTAAGGGAAAACATTGGCCAACACATTTATGGGGAGCTTTGGGCCTTCAATATCAAAAAGTTTCTTGAGGAGAACGACATGGTGGAGCGTCCCATTCACATTATCAGCGCAAACTTGCATAGTGTCATGAATGTTCTTTATGCCACGAAAGCCCTAAAGCAGGAATTTCCTCAATCAACTGTCATTGATATTGCCGAGTCACTAAGTGTTGATAATAATGCTAGCTTTCAAAGGAAAGTAAAAAAACTGGCTCAAAAAGAAGGCTTAACTCAGCTCGATGATCAGAGCGGAATGAATATCTCCGTTCAAATTTTTGATCTGGAAATGATTGACCTTAACAGTTTACCTGAAGGGCTGAACGTCGACATCGATTATATCCAAGAGCAACGCCCCGTTATCATAGTCATGGATTATGCTTTTGGTGAACAAGCTTTTGAAACCCTTGATGAACTTCTTAAACCCCTTGAAAGTGGGAACGATCGCACAAAACTAAATGTCGAATCCATTTCTATCATGGGAAAAGCTGGTACATTAACAGGCAAAAAAGGAGATATTCTTATCCCTTCTGCCCATGTTTTTGAAGGCACTGCAGATAACTACCCCATTGAAAATCAGTTCGAAAAGGAAGATTTCCTCGGGAACGGATTGGAAGTATTTGAAGGCCCCATGATTACTGTTCTTGGAACTTCTTTACAAAATAAAGATATCCTCCGCTATTTTAAGAATGCTTCCTGGAAAGCCGTTGGCCTCGAAATGGAAGGCGCCCATTATCAAAAAGCTATTCAATCTGCCTCGAAAGTCAGAAAGAGCATTCGGTCGGATGTAACTTTGCGGTACGCCTACTACGCTTCTGATAACCCTTTAATCTCTGGCCAGACTTTAGCTTCTGGCAGCCTCGGATTGGATGGAGTGAAGCCGACTTATCTAATTACAATTGCTATTTTAAATAAACTGCTAACCGCTTCAAAATAACATTTAATAAGCCTCAAGCTGATCAGCACGCTGGCACGCTGGTTCCGAGCTCATCTCGGAACCAATAGCTTAAGCCACCCACTCCAACTCAGGTACCGCCTCAAACGCCTGCTCAATATCCCAAATCAAATCATTGTAGTCTTCCACTCCAATAGATAGGCGAACCAAAGCGTCTGTAACCCCCATTGCTTGCCTGCTCTCAGGATCCACACCAGCATGGGTCATGCTTGCAGGATGCTGCACAAGACTTTCGGTACTTCCCAGGCTTACCGCAAGCTTAAAAAGTTTTAGGTTATTCATAAAAGTAAAAGCTTCCTTCTCTCCCCCTTTCACGTATAGGGAAAGCATCGCCCCGGGAGAATTGTACTGTCGTTTATATACATCGAATGCACGAGTTCCTTCCTTCAGCAAGCCCAAATAATGCACCTCTTTTACCTTGGGATGAGTAGCTAAGAAAGCAGCAATTCTTCTCGCATTTTTCATTTGCTGCTGCATGCGAACCTTGAGCGTTTCAAGACTTCTGAGTAATAGCCAACATGTCTGTGGAGAAGGCATATTTCCAAGGAACGAACGCAATGTGCGCACTCTTTTCATTAGTTCGCTACTCCCAAGGACAGCACCGGCGATAAGATCGCTATGCCCACCGATGTACTTTGTAGCAGAATAAATAACAAGATCAGCGCCATGCTCCATTGGATGAGACCATAAGGGGCCCATAAAAGTATTATCAACTGCTACCGGGATTGTTTTCTCAGCACTACTGAAAAAATCTGCCACTCTTCGACACATACTTATATCAATCAGGTCATTAGTAGGATTCGCCGGGGTTTCAAGGAAAACCATTGCCAGCTTGTCTGCTTTTCCGCTTTTTTGTACCATTTCTATAAGATCCTCTTCGGTATGCTCCGCAGAAAAGCCGATGACCTCAACTCCAAGCTCTTTTAAGAAATGATTGATAAAGTGATCCGTTCCTCCATAGGTGGGGTTGCTGAAAAGAAGCAAATCTCCGGGCTTTACGAACTCTAGAAATGTATTGCTGATAGCCGCCATTCCACTCTCGAAGACGGCACATTCTTCCGCCTTATCCCACAGGCACAAGCGACTTTCCAAAACTTTCAGGTTGGGGTTGTCGATACGGCTATATATATAGCCCATTTCTTCTCCCGGGCGAGCCTCTCTCAATCCGTAAGCAAGTTCAAAGAAAGCTTTTCCTTCCTCAGCAGAAGCAAATTCAAAAGTAGATGTTTGAAAGATCGGCAGCTTTACTGCCCCCTTGAATAGTTCCGGTTTATAGCCATAAGACATCATCTGACTTTCCGGCTGTAGTTTATGTTTCATAATTATTTTTTTGGTTCTTTAGCAAATTGTATAGAGTCCTGAACAATTTGTCAAAGAATGTTTTAATTTTGGTTCATTGACATAAATTGTGATAAAATGGAGTTTAAAAAGGATAATCCCTTAAGCCACCAGGGCATTCAGGTTTTATCCTTTTTAAACTCCACACAATTTGTCAAAGAACGTTAATTTTAAAAGTCCCTCAAGTCAACTTTCTTTACAAAGTTATTATATTTAGGAATTAATTTCAACCCAATGCAAAATGTTGCTATTTTTTCCCAAAAAAAACCCATTGAAAGGAAAAAGTAATAACAGAAAGATTTTTTTTAACCAAAACAGGAATTTTTCCTATGCTCAGATTAGATGATATTGACCGGCAATTGCTCGAAATCCTTCAAGAGGATGCCAAAATCAATGTAAAAGACATTGCCGCCAGGCTCAACATGACCAAAACGCCCATTTACGAAAGGATAAAACGTTATGAACGAGAAGGGATAATTGAAAAATACGTAGCCGTGCTTAACAGAAAAAAAGTAGTAAAATCGATGGTTGTGTTCTGCTCCGTATCACTCGAAAGCCAGAAGTTAAAAGAAATAGAAGCTTTTGGAGAAGCTGTTTCAAAGATACCAGAAGTAATGGAATGCTATCTTATGGGAGGAGCCAGTGATTTTCTGCTAAAAGTAGTGGTTGACGACCTTAAAGCCTACCACCAGTTTTCGTCAGGAAAACTAGCCGCCCTCCCTAATGTCGGGCAAATTAAAAGCACTTTTGTATTGCATGAACTAAAACACTCTACAGTTTTTCCGCTTTGAAAACCTTCTTTAATTCTCCTTGCTTATACGGGTGAAACCAATATTCCAAGTAAATTTGCTTGGGAATGACCATTACTCCAACATCTTTTTCTGCAATATATACACAAACCCGGATGGTGATCCACTTTTTATCAAAGCATCGCCGGGCTTAAGCTTGATTACTTTTTCCTCTTTTAAAAACCGGGAGCTCTCCTCATGGTAATAAATGCGATGTCCGGAGACATTACGCTATTTCTGGCTCAAATGTGATCATATAAAAATTTTGTCTTCGAACTTTTTTATTCGAATTAAAGTTATGACATTAGTGAAAATAAACCAATTCAGAAAATGAGTAGATTCAAAAGATTATTTCAATCTTCTAATCCTCTAATGAAAGAGGAAACTTATCAACGTGCATCCAGCGAGGTCCTGGACAATGAATTCATGCAGGAAGGAGCTGTTGAAGAACGCATGACAGTAGCGGGTGCAATTAACAAAACATTTCTTTTATTCGGCATCATGATGATCACAGCCATCATCAGCTATGCCATGCCAAATCAGTTATTTTTGTGGGGCGGTGCCATCGGAGGCTTGATTGTAGTTTTTATTGCAGCCTCTAATGTAAAACGTTCTCCCACTCTCGCTCCAATCTATGCTGCCCTTGAAGGATTGTTCGTCGGTACCATCACCGCTTATTATGCCTACGCCTTTGACGGTATTATTTTTCAAGCCGTTACCCTAACCATGGCAATGCTTTTCCTGATGTTATTCATCTACAAATCAGGCTTAGTCAAGGTAACTGAAAAATTCAGAGCAGGCGTAATGATGGCCACCGGAGCCGTATTGATTGTTTATCTAATCAATATAGTTCTTTCTTTCTTCGGAATGAATGTTCCTTACTTACACGAAGGCGGAGCAATAGGCATTGGAATCAGTTTATTGATTATAGGTATTGCTGCCGTTAATCTTCTACTGGATTTTGATAATTTTGAAAAAGGGGAAGCACACGGTGCACCTATTTATATGGAGTGGTTCTCGGCAATGGGACTCTTGATTACGCTAGTTTGGTTGTACATTGAAATCCTTCGCTTATTGGCAATTTTCTATGGCGATGAATAATTAGCAATTTTAACTTCTTTATAAAAAAGCACATAAAAGAAACTTTTATGTGCTTTTTTATTTAAACAAGATAAAACTTTCTAAAAAGTAATTCATTAATTTACGAGTGCATTTCATTTTGCCGCTGTTCCTGAGAAGGTGTTTTCTTTAGTAGAGAGAGGCACGCTGCCGCGTGCCTCTCTCTAAAAATAGTCTCTCTCTTGCCGGCAGCGACAAAATGAAATGCACTCTTAGTTCATTAGCAAAATATCTTTTTCGTAATGATTTATGAATTCAAAGGTTTCATCCCTGTCGTGCACGAATCGGCATTTGTACATCCTCAGGCAGCCGTCACAGGAAATGTAATTATCGGTAAGAATGTGTATATTGGTCCAGGTGCCGCCATAAGAGGCGACTGGGGAGGAATTGTCATTGAAGATGGATGTAATGTACAGGAAAATTGTACGATACACATGTTCCCGGGAGTGACCGTAACCTTAAAGGAAGCTGCTCACATCGGCCATGGAGCCATCGTTCATGGTGCCACTATTGGCTACAATGCCATGATCGGAATGAATTCAGTCATAATGGACAATGTGATTATTGGAGACGAATCTATTGTAGGTGCATTAAGCTTCATTAAAGCCAATACAACCATCCCTCCGCGCAGTTTAGTGGTCGGTAATCCAGGGAAAGTTATCAAACAGCTCAGCGATGAAATGATTGCCTGGAAAACGAAGGGAACAGCACTTTATCAAAAGCTACCAGAAGATTGCCATCAATACCTCCGTCCTTGCGAACCCCTTCGAGAAATCCCTGAGAACCGCCCAAAACAAGAAGTACTTTATCAAACCTGGAATGAAATAAAACTAAAATAGCAGAACACATGACAAAATTACCAAACTATATCACCGGAAACTGGATAGAACACGAAGGCGAAGGTATCCCCCAATACAATGCCGTTACCGGAGAATTACTATCAACCGCCGGAAGCGATGGCCTGGATTATCACGGGATTATGGATTATGCGAGAAAAATCGGCGGGGCGGCACTTCGCAAAATGACTTTTCGCGAAAGAGGCTTAATGTTAAAAAACTTAGCTCTGCACCTGCATGGCATTCGCAAAAAATATTATCCTTTAAGCTACCAAACAGGAGCTACCAAAACAGATAGCTGGATCGACATTGACGGAGGAATCGGAACCTTATTCGCCTACGCCAGCCTGCGAAAACAACTTCCTACCGATACCATCTGGGTAGATGGTGAAGCGGCTAGCCTGTCGAAGGAAGGCACCTTTATAGGCCATCACATCCTGACCCCTCGCCATGGAGTAGCCGTCCATATCAATGCGTTTAATTTTCCTATCTGGGGAATGCTTGAAAAACTTTCTGTTAACCTTCTCGCAGGTATGCCTGCAGTTGTAAAACCTTCAGAAGTAACTTCGTTTCTCACTCAGGCAATGGTAAAAGATATCATCGATTCAGGATTGCTGCCAGAAGGCGCTATCCAACTAGTCTGTGGCAAAGGGCATGGCATTCTGGATTCTGTAAACTCGCAAGACGTAGTAACCTTTACAGGCTCCGCTTCTACGGGGAGAATGTTAAAATCACTGCCTCAGATTACAGAAAACGCCGTCCACTTTAATATGGAAGCTGACAGTTTAAATGCTGCTGTTTTAGGCGAAGATGCTGTTCCTGGTTCGGAAGAATTTAAATTATTTATTAAGGAAGTCCGAAGAGAAATTACGGTCAAATGCGGGCAGAAGTGTACGGCAATTCGCAGGATTGTTGTTCCTGAAAAATATGTAGAGGATGTACAACTGGCCCTTTCTGCTCAGCTCCAACGCACAACCATTGGCGACCCTCAGGTAGAGGGTGTAAAGATGGGCGCGCTCGTTTCAAAAGCTCAACAGGAAGAAGTAAAAAGAAGAGTAGAAGAACTGGCTAAAGAAAGTCAAATTGTATATGGTGACCTCGAAAACTTTGAAGTCACCGGCGCAAGCAAAGAAAATGGAGCTTTTTTCTCGCCTTTGATCATGCTAAATGATGATCCTTTTAACAAGCAGGCTGCTCACCACGTAGAAGCATTCGGCCCGGTAGGAACCATCATGCCTTACAAAACGATAGACGAAGCTATTGAAATCGCAAACCTTGGCAAAGGGTCTCTCGTAACAACGATCGCTACCGCTGATGACCAACTTGCCAGAAACTTTATTATTGGTTCTGCTCCCTATCACGGCCGTATTTTAGTACTCAACCGAGAAAGTGCCGTAGAAAGTACCGGCCACGGTTCGCCAATGCCCTTACTAGTACACGGAGGCCCGGGAAGAGCTGGCGGAGGTGAAGAAATGGGTGGCCTTAGAGGACTTAAACATTATTTACAAAGAACTGCTATTCAGGGTACTCCAACCAGCATTACCAACATCACAAAAGTATATCAACAGGGAGCTAAACAAACAGAAAAGCCCGTTCACGTATTTCGCAAGCACTTTGAAGAATTGGAAATTGGAGAAACGGTTATAACAGCTAAACATACCGTCTCTGAAGCTGATATTACCAACTTTGCCAACGTCAGTGGCGACCATTTCTATGCTCATGTGGATGCCACGTCTCTTGAAGGAACTATTTTTGAAGGAAGAGTCGCACATGGATATTACGTGCTTGCAAAAGCTGCTGGTTTATTTGTGGATCCTAAAAAAGGGCCGGTTCTTTTGAACTATGGAATTGATGAATGTCGTTTTACCAAGCCTGTTTACCCAGGGATGACCATTGGTGTCCGTTTTACTGTAAAAGAAAAAATCGATCAGGAAAAGAGAGATGAAGAAGATATTGCTAAAGGCATCGTTAAGTTTCTTGTAGATGTTTATGACGAAACAGGAGAGACGGTAGCTTTGGCTACGATCCTGACAATGGTGAAAAAGTTAGATCAAAGTAGTTAGTCCCTACCGCTTTAAAAAACTTGAAGCAGCATACAAAAGAATTTAAATTCCTAACAGCAGAAATAAAAACAATAATTAAAATACCTATCCATGGAAGATAAAACTCAACTAGGTTCTATCGAAACCGTCATAGAAGACCATATCGCTACCATTACCTTTTTCCACCCAGCCCACAATTCTTTGCCAGGCAGGCTACTTGCTGAATTGGCAGACGCCATTCATAAAGCAGGAGAGGATAAAGAGGTAAAGGTGGTAGTTCTTAAAAGCTCTGGCAACCGCACCTTCTGTGCAGGTGCCAGTTTTGATGAATTAATAGCTATCAATAACTTCGAGACAGGCAAGCAATTTTTCATGGGCTTCGCTAATGTAATCAATGCTTGCCGTAAATGCCCAAAATTTATTGTAGGGCGCGTTCAGGGAAAAGCCGTTGGCGGTGGCATTGGTGTGGCGGCCTCTATGGATTACTGTATTGCTACTAAATTTGCTTCTATCCGATTGAGCGAATTGGCTGTCGGAATAGGCCCTTTCGTGGTAGGCCCAGCGGTAGAACGTAAAGTAGGCACATCTGCAATGACGCAAATGGCTATGAACCCGGAGAAATGGTACGATGCTCATTGGGCCTGTGAAAAAGGATTATATGCCGAAGTTTATGATACCATAGAGGATGTAGATGATGCCGTTTATAATTTAGCACATAAGCTTGCCCAATACAACCCTGAAGCAATGCGTTTAATGAAGAAAGCTTTCTGGCACGAAACAGAAAACTGGGATGAATTACTGGAGCATCGGGCAGCGATGAGTGGCGAATTAGTGCTCTCAGATTTCACCAGAAATGCAATCAATGCATTCAAACAAAAAGCGTAGAGTATGGTAAAAGCGATGAGCAATGCGTTCTGGATTATGCTTTTGATAGGTATTTTGGGATTGACTTTCCAACAAGAAGCTTATGAATCAGGCTTTTTTAAGTTTCTAAAACTCCTGATTCATCTGTATTTGCTGGGATTCAGTGCTTTCTTTGTATTCAAATCATTGTACCTGTACGAAATAAAGGATAGTGCTCACGTGGTTCACTTAGGTCATAAAAGTGATCATCAGCCCATGTTTGTAATCCAGGGAGTAGTGCTCTGCTTGCTTTTATTAGTATATTATAAAATATTCGCTGAACTATGGAGCTTTGAGACGATCATAGCCTTATTGTTATTGCTGTACTACTTAAGCCAGATTTTCCTTCAGGGAAACCCATCTATTTTCATTAGTGATGACCGAATCTACTACGATGATTACTTCTTCGAGAGCATCCCCTGGGAAGAAGTAGAGGAAATAAAAATGGAAAACGAATTTCTTAAAATTGAAGGCTTTGAGAAGGACATTCTCATTGACCTTGAAGCACTCGACCATTATGCGGCCGATAATATACTCTACGAATTGGACCGGGCAGTCTTAGACGGAGTCATTTCTAGTGAAAGAAACTCTGAGGGACTCAAAGCCTACCTGAGGCAAATGGCCAGTAAAAAGGGCGTGCGTTTGAAGCTTTAGTACTGAACATAAAGGATATATTTTTCTTCAAAAAAAGGCTCATCAAAAAATTCACTTATTGGTATAAGCTCAATGTATTCTTTAGAGTTCAATTCCTTAATTTCACTTTCAATATTTCCTCCTTTCAAGGCAATCAAGCCATTAGGCAAGGCATTTTGCTGTGTGTCCTTGTAAAGTTTTTGCGTCCAAAAAAGCAACTTTTCCAAGCTGGCTACAGCACGACACACCACAAAGTCAAAACGATATTTTAGCTCTTCTGCACGAATGTGCAAAGCTTTTGCATTGCGTAACTGCAATTCGTTGATTGCTTCATTAACCACTTTTATTTTTTTGCCCGTTCCATCAACCATGGTAAATTTCACTTCCGGAAATAAAACAGCCAGGGGAATACCAGGAAAACCTCCTCCTGTTCCCAAATCCAGTACTTCTGTACCGGGCTTGAAGCGAATGAACTTCCCGATAGCCAGTGAATGAAGGATATGATGAATAAAAAGGTTATCAATATCTTTTCTTGAAATGACATTGATCATCGCATTCCATTCATGATAGAAATCCCACATCCTGCCGAACTGTTCGAGTTGTTCAGCGGATAAATTTGGGAAGTACTTAGACAGTAATTCCATAGTCGATTTGTAAAAGGTGTTGGAGGCCCAAAGGTATTTAAAAGTTAGCAAAATGGGGAGATACCTATGAAAAATACAGAATTACCATGGAATTCGGATGCATTTTCCACAGGCATCGAAGGATATCGTATTGCCTAGCAAGCGACTGCAACTGCTCGAGCTTTTCGCTTATACCTGGAAGTCGTTTCCAAATAAGCTTTTGCTCCAGGTTTTTGCAGCATGTTGTAAAGAATCTCCTTTGCTCTAAAAAGTTGAGCTTTAACGGTACCTAATGGGATATCAAGTTCTCTAGCAATTTCGTCATAACTTAGTTCTTCAAAAAATCGCAATTCGATCATTAAACGGTACTTGTGGCTTAATTTGGTAAGCATGTGCCGCATAAGCAGAAGACGTTGATCCCGAATATACATTTCTTCCGGATCCAGGGTTTCTGCTTTCAGATTACTGGAATAATCCTGATCGCTATTGGGTTCAATAGGATCATCAATAGATAATAATTGCATGCGTTTTTTACGGATGAAGTCGATGCAATTGTTGATCGCGATTTTAAATAACCAAGTGCTAAAGGCGTATCTCGGTGTGTAACTGGGCAATTTATTAAAAGCTTTTCCAAAAGCTTCGAGTGTCAAATCATCGGCATCTTCGCGATTATTAACCATTTTGAGCATCATGTGAAAAATTGAACTGCGGTAGCGGTCCATTAAAATGGCGTATGCACGTTGATCGCCGAGAATTGCTTTTTGGACTACGTCATAGTCCTGTTGCGCCCTGGGATTAAAATTTGTTGTAGTTTTCACTTCCAATAATTTATTTTTTTATGCAATAATTTTGGTAAAAAGAATGTGTAATAGGATATGTACATGGCGTCAAACACAGGAACCCAACGGGTTAGCCCGGGTTCTTGGAATTTAATTAAAAGGCGATTCGATATTCCCCATATTGTCAAAAGTCGTAATGTGAAAAGCAGAACGACATACACTATGCTAACTTTCAAACATAGCAAAATAATACTTACTGAATGGCAAACAAAATGCGTGCCTGAGTACAGCCCTAAGCCCAAAATGTGCATTCTCCGGTAGTAAACGGCAGTAGATAGATGACGAGTCTTTTGCCGTACATAGCTTTGGATCGTTTTTTTTGGCACGGAAAAGACAAAGCTTTCTGGGTTCAGGCAAATTGCTGTATTTCTTTCATTAGCCACCGCATTGACGAAAAGATCGTCGTCTCCGGAAGCTAAGGATTGATGAGCCTGAAAACCTTTTTGCTTAATGAACAATGATTTTCGATACATCAGATTTCTGCCTACACCCATGTAAGGAATTCCCCAGAGAGCATAAGAAAAATACTGAATAGCGATAAGCGCTGTTTCATACCGAATCCATTTATTCAAAATACCCGTTTCCATTGCATAAGGGCCATAGCCCAATACAATATCAACAGTGTCATCTAACTTTGCTACCATGGAGCTAATCCACTGGTTGCTGATAGGGTAACAGTCGGCATCAGTAAGTAAAAGAACTTCGTTGTTGGAAAAAGCAATTCCTTTTTCTAGGGCATGCTTTTTTCCACTTAAGTGGGATTTAGCGTACAATAAATTTTGGATTCGTAAGTTAACATTCTTCTTTTGAAATTGCAACAAAACATCCATACTTCCGTCAGAAGAATTATCATTTACTACAATCACCTCAAAATCAGGGTAGTCTTGACTTAAAACACTGGGTAAAAACCTCCTGAGATTCTTTTCTTCATTGTGTGCACAAATGATTACTGAAACTGGAGGCTTTTTTATACCATCTCCTGATTGTTTAGCCAACTTACGAATTCCAGTATTTCGCATTTCCTCCTTTGAGGAATGAATTGCTAATCTTCCAAACCAAAGTATCCAGTACATTAACTGAATAAAAATGGCTGTAAAATAAATCCAAAAAACTATAGAAATCACTTCCTATACTTTGAAGTTGAGCAAAAATGATTTTACTGCATCATCAAAGCTAGCCTGTTCTTTAAATAAGAAACTCACCTCAACAGGCAACACAAATAGCGGCAGCTGATTTTCTATAATAAAACGCTTGTGCACCTCCAGGCGCATAGCGTCTTTTTCCGTCGTGAGAATGATTTTTCTATCAGAATCCAGCCTCTTAAAGTTGGTCACCAAATTAGACAAATCAAACTTTGTAAAAACGTGATGATCTTCGTATTCCAATGATTGAACATGCGATACCCGAGGCTTGAGATAGTCTAGTAAATAATCAGTCCGAGCAATTGCACATATCAAAAGCACATCAAGCTTTTCATCCAAAGCAATACGATAAGCCGGATTGAAAATATAATATAAATTACCATAATGATACCTCGAAAAGAACAGCTGCTGGTGCTTCAGAGGATTGATTTCTTTTATCAGTTGCTCTCTTTCTTCATTGCTAACTTGCTCCGGGCATTTACTAACCACTATAATATCCGCCCGTCTATACCCCGACCTCCACTCGCGAAGCCGACCTACAGGCAGAAGGTAATCCCCTGTAAAAGGGCGATCAAATTCCGTTAGTAATATATTTAAGCCCGGACGAACGGCCCGGTGTTGAAAAGCATCATCTAGCAATATCACTTCCGTCTCCGGGTGATTCATCATGATTTGCGGAATAGCAAAGGCTCTACTCTCTCCAATGCTAACAAGAATATCATTGAACTTACGTGCAAACTGGAGAGGCTCATCGCCTACCTGATCGGCATTATTTCGAGGATGAACAATATAGAAGCCCCTTGTTTTCCGATTATAGCCCCGGCTGAGGGTAGCAACATTAAGATAATCTTTGAGAAGGCGGATAAGATATTCGGTGTGCGGTGTTTTCCCGGATCCTCCGACGGACAGGTTGCCGACAGCGATAACCGGAACATCGAAATCAAAGGATTTCAGGATGTTCTTCTGGTAGAACCAGTTTCGAATGCCTACGATTACCCCATAGAGCATTGCGAACGGAATAAGCAATAGCTGTAAGAGCCGGTTTTGTGTCACGGGAATGGGATGTATTTTTTTAAATACTTACACTAAGTTGCAATGATAAATCAATCACAACTTTCTTTACTCACTCATGCAAAGGTAATTTTTATTCTGAAAACCATGCAAGAAGTAGGGATAAAATTTATTTTTTCGGGCTTTGACTAGTACTTCAGGAACTAAATCCTTGACACTTTAGACGGCTTCTTTTGGCGGCCTACTTCGTTGCTCATCGGTCACGTAACTTTGGCTATGCTCCCTCTTCGCGCCTCGTTTGCCACCAAAATAATCGCTTCTAAAGCTATCAAGGATTTAGTTTCTGAAGCACTGGGGTCCACGGGAATGAATCCAAGCGTGGGTTCATTCCCGTCCATTTTCAAGGCAAGAATATTTAGAGAGGCTGGGAAAGAACATAAAAAACAGCCCCTATCGCCACGGCTGCAACACCCACTATAATAGCCAACTGCAAAGCCAATATCTTTAACCGTATTCGCTTTGCACGAAGCAACTTATCGGGAGCTAAAGAAACTCTTTTTAATTCTTTAGCTGACGCATGACTAAAATAATCATGCTCCCTGCGCTTTGAACGCCAGGGGTTTTCGCCTTTTAAGTTTCTATTATTTTTTATTATAGTTATTGCAAACGATTCAAGCCCTCCCATATCTTGTTGGTTCTATATTACTATTGTAATACATGTATTATACGACATTTATTAAACTTATTGAACGAACTTCGACATTTCATTTATCTATTTCGACAAACCTTCCCTATGCTAATTCTGAGATTAGCGGTGTTTTTTTAGTTCTTTGACATAAGTAGTTCACGGAATTGGGCTACCAAACAGATGATAGCCCAATTCCGTGAACTACTTGAGCACTTATTCAAAGCCCTTAGCAATCACCCTCCATCTTTTAATATAACATTCCCAAATGTACACCTTAAGCATTGCCTTTTATCGCAATAATCCCTCTTCAAATGAAGCAATGCCTGGCTCTGATAAGCAGATTCTGCGTAAATGCCTACCTCCTTCCATTTCCTGATAATTCTATTTGATTCCGCGGGAAGCTCTTCCAGCAACTTCAGCGCTCGTATTTTCAACTCTGGCTTCCCTCTTTCTTTACCATAAAGGAATAAGAGTGGGCAAATAGCATTTATAATAATGCTACGGATGGTATCTCTTCCAAGTCCCTTTCGTTTTTTTTCCGATTTTTTCCCAAAGTGATAGTGCGTCAGCCAGTAGTTGGAAATTTCCAGGTCGAGCATATTTTCGACTTCCTCTATTGACTCTGCAGCCAGGGTTTTTCCCCATAAATAATTGGTTTGGTGAATGAGGCGGGCGAGTTGTGCTATCCGGATCGTTGGAAAGTTAGCAGGCCGCATACGCAGAAACTTCCATTGAATTTGGCGCATACACTTTAGTTTATATTTATGAGAAAAGTGCCTGTATTCTTTTACTAACTTTAAGGGATATCCTTCGTCAAAAGAGTCGTTGAGAAACCCTGCCTGCCCCAAGAGCAATGCTTCTAATTGCAGTAAATTATCCCGATGCTTGCTCAACAACAAGAGTGGTGTTCTCTGTGCCAGTTCCTGCATAGGGTCTGCATTAATGTTTCTAGCTAAATGTCTGGAAAGTAATTGGAAATAGGTTTCCTCCCAATTCCCTTTGTTTTCTTCCAGGAGTTTCTGGATATTTAAGGTTTTGTACTCAAGGCGCTCAACCGCTAACCTATCCAAAAATGTAAAGCGCGTAATAGAGTCAATTTTAGGAATGAATTTTTCACATGGAATCCAGTCAGAGGAGTATTCCAGTTTTTGGTAATTGGCAATCAATTCCTTTGGAATAAGCGGCTTTAACTCCAGGCAAGGGATTCTTCCTCCCTCCTTTCTTAACACTGGCAAATCATCCTCAAATACCACGTGAAGAATGACATTTGCGTAAGCCGGGTCACCTTCATGTT
This sequence comes from uncultured Saprospiraceae bacterium, assembly GCA_964537285.1. Lineage (GTDB taxonomy): Bacteria > Bacteroidota > Bacteroidia > Chitinophagales > Saprospiraceae > CAZHZT01. Next base: position 20,147 of record CAZHZT010000056.1, on the reverse strand, counting down.
TATGCCTGTACCAATCGGATGATTTTAAATGCATTTCCACATTGCCCACCCATAAAGTTTGATCAATTCGAATGTGAGCATTCAAAAAATCGGGGCCAGCATTATGATTAAACTGCCCGAATTGGACAATTCCTACGGTTTGTTCCTGAGTAGTATACAGTTGGCGAACGTCAAATCGCCGGGTCCGCCATACAAAATGGAGTAATGCTTCGCGCATAGGAGATCAGTTGTTTTCATTTGATACCATCAAATTTACGCGAAACAATACCAAAACGCAATGCCTGACAAGCCACGAATGTATGAATAACCAGCACAAGCTGTTCAGTTATCAGGAAAATTGTATGAAAGGAAATTTAGGCATGACAAAAAATAAGTTCCTTAGTGGAATTGCCCCCAACCTGTGTCATCCCGAATTTTCGAGATGACTCATGTTTTGAGAAAATCTATGTAAGGATTCGTTAATCAGTGATTTCTCTACTTTTTTCTTGATAAAAAAGTAGCAAAAAATCAAGGCTGTATTCAATTCTTAACGCTTTTTGAAAGGCTGGCAGCCTAAAATGAATAAACTCGCCGGGGCTCAGATGTTATTATTCTTTTAACGGCTGCCAGCCTTTCAAAAAGCTAAATTGAATAAGGCCGGTCCTAATGCATTGATTTATAGCACCTATTGTTGATTATTGTGATAACATGAATTTCCCGAAACTTCGGGATGACTCATGTTTTAATCATAATAGTATTCGTTTTCCCCTTCAAGCCTCCCGGCTAAATCATATCTGCTCCGGCTATAAAGCCCGTAAATTACGCCAAATACAAAGCCTCCAATATGGGCCATCCAGGCGACGCCTCCACCTTCACCTCCTACAGGAACCGATTCGTACATACTACTGACCACTTGTTGGCCAATCCAAAATCCTAAAAACAAAATTGCTGGAACTCTTATGAATAAGAAGAATAATAAAACGGTTACCCTAGAACGAGGAAACATAACCAGGTAGGCTCCCATGACCGCCGAAATGGCCCCACTAGCACCAACTGTAGGTATCATGCTGCCAGGGTTAGCTATGATATGTGCCATTGCAGCAACCACACCACCTAAAAGATAGAATGTTAGAAAACGGATATTTCCTACCGACGATTCAACATTATCAGCGAATATCCACAAGAAGACCATATTACCGATAATATGTGCCCACCCGCCATGCAAAAACATACTGGTAAGCAATGTAATCCAATTTCTTCCATTAAGGATTTCAATAGGAATAGCACTATATTCCATACCAAAATCAGGGCGTTGTAGTTGGTAATAAAAGGCCAGCGCATTCGCCGCGATCAGTGCGTAACTAAATAAAGGGAAATAGCCCCCCCGAACTTGATCATCACCTATTGGAAAAATCATAAATAAATTCTATTCACTCGAAATTAACTCTACCCGAATTTCTTGTCTGTTATTTTGAATAAATATTTCCACCCTTTCCGAAAGCTCGTCCACCCATCTAGTATTCCGGTCAATCGATTTGATTCTCTTTCTTTGCTTCTTACTCAAAGCTTCCTGCCTTGAGTCATTAATTATTTGATTTGACTCTCTAGCTAACTCAAGGGTAGTGGTGGCTTCTATTTTTTGGAGCGCCTTAATTGTTTCCTTAAGGCGGTCACTCTCCATGTAGGAAAGTGTTTTATACAAGCCCAGGCGGTAGCCTTTTTCAATGAGTTCTTCAGTCAAATAAATCGCCTTTATTTTTTCTCCTATTGAGGAACTCCAAAGCTGCTCTGAAGCATACTGACATTCGTAAAGGTATCTATTAAAAACGTTGTTGAAATTTTGATCTGTATCTGATTTGTAAAGAATACCGACTAACTTCCGGCCAAGATATACTTCTCCAAACTTTTCTTCAGCAGTATCACTAATGATCAGATCCTCTCCTTCAGAGGAGGAAGTAATAACATTACGCACTTCAACAGAAGGTTTTTCGATTGTCTGACCTGAGATTTCTACCAAATAAAACGCATCCAGTAATAAATGTCCTTTGGTATATTTATCGGGATCATACCAATAGGCTCCGATAATTATATTGTCGTAAGAATCTTCTTTGGGAGAAAAGGAAAGAATATAAACCTTCCAGTCTATATGGTCAATAACAGGGCTTTCGGCCAGTACTTCAAACTGCCGGGTTTGGGAATTCGCTCCCCATACTCTTAAAACCGTAGGTGCTACAAAAACCTGTGGAACCGGATCAGTACGTGTTCGGGCGACATATTCTTCCGCCTGAGCTGCCGCAAAAGATAGTTGATAAGTATTCCCCGGAACAATAGGGGAAGAAAGCGCTTGTGAAAGTGCTTCATAAGTACCATTCGCCCGGGTAACCATCCCCAGGAAAAAGCGCCCCTCAAATGGAGCATGTTTTACTCTGAAAAAATCGGTTTCCGCGGAGTGAATGTCAGGAGGCGTTTCTCCTTCCTGACCGGCATCGTTCCAATACAAGATTTCAGTCGGCTCCGGTTGAACGAAACCATCAGAGTATTTTGGAGTAATCCCTCCTATTTGGGGTTCACCATTTTCTTCGAAAGAAGGATTTAATAATGGAATTTCTACTTGACCACTTAAGTAAAATGGAATATTTAAAAGTAAAATAACCGTCAATCGATACATCATGTTAAAATTGGAATTTTACAGGTTCTTATCTCAAAATTTAATTTCATCGGTAAAGTTCATATTTTAAAGAGGTTTTGCTTATAATACCTCCCTGTCTCCTCCTAATCCTTTTTCGTTTCCTGTTATCCATTCCCCGTTTCCGGCTTTTTATGTTTCCACCTGCGGTGAGTCCACAACCAACATTCTGGTTGAGCAACGATATCTTGTTCTAATTGCCGGGTATGCGCCTCATTTATCTCATCTTCACTAAAATCAGCTGGTTGATCAAATAATAATTCAGAATAGATGGCATAATACCCCCTTTTAACGCGTTCAACACCTGCGTAAATTACGGGATAATTGAGTTTTTTGGCTAATTTTCCAACTCCAGTAAAGATAGGTGTTTCCTGATTTAAAAATGTGGTCCAATAAGCATTTTCAGGCGGAGGTGTTTGATCAGCAATAAAAGCAGTGGCTGTGATCTGTTTCCGGTTAGAAATCATTCCTTTTGCAGCTGTTCTCATCGGGTATAACTTTGTGCCCAGGCGGGTACGCATGTGATAAAGCAGGCGATCAAAGTACTTATTACTCAGAGGATGATAAATTACATAAAGCTGGTGTATAGGCTCAAGGCTAAAGCGAGCGCCTGCATATTCCCAATTCCCCCAGTGCCCCATTACAATAATAACGCTCCTTTTTTCTTCGTAATACTTTTTAAAAACATCGACCCCCTCAAAAGAAACCCGCTTTTTCATCTGAGAAGGGCTGACCAGAAGGGTTTTTAAGGTCTCCAGGACTAAATCGCAGAAGTATTGGTAAAATTTTTTCGCTATCGCTTCAATTTCGGCAGCTGATTTTTCAGGAAAAGCATTTTCTAAATTTTTAAAAACTACTTTTTTGCGATACCCTAAACCGTGGTACACTAATATAAATAATACATCAGAGAGCCTGTATAGCAACCAAAAGGGAAGAGCTGCTAAGAAATACAGAATAGGTAGAGTTAAATAGTAAATAACCGCTTTGCTCATAGAATAACCTTTAGCTTATACAAAGCTAATAAAAAGCATTTTCACACTTTTATAAAATTTGAGAATGACAAAAAAATACGAAAATTCTGAAACCTCTGATCGGTTTCTTGCCTCTAATAAAGCGAAAATCATTAACACCGATCACATAATTTAAAAACTAAAAACGAGAAACATGGAATTTTTCATCCCTTTTATCCCAATAACATTCATCATGGTTGCCGGGGTTACTATTTATTTCTACCTGAAAGCAAGGCATGCCGAGAGAATGGCTTTGATCGATAAAGGCCTTTCTCTTCATCAGCCTAAACGACAAAGATTGGAACTTCCGACAGGCTTTAGGATTGGTATGCTTTCTATCGGAATTGGAACAGGTATTTTAGTGGGTTATATTTTATTTACTATTTTCCCGGCAATGAAGGAAATAGCTGTCGTAGCCTCTATTTTCCTTTTTGGAGGATTCGGGCTGGTAATTTCCTACTTCGTTGACTTCAAGACGTTCCAGAAAGAAGCTCAAAAAGAATTTGTCGATGGATGATAATGATTATGTTGATAAAGTACTAGCGGGCGATAAAGATGCATTTCGATATTTTATTAAAAAATATCAGCAAAAGTCGCTTGCTATTGCTTATCGGATCACAGGAGCCCGGGAAGATGCCGAAGAAGCGGTTCAGGAGGGATTCGTTCGAGCTTATCGCAATTTGGCTTCTTTTCGAAAAGAAGCCAAATTCTCAACCTGGTTGTTCCGGATCGTTCACCGGGAAGCCCTTAGGTTATGCAACAAACGCAAACGCTATTCAGGAAACATGAAAGATATTGAAGACGAGAACCCCGTTTCGAACCAGCAGTCTCCCCTCGAATCTATTGAGCAAAAAGAAATGAGCAATACTATCAAAAAAGTACTTACTTTGCTGAAGCCTAACGAACGTTTGGTGCTTCAATTATTTTACTTAGAAGAGATGAGTATGCCCGAAATAAATGAGATAACAGGTTTTTCCGTATCTAAAATAAAAACCTTACTTTTCAGGGCGCGAAAAAGTTTTTCTCAAGTGTTTAACGAAAAAACCATTAAAAGCCTGTTGGTATGAAAGAACTAAAAGATGAAGCTTTATTTAAAGAGCTGCTGGAGCAAGCTGACGAAACTCCTTTCGAAATAGATCTGGAAGATCGTATAATGGAAAAGATTGAGCACCTTCCCGCTTACAACAATGCTTTCAATAAAAATATTAAATGGGCAGCGACTTTCATGGTCATTTCTGTCATCTTGGGCTTTGCATTTCAAATTGCTGGTCAACAAATTATTACGGCTTTCATGGATGATCAAACGTTGAGCAAAATCATTCCTTACGCTAAAATTATGCTTCCCGTATTTATTGCTGTATTCCTGCTCATTCAACTTGACCTCATTCTAAGAACATTGGCTCATCAAAAAAAATCCTTTTAATTTTAAGAATTACCTGCGATTCCCGCTGTGGAAACCTCCAAGCAGTTTACCCCGCTTCGCGGCGGTATTTTTTTGAGGGGATGGCCAAGGGCAGTTTTGCTTTGCAAAATTGCCCTTGGCCATCCCCTCAAAAAAACGAGAAAAATTACTTTTTAAAAGCCCATATAAGGAAATCGGGCAATGCTCTGGCCCATGTAGCCTGATTATGCTCTCCTCCTTCTATCTCAAGATATTTCATATCTTCCGGCTGGTATCCTTTTTGCCTCAGTTCTTTCATAAGGTCCAGGGTATCATCAATAGCATCAATAACCCCGTTATTATTTCTATCGGCAGCTTCATCCTTCGTACCTGCCTGGAACCAAAACTTCATTCCTGGCCTTTTTCTATGAGCATGGACCATTTCATGAACAATGCGATGCCCATCCGGGTTTCCCGGATCAAAATCCTGGCTTCGCCACCATAAAGCTCCTGAAAAAACGCCGACTTTACCAAAAAAACGAGGATTATTCCAGGCAATATCAAAAGCTGACAAGCCTCCCAGGGAAAATCCGGCAAAAACGGCACTCTGCATGCGAATATCAATTCGGTAATGCCTGTACAGCATATACCACAGTTCTTTAACAATAAACTGCGTATGCTTAGCGGCTTTATTTCCCCGCCCTTTGTAATCCGCTCTGTGAGCTGTTCCATACTCATGCATCCTGTCATGATTGGCGTAAAGACCAACAGCTACAATAGGCCTTATTTTATCTTCCTTATACAGTTGGTTAAGGGTATTTTTCAATTGGACAGCCTCCAGGTCTTGTCCATCATTAAAAAATAATAACGGGTAAAACTGACGCTTGTTATAGTAGTTAGGAGGAAGAAAAATATCAATGCGTATTGGCCGGTCAAGATACTTCGAGTGAAAATCCCAATGAGTTATTTGGTTTACCTGCCGGACCGAGCTAAACGAACCAGAACTTCTAAGGGTTCTGAACTTTCGCACAATTATTTCGGGAAATAATTTCATGAATATAATTTATTTAATACAGTGTAACCTAGTGCTTCAGGAACTAATTGAATAGATATCTTCTCAAAGCCTTCCAGGCTAAAAGCTTATCTGTTTTTTTGACGTTTTCCGTTAACCGTTCCCCCTTTTACCGCAACTTTATTCTTTGGGAGAAGCTTTTTTTTGAGAAAAATCTTAAAAAAGAGCCTCTGCTAAACAAAAACTCCTTCTGTCGAGAGCAAAGAATTACTTTTTAGGCTCCCTCATTACTTTTTTATTTACCTTTGCCAAATAAATCGAATCAATCAAACACAAAGGAAAATCGTGTACCATGAAAAAGATTGGAATTCTCTTTGGCAAAGAAAATACTTTTCCCCAAGCTTTTGTTGACCGTATCAATTCAAAAAATATTGATGGCATCCATGCAGAATTGCTCCACGTCGACGAAGTTATTCAGGCTCGCCCAACAGATTATGCTGTTATCCTTGATCGCATCTCTCAAGATGTTCCATTTTATCGTGCATACTTGAAAAATGCAGCTATCTGCGGAGCAGCGGTAGTAAACAATCCTTTCTGGTGGAGTGCCGATGAAAAGTTTTTTAATAACTGCCTCGCTGAAAAAATTGGTGTTCCTGTTCCTAAAACTGTACTACTTCCCTCAAATGAAATGCCAGATGACACCAGCGAGCAGTCATTCCGAAATCTTAAATTCCCACTTGACTGGGAAAAAATATTCGAATATTTAGGTGGATTTCCGCTTTTCATGAAACCTCATGCTGGTGGAGGGTGGAAAAACGTTTACAAACTGGAAAACGAAAAAGAGTTCTTCGAAGCATACAATGAAACAGGCCAACTTGTCATGATGCTTCAGGAAGCCATCGACTTTACGGCTTATTTCCGCTGCTACTGTATTGGAAGAAAGTATGTTAAAATCATGCACTATGAGCCGCGCAACCCTCATCACTCGCGCTATGTTGCTGGTCATGATATATCGGAAGAGCTTTTGAATACTATCCACCAGTATGTGCTTGACCTTAATCATGCCTTAGGATATGATTTCAATACGGTAGAATTTGCCGTTCGAGATGGAGTTCCTTATGCAATTGACTTTTGCAACCCGGCACCAGATGCTGAATTAACTTCTGTAGGAGAAGAAAACTTTGAATGGGTTGTTGAAGCTGCCGCTAATATGGCCATAGAAAAAGCCTTGGCACATAAAGAAAATGGTTACAACCTCGTTTGGGGAAACTTCATAAAAGACACAGTCGTTGAACAACATAATTCAGGAACAATTGTTGATACTCAAGATGAATCACAATCTGCTCCACAAATAGAAGAAACACCATCACCTGCACCTGTAAATACCACAACATCCAATGATCCGCTCTTTTCTGTTATCGGAACATCTACCGCTGATGAAAAGGATGATCTGAAAAAAATTAAAGGCATTGGTCCTAAATTGGAAAAAATGATTAATGATCTTGGTATTTTCACCCTGGAACAAGTAAGCAAAATGGGAGATGCTGAGTACGACTTAGTGGATAACTTGCTTTCTTCGTTCAAAGGACGTGGAAAAAGAGATGACTGGGCAGGGCAAGCTGCAAAATTGAAAAAATAGGCCCTGACCTGTTGAGTGGCAAATAATAGAAACTTCTAGATATGAAAAAATGGAAATTGGCGATCCTCGACATGTATGAAGGAGAGCCCAATCAGGGTATGCGCTGTATCAAAGAAATTGTTGAACGCTTCAATGAAGATATTGAATATAGCGTATTTGATGTGAGATCTAAAGCTGAGGTCGCAGATACTTCTTTCGACATATACATATCAACAGGTGGGCCTGGCAGCCCACTTGACGGGGACGGAGTCTGGGATAAAAAGTACTACAACCTACTTCAGGATCTGTGGGACTACAACCAGACGAACATCGACAATCCCAAACACATTCTTTTTATTTGCCACTCATTTCAAATGGCTTGTCATCACTTTGGCATTGCTGAAGTATGTGCAAGGCACTCTATGTCTTTTGGAACCTTCCCTGTGCATAAAACCGAGGCCGGGAAAAGAGATTCGATCCTAAAAGATCTGGGCGACCCTTTCTGGGCTGCTGACTTCCGTCGATTTCAGGTTATTCAACCGAATCAAGATCGATTAGACGAACTCGGTGCCCAAATCATTGCACTGGAAAAAATTCGCCCCCATGTTCATTTTGAACGCGCCATCATGGGCGTCCGCTTTTCTGAAACAATAATCGGCGTCCAGTTCCATCCGGAAGCCGATCCGGATGGTATGCGGGAACATTTCATGGATTCGGAAAGAAGAAAACATATCATTGAAAAGCACGGTGCCGATAAATACTTCAAAATGATCGCCGACCTTGAAGATCCGGAAAAAATTGAAATAACTCATCACCTTTTTATTTCTAAGTTCCTGTTTCTTGCTTTACGTGGACTTAAATCGACGAGAGCAACAACAGTATTAGCTTAATTTTTGCGTTCTTTGACAAATTGTGTGGAACTTCAAGTCAAAGAACTAATTTTTGAAATACTCTAAAGTATTCCACCTATGATCCCTGAAATTAGAGCTCTTTTCAATAAACAATTCACAGAAGAAAAATACCAGGCATTACTTCAGGACGTTGAAAAAGCCTACAACCACAGGCCTCTTTTTAAAATCGCAGAAACACCTGTCTTCATTCCTAATAACTTGAAGAAAAAACTGTTCGATGCCTGTGAACAGATTACAGACTTTCTCTGCCGTCCCGATTTTAAAACACTCTCCCAAAATGCTCTTCAAGCGGGGCAAGAAGTGCCAGGCGAAGATGAACACACCACTTTTCTTCAAATGGATTTTGGAGTGTGTAAGGATGAAAATGGAGAACTTACTCCTCAATTGATTGAAATCCAGGGGTTCCCTTCTTTGTATTTCTACCAAAGACTTATGGGAGAAATGTACCGCAAACACTACGGCATCCCGGAGAACCTTTCTTATCTATTCAACGGTTTTAACGATGATACGTATCTCGACTTGCTCAGAAAAGTCATCTTAGGTGATGTTTCTAACCCAAAAGAAGTGGTATTACTAGAAGTAGAGCCGGAAAAACAGGTAACCCAGGTTGATTTCTGGGCAACGGCACACCACCTTGGTATAGCCGTCAAATGCGTATCAGACTTGATCAAAGAAGGAAAAAACCTTTTCTATTTAGATGAAAACGGTAAAAAGGTTCACATAAAAAGAATCTACAATAGGGTAATCTTTGACGAACTTATTCACCGGGATGATCTAAAACGCAATTTCTACTTCACCGAAGAAGCAGATGTAGAATGGGTTGGGCACCCTAATTGGTTTTTTAGAATAAGCAAACATACTTTGCCTTTTTTGGATAGCCCGTACGTCCCCAAGTCTTTCTTTTTAAACAATTTAAAATCACTGCCTGCGGATATTCACAATTATGTTTTGAAGCCGCTTTTTTCTTTTGCCGGCACAGGGGTGGTCATAAATTTAAATCAATTTGATCTAAGCTCTATTAAAGATCCTGAAAATTACATCCTACAAAGAAAGGTTCAGTACGCCGATGTTGTCGAAACATTAGACGAACCCGCAAAATGTGAGATCAGAATGTTGATGATTTGGGAGAAAGACCAAAAAAGGCCCGTAATTGTCAATAACCTCGCTCGCTTGAGCAAAGCAGAGATGATTGGAGTCAGATACAATAAAAATAAAACCTGGGTGGGGGGTAGCCTCGGCTATTTTGAACATTAAACACTCGGAAGTGAACGGAGAATGATTTAGGAACAAACATGAGTCATCCCGAGTTTTCGGGATGACTCATGTTTTTTTCTAAACCATTCTCCCTTTACTGCAAAAAGTTATTGACAACTTTTTGTGCTTTCTCAATTGCGGAGGCCAAGTCGTCATTTACCAGAATGACATCAAATTTATGTTCGTAAGCCATCTCTTCAACGGCTTTTTCAATTCGCATCTCGATTACTTCCGGCGATTCTGTTTGCCTTTTTTCTAATCGCTTTTTCAGCGTTTCCAGATCTGGAGCTTTTACAAATACCGTTAGTGTTCTATCCGGAAACGCCTGTTTAATATTTAATGCCCCTTTGACATCTATATCAAAGATGATATGCTTATTTTCTCTCCAGAGTCGCTCTAGTTCCGAACGAAGGGTTCCATAAAAAGTATCGGTGTAGACTTCCTCATACTCAATAAAAGCCTGCTGATCGATGAGTTGAGTAAAAGCTGTTTTAGTCAGAAAATAATAGTCTTTACCATCCACCTCATTTGGGCGGGGAGGCCTGCAGGTCGCTGAGATAGAAAAGGCGAGCTGATCAATTGAAAGCAGTAGTTGATTAACGATAGTTGTTTTTCCGGCTCCTGAAGGTGCCGCAAAAACAATGAGTTTTCCGCGAAAAGGCATTTTTGATCGATCTGTTTGCAAAACTGGTTGTACAATAAGTAAATGGTGATACTAGTGCTTCAGGAACTAGATGAAAAAATTGATTTAAGGGATCAGGAAAATAATACCCTACCCATTTTACTTGTCCTTTTTTCCTCAGGCTGTGTTGGAAAGCCTCGCCGTACCTTTGGGTCCCGAAGGCATTCGGGACAAGTTATGCCTACGTTTTCCGCCTAGCCTGAGAAAAAAATTACTTCGCAAAATTTGGGTAGCTTATTAATTGCCTAATCCCTAAACAACGTTTGCCAATACCTCTTTAATCTTTTCCAGATCGTCTTTCATTCCAACCACCACTTTTTGTATATCCGATGAATTGGCCTTAGCTCCTAAAGTATTAATTTCTCTACCCATTTCCTGGCTAATAAAACTTAATTTCCTTCCTTTGATCACTTTATTGCTACCCAACTCCTCCAGAAAGTACTTGCAATGTTGTTCAAGGCGAACCTTCTCTTCCGTTATATCAATTTTTTCCAGATAGTAAAGAATTTCCTGTTCAAAGCGGTTGCCATCTACTTTTTCTTTACCAACAAACTCTTCCACATTTTGCCAGATCTTATCTCGAAGACGCTGAAGCCGCTCCTGCTCAAGCGGAGGTAAATCATTGAGATAGCTTAAAATATTATGAATCCGCGTCTCAGCATCTTTTTTCATAGCTCCCCCTTCTGCAAGGCGAAAGGCACTGAACTTCTCAATGGCATTATTAAGCGCCGTTAAAACAGCCCCCCATTCTTCTTCATCAATGAGATCCTCTGATACAGCCACAACGTTAGGAAGGCGAAGAATGGCTTGTATAAGGTCTCCATATTCCAGATCGAGCTCGACAGCCAGTTTTCGAAGCTCTTGATAATACTTTTTGAAAAGTGCACCGTTGAGAGCGTACTCCTCATCCCCTTGCTCTGATTTCACTTCGATTGAAAGATCAATTTTGCCTCTTTCAATCTTACTAAGAATATGTTTGCGAAGTTCAGATTCTTTAATTCTATAATTCTGAGGAATCTTGAATCGGAGATCAGTAAATTTACTATTCAGAGACCTTATCTCAACAACGATTGTCTTATCGTTAAAGGAAAATTCTTCTCTGCCATACCCAGTCATTGAAAGTAGCATATCAAATAATCATATTCGTTAACCTATATTGAATGTGCAAATATAAACAGTTCGCAGAATAAAACAGCATAGATTACTCTTATGGGCATATTTCAAATACCCGCCAGAATTAGAACCTGTAAAAAATTGACCTTTTCTTTAACCTGAAACGTTCTTTGACAAATTGTGTGGAACTTCAAAATGGTACCCCTTGAATACCCTTGTGGCTGAAAGGCTTACCATTTTGAAGTTCCATTTTTTCACAATTTATGTCAAAGAACTATCTGAAATAGGCTACACCAACAATTCTCGTTTTGGAAATCCAAAGCCAAATTTAAGCCGCTTCGCGACGATATTTTCTTTTGAGGGAGGCCGAAAGGGCTATTTTGCTTCGCAAAATAGCCCTTTCGGCCTCCCTCTCGAAGGAATTTCGCTCCGTATGCGCGTTTATTTTTCAAAGCGAGAATCGCTGGGGCTTCACAGCCAGGCAAAGCTCATTTTGAGGAGCGTACCTGAAAGGTATAGGGAGAAAAACCCATTTGCGTCTCATTTGTTACTTTTGAACTTCTTGTATGTCAAAACAATAGACTTGTTCTTAAGAAGAGACTTTCTTAAGAACAAGTCTGATAAAACATATTTTCATTTTACAAAAAAAGTATTCAATTTGGGAAACGCCAAAGGAGGCCCTGAACGGCAGTTTGTGAAAAAACTCCATTTTTTAGTCGCCTTAATTGCATAACAGGCTGATTGCCAATTAACATTTTTTCAATTTCAATAGTTTTTTCACAGCCTGACGGTACATATCCAGTAGCTTTTCCAGCTATAACCGATTGAATTAAAGTAAAATGAGTTTTTTTTTAAAAATAATTTCTTCTTAAGAAATAAAATTGCGAGCTTTGCCTCGCTTTTTTCGGTTCGAATTCAACATAACTGATTATAAATCAAATAATAATGAGGAAAGCTGATTTGGTAGCGACGATTTCTGAGAAAACTGGTGTTCCTAAGGTCGATGTTTTGGTATCCCTTGAAACGTTCTTTAAGGAAGTTAAAAACTCTTTGGCAGAAGGCGAAAATGTTTACATACGTGGTTTCGGTTCCTTTATCGTTAAAAAAAGGGCAAAAAAAATAGGTCGGCATATAAAAAAGAATATAGCCATTGAAATTCCAGAACATTTTATTCCGGCTTTTAAACCGGCAAAGGTGTTTGTGGAACAGGTAAAGGAAAATGTTACATCCATTTCAGATGACGGAGAAACAGAATAACAGGCCTTTATTTGCATCTAAAGCTCAAATTGTATTATTGCTTTTATCTTTTTTGCTGTTCTGTTTGTTGTTCTTTGTTTTCAGCAACAAACCTCCAACAGCCCCCGAAGTCACTAAAAAAAGAGCTCTTTCTGCAGTAGTTACCGATGATAAAACGGTCATTCAAGAAGCTACTGCACAAGTTTCTTCTAACGGAAGAAGTGAACTGCTGAGACTAGAAACCATCTTGGAAAAGGCCGAGAATGATTCAGTCGAAATTGATGCCCTAAAGAATATCTCCAGCCTTTGGTTTAACCTCGGCCATCCTGAAGTTGCTGGTATTTATGCAGAACAAGTGGCAAATATTGAAGGTACTTCTGAAGCCTGGGGAATAGCAGGTACTACGTTTAATCTCTGTATTCAACAGGCAGAGCAGGATAAAATTAAACGCTTTTGCAGAGACAAAGCCGTTCTGACACTGGAAAAAGCAGTCTCTTTGAATCCGGCAGAAGTGAATCACAAAATTAACCTGGCTCTTACTTACGTTTCTCTGCCTCTTGAACAAGAACCAATGAAAGGGATCCTTATGCTTAGAAGGCTTAATGAAAAATATCCCGAAAATACTGCAGTACTGAATCAACTCGGAAGATTGGCCCTGATGACAGGACAGGGGGAAAAGGCCGTTGAGCGTTTCAACCAGGTTCTCGAATTAGATTCGGAGAATTTACAGGCCACCTGTATGCTGGTACAAGCTCACAATATGGTCGGCAATATGCAAGAAGCGAATAAGTGGAACGAAAAATGTCAAAAAATTCGATCTTTAGAGTAAATTTTTTGTTAATTTTACTGATTCAATAATAAATGTTTTTTAATTAATTAAATTAGTGTAAATTATGCCTTGTGGAAAAAAGCGCAAAAGACATAAGATAGCGACGCATAAAAGAAAGAAAAGACTTCGCAAGAATCGTCATAAGAAAAAGAATAGATAATTTTTTTTGGTGTACCCTAGCTTAAGGGTAGAATAAAAGCCCCGAAAAGATCAATATTTTATTCCGGAAGATAAACTTCCGTATGCTTTTATTAGACTTTATTCTAAAATAGTTTTATGAGAGAAAAGGAAGGATTTTGGTTCCAACCTGGGAGTGGCCGCGGCCTGATAGCCTGAGCTATTAAGGCGAGGACAAGACGCAGAGTGGAACCCAAAGACTTCTTTTTTTCCATAACAAATAACAAATATTTCAAAATAAAGTCTATCAAGGTAAAGATTTTGGTGTTTTCAGCTAACTCCTATCTACATCCTTTAAGAGGAACGTTATAACGCTCCTCTTAAGTAGTTCACGGAATTGGGCTACCAAACAGATGATAGCTATTTTGTGCTGAATCAAGGCGCGAGAACCGCGCTTAGCCCTTGTTAAGCAAGGCTTTGAGCAACGCAGAGTCAGCGCAAAAGAGCATCATATGGTTATGTAGTTTAATTCCGTGAACTACTTATGCTATTTTTTAGATAAGAGCAAGGATTTAAACGCACTAGATCAGTTCTCAACGTTGTGCTAAAAAAAGGACTTAGAATTCGTAGCTACAAAATCAATAGACTTGTTCTGTAGAAAAGGGATTATCTCAGCTTAATTATGATTAGTGTAAATGTTGTAGCAAACTTTTAACCCTAATAGCTTAACTTATCTTTATTATGTTATAATCCCTGCTTTAAAACTGTCGTGCAATTATATATCTATCCACCTTTTTTAGTAAAGGTTATTTTTCGTTAAGCTAACACCTTTATAATAGGGTACGCCAGTTTACAAAATGGGAGAAGAAACTGTGGAAAAGGAATTAATCATTAACTCGACTCCAACAGAAGTTGAAATAGCTCTGCTAGAAAATAATAAACTAGTTGAGCTCCATCATCAAAAAACCAATAATAACTTCACCGTTGGAGATATCTTTCTCGGTAGAATCCGTAGATTAATGCCGGGATTAAATGCTGCTTTCGTGGATATTGGCCATAAAAGAGATGCATTTCTACATTATACCGACTTGGGTCCTAAACTGAGATCCTTGCTCAAATTTACAGAGCAATCCATGTCGGGCAAGCACAATGCGCCTAATCTGGATCATTTTACCTTCGAACCTGAAATAGTCAAAACAGGTCGGATCGATCAGGTACTCGAAAAGAAGATGCCTATACTCGTTCAGGTACTCAAAGAACCTATCTCTACAAAAGGGCCCCGATTGAGTTGCGAAATCACCGTCCCTGGTAGATACCTCGTTCTTACTCCCTTTTCGAATGTGGTAGCCGTATCGAAAAAAATCTCGAATGCAGAAGAACGTAAACGCCTGAAAATTCTCACCGAAAGTATACGACCCAAAAACTTTGGTCTCATCGTTCGTACAGCTGCCGAAGGAAAAAAAGTGGCCGACCTTCACGAGGAATTGTCCCTGATGCTAAAAAAATGGGAAGAAGTACACTCTAACCTCTTTAAATCCAAACCTCCCAAGAAATTATTAAGCGAACTCGATAAAACCTCCAGCATATTAAGAGATATACTGAACGATTCCTTCAACAGGATAGTGGTCAATGAAAAAAACCTCCACCTTAATATCCGGGACTTCTTAGCTAATATTTCTCCCGAACAAACCAATATTCTCAAGCTCCATAAAAGTAACCGACCGGTCTTTGATGCCTACAGCGTTAGCAAGCAAATAAAATCTTCCTTCGGCAAAACCGCTACCATGGCAAGTGGCGCATACCTTGTGATTGAACACACCGAAGCCATGCACGTTATCGATGTTAATAGCGGCCATAAAAATGTTAGTGGTGATCAGGCGGATACCGTTCTTGCCGTAAACCTGGAAGCCGCAGAAGAAATCGCCAGACAACTTCGGCTGAGGGATATTGGAGGCATTATTATCGTCGATTACATCGATATGAAATCCGCAGAGCACAAAAAACAGCTCTATAAATCTATGCGCGAATTCATGAGAAAAGATCGCGCTCAACATACCATCCTTCCCCTAAGCAAGTTTGGCTTGATGCAGATAACTCGCCAACGGGTGAGGCCCGAAGTGAAAATTAACACCACGGAAGTCTGCCCTACTTGTATGGGAACAGGTAAAATAAACGCCTCTATCCTCCTTACCGATGAAATTGAAAGGGACTTGGAGTTCATCATGCAGTCGCGCATAAAATCTCGAATCACCTTGATCGTACATCCATTCGTAAAAGCTTTTTTGAAAAAAGGCTGGCCCAAAAGCTTTCAATTCAAATGGTTCCGCGAATATTTCAAATGGATCTACATCAAGGCAAATACAGATTATCATCTTACCGAATATCGTTTCTTCGACGATAATGACGATGAAATCCGTATGAAACAAAACGTCGTCCCCAGTTCCGAAAATATTTACGAAGAAATTGAATAAAAAATCGTTCTTTGACAAATTGTGTGGAACTTAAAAAAATAGACTTGTTCTGTAGCTGCTGCAGAACAAGTCTAATATTGAGGACAACCACATCTACTAGCAGCACAACCTAGCAGGCTCACAACTATGATGATCAAAATGATGATTTTAATAAGGCGATAACTCATTCCATTCTAGGGTTTTGTTCTATAAGACTCTATTCGTTCAGATTCCAATTATAAGGCAAATAGTCAATTTTCGCATCCCGTTGAATCTTTTTCGCTGAAAATTTATTCAAAAAATCTACTAGAGATTGCTCCGAATGCACAAAATCTCCTTTGTACCAATAAAAAATCCGGGAAATTTGAATACGATCCGTTCCAATTAGGTTCTTTGATGAATCTCCTAAAAAGGCTTTTCCCTGCAAATCAAGCTGAGCGTCTAGCTTTTCAGCCGTATATGCTTCATTCAATAGTTTTGGACAAGATTTTGACGCACAGTTCAAGGCAAAATGTACCCTAGGATCGTCAAATTCTTTTCTAAGAATCCCATGCTCCAGATTGTTTAAATCATAAACCCGCCCTTCAATATTGATGAATTTTATATCCCAAACGGAGTTTACAAAAGGAATCCCGTTTTTAATATTCTTAATACTTTCCAGCGGATAATGATTGAGAATGAGCTTTACGGTAAAGGCATTATAGGCATTTATCCAATACGCTTTTCGCTCTGCTTCACTCCAGTTCTGTTCATTGGGGTGACTTTCCCGGAGTAAAGAAATATATCGATTAAGCCTCGAACTGTCTCGAATAAACCCTTTATAATCAACTGCCCCCGAAGGAGAAACATGTTCTCCGAGCAATTGATCCCACAACTGATGGCTAATTGGCTTGGAATCTGAACGAAATTCCACAACATTACATCCGAATAAAAATATACTTACTATTATTAAAATTCTTAATAGCATATACCTTCGTTTTTATCCGCAATTCTCGCTTTCTTATGAGTGGAGCGACAGGGCCATTTTGCTTCGCAAAAATGGCCCTGTCGCTCCACTCATAAGAAAGCGAGAATTGCGGCGTTTTTATTGGAACATTGGCTCCAATGTAGATGTTTTTTGATGGTATCTATAACTTAAGTTGATATTAAAATAACGACAATTTGAGTCATACTCGCTTTACTATTGATATCGAAAAGAATAAAATCAGCATCGTTTGTTTTGGGAGCGGCCCAGTTAAACTACTCGCCCTGCCAGGGTACGGCAATGCTGCTGATTATTTCCATCGGCTGTTCCCTTTATTAGAGACCAAAGTACAGATCTATGCAGTGGACCTTCCCATGCACGGAGAGACTAAATGGAATGACGCAGACTTCAAAGTTGATCATTTATTAAAAATAATCAATAAAGTAAATATCCATAATCAATCTCCTTTAGATGGGTTTTTAGGATACAGCATGGGCGGAAGATTGGTACTTTCTATGTTACCTCACTTAAAATTTCCAATCAAATATTGTTTTCTACTAGCTCCGGATGGACTCTATACCCCGGGATCTCAATTATGGGAAAAACTTCCCTTCTTCTTAAAAAAACGATTGGTTAAGTTGCTAAACAAACCAAAGGCAACCAAAAAAATAGCGCAACTCCTAAGACATGCGAAAATAATCCGCCGCAGCGATCAGTTGTTCCTGGAAAGACAAATGGTTTTCCCGGGCAGATACCGAAGGTTGCTGTTTTGGGGAGTGAATACAGCCCGTTTTGACGTAGATGAAACCCTAACGATTGATTGGCTCAATAAGCACAATGTAAAAACCACTTTAATCTATGGAGATCTTGATAAAGTTGTTTCTTCAGAAAAAGGGAAAACCTTTACAGGAAAATTAAAAGATGGTGAGATGATCATAATCAGCGGAAATCACCATATTGTGAAGGCAGAAACAGCTAAAATAATTGAAAAGGTATTAACTATTCCTCCGAATTTGTCATAATGAAGCATGAGGCTGTCCCGAATTAAGTTCGGGACAAAAGCGTTAAGAATTGAATACAGCCTTGATTTTTTGCCACTTTTTTATCAATAAAAAAGTAAATAGAGTATTGACTAACAGACAAATGTATATATTTTTCACAAAACATGAGCCATTCCGAAAATTCGGAATGACTCATGTTTATTATGACAAATACTTCCCAACGATAGGCATTCTCCTTCCCATGCCGAAAGCTTTAGAAGACACCCTGATAACTGGCGCCATCTGGTGACGTTTAAATTCATTTATATTTACCATCCGGAGAATTCGCTTAACGAGCTTTTCATCATAGCCTTTATCAATAACCTCCTGAGGACCAAGCCTTTCTTCGATATAGTGATAAAGAATTTTATCCAAAATCTCATATTGAGGCAGGCTATCCGTGTCGAACTGATCCGGGCGTAATTCTGCCGACGGTGGTTTGTTAATAATATTTTCAGGAATTATTGCTTCCCTTCGATTCATAAAGTGAGCTAATTCGAAAACCTCTGTCTTATACACATCCCCTAAAACGGAAAGCCCTCCGCACATGTCCCCGTAAAGCGTACCATAACCAACCGCCACCTCGCTTTTATTAGAAGTATTGAGCAAAATATTTCCAAACTTATTTGATAAGGCCATTAGCAACATTCCGCGAGAACGGGCTTGAATGTTTTCTTCAGCAATATTGAACGGCGTTGCCCAAAAATGAGGCTTAAGTACATCCATATAGGCTGAATAAATAGTTTCGATCGGGATAATATCGTACTGGCAAGCTAAGTTCTCCGCTAAAGCTCTGGCATCCGTGACCGAATGATCGGAAGAGTATTGCGATGGCATAAGAATAAGGCGCACGTTTTCAGGCCCTAGCGCCATAGCTGCCAAAACAGCCGTAACCGCAGAATCAATCCCTCCAGACAAACCGATGATTGCACGTTTCAGGTTTAATTTATTGAAGTAATCTCTAATGCCCAATACTATCGCATCCTGAATAAGCTCCATTTTTTGAACGGATTGTTCATTGGAGCTTCCGCCCCGAATCACATCCTGAAGATCATAGGTTTTTACAATTTCTTTGAAATAAGGCAATTCATCAAAAACTTTACCATCCGGAGACATTACTATTGAGCCGCCATCAAAGATCAACTCCGTCTGAGCTCCACTATGATTCACATAAAACATCGGAAGCTTGTAGCGCTCGACATTAGAACGAAGGATATGTTTTCTTTGAGCTGCCTGGTTGTAATGAAAAGGAGAGGCCGAGAGATTAAGAATAAAATCCGGGCTTTGCGGCATCAATTCATCAATAGGGCAAATCGTGTACAGGGGATTTTCATTCCCGATGTTCCAGATATCTTCACATACCGTTAGTGCAACTTGCCGCCCTTTAAAGGCAACAGTTTTAAAAGTATTTGCAGGCTCAAAGTACCGGTATTCATCAAAAATATCGTAGGTAGGTAATAAAGCTTTGTGGCTGGTATGTTTTATTGCGCCATTTTCAAGGAAAAAAGCCGAATTGAACAAATCTTTGCCTTCCAGAACAGGGTTTTTGCTTGGAGAACCAACAACTACAGCAATTCCCTGAGCAGCACGAGCTAACTTTTCTACGGATTCATTGGCTAAACGAATAAAATCATCAAACTCAAGAAAGTCGCGTGGAGGATAACCACAAGTAGCCAACTCACTAAAGCAGACCAGGTCAGCACCACTATTTTTGGCCTCGTCAACTGCTTTAAGCATTTTTTCAGTATTCCCTGCAAAATTACCTATGTGGAAATTCAATTGTGCAATTGCTATTTTCATTATTCCTTAGTTTTATAGTTCTTTGACATAAATTGTGAAAAAATGGAACTTCAAAATGATAAGCC
>CAZHZT010000055.1:0-35541 GCA_964537285.1 uncultured Saprospiraceae bacterium | reverse complement strand
AAAAAGCGTTAAGAATTGAATACAGCCTTGATTTTTTGCTACTTTTTTATCAAGGAAAAAGTAGTTAAGTGATTGATTAATATTGGACTATGAGAGTTTTTTCAAAACTCTCATAACCCTTTGAGTAATTCAACTGCTTTCCCCTTTAGAAAGTGTTTTTCAGGTTGGTTAATTAAATCCTGAAGTGTTTTTTTAGCCTTTTGTTTATCCCTAAGTTTTATATAAGCCGAAGCAATTCGAAATTGAGCCGAAAAATAGTCGTCATATTCTTCGGGAGAAATCTTTTTTACTTTTTTGAACTCAAAAATGGCCGCTTGATACTCCTTTTCTTTAAGGAGCTGGATGCCTTTTTCCATTGCCAGTTCATTAGGCGTTAGCTGAATGCCCTCATCTCCCATGTAAGTTGGATCGTAATCCTGTAGTACATCAGCGATGTTTTCCTCAATACGGTTCCAATATTGATAGCTTTGATAAAAATAATAAGCCCCCAAAAAGCTGGCCGCAATGATGATTGCCCATAGAAAAGGACGTAACTTATCATTCGACCTGCGCGTTTTTTCGGCCAGTTCAATGGACTGTTGGAATCGGGCTTTAAACTGCTCTCGATTATGCTTTTTAACAGCCTCACTTAGCGTTCTTTGTTCTTGAAAGGCCTCTCTAAAAGCATGCTTATCCCGAAGTTCTTTTTTCAAAAAAGCTTCTTCTTCAGGGCTTAAGTTGCCCTGATTATAAGCATCCCAACAATCTTCGGGAGTTTTGTAATGTTTTATCATAGAATATCTTTTAATTCACGAAGTTTCCTCCTGAGGAACTTCCTGATTTTGTTTAATTGAGCTTTGGAAGAATCCGGGTTGGCCCAACCTACTGATTCAGCAATTTCCTGATGGTTGTAACCGGCTTCAAACAATTCTATTGTTTTTCTTTCTTTGTCAGATAATTCCGCTAAGAGTCTATTCAGGAAACCTTCTTCAATATGGTACAGAGCCTCCGGGATTTCTGCTTTTCCGAGGCCCAGATCGTCCATATATTGGAAAATCGATTTTCGACGCCGGTAATTGCTAATCAAGTCATTGGCCATTTTTATTAATATAGGCCGAACACTGTTTCCATAAGTTCTTTTTTGGGCTGCCAGCCAATTGAAGAGTTTTAAGAGGGCATCCCAGCAAAGCTCTTCTGCATCGTGCCGGTCAGATACGCGTCTCTCAATGTATTTTAGTAAATAAGACCTATGTATAGCGGCCAATTCCGCGAAAGCTCTGTCTTGCTCTGGCGGCCCTTGTTGCTCTACTTTAAGGATCAGTTCGAGTTCGTTCTTCATATTATGTGTTGGTTCGCATTGACCTTACGTTTTGATTACCCCTTCATTTTTATGAAAGTAACTATAAAAAATGAGAATTAATGCTTCAGGAACTAAATCCTTGATAGCTTTAGAGGCGATTATTTTGGTGGCAAACGAGGCGCGAAGAGGGAGCATAGCCCAAAGCTACGTGACCGATGAGCAACGAAGTAGGCCGCCAAAAGAAGCCGTCAAAAGTGTCAAGGATTTAGTTCCTGAAGCATTAGTAGCTTAAGCGGGAAGAAATCCCCCTAAATGAGGATGTCCTCATCGGAGGCATTTCTTCCCGCTTGAAAAACAAATTTCATTTTCTTGGTTACCTCCTGAATATTGCTGTGGTTATTAAAGTGTTTTTCGGTTCTATCAAAAAAATACACTATGAAAAAATACTATCTGATTTTACAAATGATTCTGGCCGCACTACTATGCAGCACACCCGCTTTTTCACAAATACAGGATAAAGCTAGTGAAGAAGACTTAATAAGCATGGATAATCCCAGAAAAGTACGCCTGATGACGATTGATTCCGCAGGCAAGGCTTTTCTAGGAGAAGAAGTTGCTGAGAACTTAACTAAAGTCCGAAAGATCGAGGCTTTTAAATTAGAGCATTTTTTAGCCGAAGAGGCCCAAGCAGTGAGCATTTTACAGGGTTTCACTATACTCGATACTGCTGAGATAACTACAGATCAACAGGGGGCTATCGCTTCCATTCTAACTTCACCAGAGGCGTATATTCAGGATAAAAATATTAAGAACCTCTGCCTGTTTACCCCTGATATGGCTTTTGCGCTAATGGCTAAAGAGCAAACCGTGTTTGCCTTAGTATCCTTAAATTGCAAAATGACGCGCTTCTACTTCCCGTCGGAGGATAGGGAAGACTTTAACTATATAACATTTAATATACGGGAGGACTTTCAGGGGTTTGATGATATTTATAATGATATCTTCGGGCAAAAAACATTAAAAGTCAAAGCTAAAAACTCCTTATTTGAGGCACGCTCCAATGATGACTTGTTGGTGAAGAAACAGGCAAAACCAATCTATTATACTGTGGAGAAAGGGGAGGGGTGGTCACATGTAGCCCAATATGCTACGGAAAAACTGGGTAAAAAGGTCACTCAAAACGAAGTAGTGAAACTTAACTATGCTGAATTTAATAACACCGATCCAATGCCTATGCTGCATGTAGGTGATAAGGTTATTGTAGGATATTTTTTTACGGATAACGGGAAACGGGAAACGGATAACGGTCAACGGTCAACGGGAAACGGAGGGGGGAGAACCGGAAATTAGTGTTCCGTTTTTTACAAATATCTCCTTATTCACCTCATTCATAGTAACTTATGTTGCAGAGTATTAAATAGTGGTTCTAGATGATTTCATTTTGAAGTTCCACACAATTTGTCAAAGAACGAGAATTAAAAAATAAAAAAAAGATTATCATGATTTTCTATTCATCTTTCAACAATAGAGATGTTCTAAGATTTCTATTACCTTTTGTTTTATTATTCCTTTTCGCCCCGGCATTAAATGCTCAGACAAAGCCAAAGGATATGCAAATTGTAGCTATTGGAGTTGGGCAAACTAAAATTTTTGATATTGGAAAAGCCTGTGAAATTAGTTTAAACCATTTCGAGAAATGGATCGAAGAAGTTTCGGATGTTACAAAGATCAAGGCGGATGTTACCCGTATAGAAGGGATGGATTACAATAAAGATAACGTCCAGGCCTATATTAATCAACTGGAATTGGATGATCCGGACAATACAATTCTTGTGTTCTATGGCACAGGTCACGGGTTTAATTATAATGAAAATGTATTGAAATACCCGGTTTTTGCCATGCACCCGACGAGCAAAGAGTTTACCCGTTCCGGTTTCAACCAATTCCGCATGTCCTTAGAAAAAGATATCCACGAAGTATTGTTGAGCAAAGGCGCGCGATTTACTATAACGTTAGGAGAGTTATGTAATGGGCTGGAAGAACTGCCGATACCTGAGTCTTATCGGGCAATGAATGCGTGTACGGAAAATTTTCTGGAACTGTTTGCGGACGTCCGTGGAGATATAATCGGCGCTTCCAGCCAACGCGGCCAGCTTTCCTACACTTCTGGTCTTACAGGAGGGATCTTTTTTAATCAA
This sequence comes from uncultured Saprospiraceae bacterium, assembly GCA_964537285.1. GTDB lineage: Bacteria > Bacteroidota > Bacteroidia > Chitinophagales > Saprospiraceae > CAZHZT01. The sequence continues at coordinate 32,064 of CAZHZT010000055.1, read as the reverse complement.
TTCCTCCAATCATTTAATGATGCTGTTGATGATTGCAGTGAAACTCCTGATTGGGGGAGCATCCTTAATGATTCTCGCGCACGTACCCGTGATATAAATGGGCAGGTTCCAATTTATGATGTTGGATATATAGGTACTCCCGCCAAGCTTATACCGGATAATGAGGAACCTCTGGCTCAAAACCATAGAAAAAAACGTAAGGGAAAAAAAGAGTCAGCTTTACAATTTCCAAAAAAAGAATTGTTCGATGGCACAGAAATTAAGTATCCTACCATAAAGTATGTAGAGAAAGAAAATAATTAACTCAATTCTTTATCGGAGAGATGGTCGTTTTACTGATTTTTTTCTTCGAAAAAATCAGTAAAACGACCATCTCCCAAACAAAACTATTAATCATGAACAAAATACTTTTTACTTTTATACTTTCAGCTCTAACACTGACATGCTTTGCCCAAATGGATTATTCATCCAATGCCGGGAAAATCTGGATTCATGGAAGCCAGCTATTTATCAATGCTCCGGGCAGAGGGGTGCAGGTGATGGATAACTCCAATACCAGAAGGCCGGAATCTATTGGCTTTGTGGGTATTCCCGGAAATATGGATATGGCTGTCATTGATAATTTAATGTTTGCCAATCATTTTGAAGATTTGGTCGTATTTGATTGGGAAGCCTACATTAATAATCAGGAATTAGTAGAAAAAGCTCGGTTTGAGGGTTTATTTCCCAATTATGCGAATCTGGATAATATGCAGATGGGAATTGGCGATATTCCCTCTAATCCCGGCGGTTTAGTAACTCAAGGTGGTTCAATGGCTTGTTTTACCTTTGATAATCCTGAATCTCCAAGATATTTGTATGCCGTAAATCCAAATCAGATCCATGTTTTTGATGTAAAAGATCCGGAGGAGCCGGCCCAAAAAAGTAGTGTGAGTGTTGAAAATGGAGGAGATATAGAGACCGCCTTTGTAGAGTCCAATCGATTGTATTTAGGTATGCCGGATGGTGTCTTGATTTATTCCCTTGATAACCCGGAACGTCCACGTCTGGAAGGTCGGTATGAGCACCTTACTGGTTGTGATCCGGTAGTTGCGGATGGAGGAAGAGCTTATGCTACGGTAAGAAGTGGCTCGAGATGCAACAATCGGATGCCCGTAAATCAGCTACATGTAATTGATCTATCCAATGCATCAACTCCAAGATCTATCGGGAATTTTCAATTGTCTAATCCGCACGGCCTTGGAATTGACGGGAACCTTGCTTTTATATGCGATGGAGATGCAGGGCTAAAAATACTGGATGTCACGAACCCGCAAGGAATACGAATCCTTGGAAGTGAGAACACTTCGGGGCGAGCTTATGATTTGATCGTTCGCCCGGATAGGAGAGAATTGATTGTGGTAAGTGGCGATAATATTAGTCAGTACCGCTATACAGCGACGGGGTCATTAACCAAGCTGGGAGAATTTGCTTTAGAGTTTTAGAATCCAAGCATACAACTTTCTTTTGTACCGAAGAAGCCTGCTTCTGGCCTAATTAGAGGCAGCTTCTTCTTTTTTGTGTTGCTTGTTGAGGTTTTTAAATAATTCATTCTTATGAAAAGGAATCTTATTTTATTCTTTTGCCTATTTTTATTAAACGCTTCACTGGCTCAGCCCTTCGAATGGATTCGTACCTACGAAGGGCATGAAGCACCTGTAAGCTACGTTGCTTTTCGCCCCGAAGATAACCGCATTTTCAGTGGGGATGAATCCGGACTTATCATTTCCTGGGATATGCATACAGGCAGGGCTATAAAAAAGCTCAACGACCATGACGGCCTTATCACTCATATCACTTTCAGCAAGGATGCAGATAAAATGGGAACGGCAAGCTATGACGGAACGATTAAGATATGGGATATGAAAACCATGAAGGTTGAAAAAACATTTCGAAATACCCGCCTGGATCTGTACGATAATTTGAAGGGTAATGAACCAACTTTCATCGTTTTTGCGCCGGATGGCCAAACTATTTATTATGGGGGCTACAATCTTGAAGTGATTAAAGCCAACTTAAGTACCGGTAAAACCGAGCAGGTCTTTGAATCAGAAGAATATGCTTTGACTTGTGGACTGGTATCGCCTGATGAAAAGCATCTTGTGGTGGCCAGCGCCAATAAAATGCATTTTATTCCTTTCCAAAATAAGGAAAAAAAGTGGTCTTTGGCTCAAAAGAATTCTTTTGATGACTATGTGTGTGAAGTTGCTTTTCGACCAGAGAGAGAAGAATTAGCCGCCTGGGGATATGGTGGGGAGGTACAATTCTGGAACTTTGATAAAAAGAAATCAACGCTCAATCTTTCTGCCACGAATAAAAAAGGAACCAGTAATATGGCTTTTTCGGGAGACGGAGAGTTTCTGGTTACGGGTAACTCGGGCAGTATTACCAAACTATGGTCCGTAAGAGAGCAAAAAGTTATTCAGGAGTTGGGAGCACATGAAGCAGAAGTCGTCGCTTTCGCCTATTCCGTGGATGGAAACTATATCGTAACCGGCGGACGGGACGGACTGGTTAATTTATGGTCTCGCAAATTACCCGATGAAGAAATAGAGAAAAAAGAGCGCCCAAAAGATTTTGGGGATCGTAAAATTGAATTACAGCATCAGATGAAAGTAGAGAACCAGGAAATCGAATTGCTGTTCTGGGATCAGGAAAAACTGGATAATGACTCTATTTCGGTCTTTTTTAATGGTGAATGGATACTCGAAAATCACAAGTTGGAACGTACTAAAACAAGTGTTTTTATAAAACTTAACAAAGGAAAAAACTACGTTCTTATCCATGCGCTAAACGAAGGGGAAATCTCCCCCAATACCGTTGCTGTAACCGTCAATGACGGGCGCGTAGACCGGGTTTTTTCTATCCGGACAGATATGGAGCGCAGTGGAGCGATTAAACTCAATTTCTGAGGGTGATGACGATTTCTTTCACCTGAACATTTTTCTGCTGAGAACGCATCGCGCCCAGCCACTTTTCGAAACTCGGAATGGAAAGTTCCCTGGGGAAGATAAAGCCATCTTCGTCTGGTATGGCTTCTTCTAAAATAGGTTTGAAAAAGGGTTCTGTAGAAAAAATGACGTAAAACAAGTCTAATTCAAAGTCTCTTTCAGAGTAAAGCTGGTAACCAGCGTGTTGGAAGAAATAATAATCTTTATCGGCCTCCACGTTGACGGCGCTGGTTTCTTTACCCATACGAGTTTCGGGGAGCAGGCACTGCACTATTTCATCCGCTCTAGCGGATAAATAAACAGCTACATAGCCTTTGGCCGGGCTTTTAAAATGAAGAAAAAAGTCACTTTCACCGATGAAGTCTGTGCGTTCACATCCTTTTTGCAAACAGCTCATTGGTTCCACCAACAGATTGATGGGTGGGGAGGATATTTCGGCAATTTTGCCTTCTACTGTGCAACTAAGCCAAGGGTATCTGTTTTTATTTTCAGCGGGAATGCGTTCGCATTCCACTTTAGTTGTTTCGATCCATTTTCCTTTGATATAAGAATTAGCAATGGATTCGAAGTTTTCTTTGCCTTTAATCTGGCCATTATCATTGGTAAAGCTTGTTGAGCTTCCGGAGGCTTTATAAATTGCGGTTCCGAACTGTTGTGAGATCGCTGTTTGCTTAGCTAGGTCGATGAGGTCCTGCTTAATTTCCTCCATATGCTTGTTGGGAAGGATTTCTGCTTGTTGGGTAACCCTCGCTTTTATGGTTTTGACCTTTTCTTTGGATTGAGCACGAAGGCCTGCAAATATTATAAAAATAAAGAAGGAGGTAAAAATTAGTTTCATATTACTTTTTACGGTTAACGGTAAACGAATAACGAATAACGGTTGACAGTTAAGGGTAAACGGGAAGGGAAAAATTTCCATTTCCCGTTTTACCTCAACTTGGGTTAGTTATCCAAATCTAGAATTTTATCTAATTTGTTGTGAAGATCTTCAGCATCTTCTTCTAGTTCTTCACGAAGTGTTTCTCTTGCCTGTTGTAGGGCAGTGTCAAAGCTGTAAGCGATGGTCATTGTAGCTTCTACGTTTTTGTTATCCAGATCTCTGTAAGCTTCCAAAAGGACGATAATGCGACCGATTTTTTGAGAGATCACATTTTTGGAGGCCGTCACGGTTTTTGTCAGGGACGCTGCTTCTTCCATATTTATTTGGTTATTAGCGAAGCTGTTTTCTACGAGGCCAACGATGGTTGTTTCCAGTTTGCCGGCCAGTTCAAGTTTTGCTGCTTCGATAGCTTGGTTTTTAGCAGCAATTTTGGTGTTGGCAATGGAAGTGGCTTCGCCAGTAATCCATCTTGGAATGCCATTTTCGTCGTCTTCAGCTTGTTTGATGTAAGATTTTTCCAGCTGCTCCATTAAAGGTAATTTTCCCGGAGGGACATAATAGCCTTGTTTTTTAAGCCTTTTAGCTTCTTTCTTAGCGATTTTTAGAGGCTTGTCTTTGAGTTCTTTCTTAACTTGTTTTACAATATCCTTATTGCTTTTTTGAGCGAGAAGGTCATTTGAAAAACTTGCTGTGAGTAGAAGTGCCAGCACTGAAAGCAAAGTGATTTTCAAAATTTTCATCTGAATTAGATTTAAAAATTAAAAAAAATTAATAAAACGCATTAATTGCTTAAATCAATAAAAACATCCTCCCCATTTCTTCCGCCAAAGCGGGTAGGGGTTTGATCTATACTGTGTAACCTTCGGGCGTAATAAGGCACGCCTTCTGTTTTATTAGCGATGTAGCTAAAGAGCTCTGCATAAGTAAGTTTATTGTCTTTGTTGCGGTCGGCATTTAAGTTGTGAATGCCTTTTAGGAAGAAGTAAGTGAAGAGGCCGTGTTTTTTGGCATTGTACCACGAAGACACTTCTTCGTTTGAGGAAGAAGAGAAGATCATACTTCTGGAGTCATTCACAACGGTTTGGGCCTGTTTGACGCGAATGGGAGAAATATCTTCCAGCACTTCTGCTCCGGAAAAACAAGCATCTAAGACCACTGTGATGGATTTGGCTTGCATTTTAATCAGGTTATTATAAAACAGGTCAAGGGAGTAGCCTGAGAGTTCTACCCGTTTAGGGTCGCACTCTACCGGAATAAAATAACCTTTTTTGTTGTTCACACTAGGTGCTCCGTGGCCGGAATAAAAAATAAAAACATCGGAAACATCTTCCTTGATGGCACTGTAAAGTTTACCCTTATAAATAGAAGCCGTTCCGAAATAATTTTCGAAAGTACCTTTGGTAGCATCTATTTCTAAGAAAATATTACCTTCTCTAAATCCAAGTGTCTTTATGAGGTACTCTTTCATTATCCGGGCATCATTTTCAGCAAAATTGACCCATTTAGTGTTTTGATAACGGCGATTGCCAATAATTACAGCAATTGCATCCTTATTTTTAGTCGTTGTAATCGGTATATTATCATTAATCACGTAACCTTGGTCCAGGTCTTCATAATTTTTTTTATTTGGGGAAGGCATGCTGCTTCCATCATTCGGCAGCGAAATATTAATATCTTCAATATCGGACATGGACACGGCGAAATAGTCATTTTCATTGTATTCAGCGGCTTGAGTAATATCGTAGGTATAGGTTTTATTTCCGGAGATTACTTCTATATAAGAAAGGATCCAGTTGTTGTTTTGAATAGCAAAATTGGGGTTGCTAAAGCTGAGATTATTTTGATTTTCTTTAAATTTTACAGCTTCTTTATTGGCCAACGGAACAGGCAGGATAAACTCTCCGGCCAAATCCAGCGTGATTTTATAGCTTTGAGCGTCCGCATCATAAGAAGAAACAGTGTAATTCTTGAAATTAATTCGTTCAATGTGTTCTTGCATGATAAGGCCGATTGCTTTTTCTGTAAACCGCTGTACTTGAAGGTCCTTATTAGATGTTCTTGTGGCATATTGTTGAGAGGTTTCAAATTCGCCCTTCTGTAACCACTCTGCCATACTGTCTTGAACTACGCGGGTAACCTTTTTTTCAATATTATCAAAAAAGAATTTATAGGAGTCCGTTTGCGCATTAAGCGACTGAACCAATAAAAATAGAGAAATAAGTAATAGTGGTCTCATTGTCATTTGTTTTAATAAAAGGGAAACTAAAGAACTAAAAACCATATTTATAACGAAGTTAGCGTCAAAAAAATCACGGGTAAATTGATAAAACTGTGTTAAAAAAACAGGCTGTACGGCCTTTTTGATAACGAACTTTAAGAATTTGCTTTCTAGAATCTTATGCCGAACTTAAGATAAGCAAAGCCAGTATTGAATTTAACGGTTTCACTTGTCAGATAACGTACCTGGAATGAATTGGGACCAAAGTCGGTAAAGTCTCTGTTGATTGGAGAACCTTCGATTGCGCTTAGTAAACTTAGTTCGTAGCCGATACCCCAAAGTATGTTGCGGGTAGCGTATGAATTGTCTTCTGAGAGTTTCTTTCCCTTACGTCTAGGCCTGGACTCCAGGCCAATAGTTAGCCCGTAGTCATTTTTAAACATATCCAGGGATAAGTCTAATCGTTCGCTTCCCGATTTAAGGCCAGCGGATTGAAGTTGAGTTACGTAACCACCTAGCAATAATGGGCCAAATTTAAAGCCGCCATTTATCCGGTAATCATTTAGAAGGATATCAACTCTTTCGCCTCCGTAGGAATATACCCATTTTCTGGCGGCAACACAGGCTTCTCCTTTTAAATAAACGGCGTTCGAAAGCCTTATCTCAAGAGCAGCCCCTATATCGTGCCCGTAAGGATAGGTTTGGATTTGCCCCCAGTTGCCTCCATTTATATTGATCAGGGGAACCGGCGTTTCTACATCTGATTGACCGATAAAATGAGAAAGCCCTCCTCTTGCAACAAGGCCAATGGTATAGAAGGGCTTTTTCTTGTTACGGTTTTTTTTCTTAGTTTTCTTAGTTTCCTGTTGTTCTTGTATAGCTTCTATTTTTTGTACACGCATCGCTGTAGCATCATTATATTCCAGGTTAATGCGAGCACTTGTTGGGGAGTTGAAGTTGTCAACATCTTGAAATACATCCCATGTAAACTGATAGGGCTCCGTGTTACCCGGTTTTAAATCTTGGAGATTACCTTCTTTGGTACGCATTTCAATGGTGCCATAATCTGCACTGATAATGTAGGCCGATTTAACGTTATACTCATAAGCGTTGTCTTCTGCTGGAATATTAAAAGAAATCAGGATTTTATTACCTATCCGGTCGAAGTCAGAAGTAGTAATGGTTTTTACTATTTGGCATATACCCTCATAGGGAATGCCGATTATAAATAAAGCCATCGACAAGGAGAATAACAAGCCGGTTATTGATTTTCTTAAGTGGTAAAGGTTTGCATTCATAATGATTGATGTGCGTTTGTTATTGAAAGCTTTTTATTGGGAAAAAGGGTGTTTTTAGTTAGGGCTTGAAAGGGAACCACTGGAGCTTGGGGAGCAAGCAGGAAAGAAGTGGGAGGATAAAAACGGTAATGATTTATCCAAAGGAAGGAGGGAAATAATCGAGCTATTTTTTACTTTCATCACAATATTTGTTTTCTGAGATCTTAAAATGATAGTCAAATATAAGTAATTTTCGTTTATAGTGGGGAAATTTTTTAGGGTGAAAAATAAAATTTCGTTCTTTGACAAATTGTGTGGAACTTCAAAATGATAAGCCTTGAATGCTCTTGTGGCTGAAAGGCTTATCATTTTGAAGTTCCATTTTATCACAATTAATGTCAAAGAACTAAAATTTTTAACAAGAAGCATATGACAAAACAAGATGAACGGGCTCTGGCTGTTTACCATAAGATGATGGAACATGATTACTGCACTCAATGGCTTGGGGCAACAGCCGTATTCGTGAAAGAGGGCCACTGCAAATTGCAGATGCAAGTAAGAAAAGAAATGCTGAATGGGCATGGTATTTTACATGGCGGCATAGCCTACACCTTTGCGGATAGTGCTTTTGCCTTTGCTTCAAATTCTTATGGAAGAGTGGCCGTATCCATCAATGGAAGTATGGTGTTTTCAAAAGCTGCCAAAGAAGGGGATGTTCTTTTCGCGGAAGCCAAACCACTTAATGTGAGTTATAAAACCGCTGACTTTGATGTGAATGTTATGAACGAGGAAGAGGAGGTTTATTATTATTTCAGGGGAACGGTCTATCGGTCGAGTAAAGAAGTGATTTAGTGGGGAAGGCAGCAATTATCGTTTTGGAAACCCGAAACCAAATTTACGCCGCTTCGCGGCGATATTTTCTTTTGAGGGAGGCCGAAAGGGCTATTTTGCGAAGCAAAATAGCCCTTTCGGCCTCCCTCTCAAAGGAATTTCGCGCCGTAGGCGCGTTTATTTTTCAAAGCGAGAATCGTTTCAGAATTCCAGTTTAGAAAAAAGTCTAATGCTTAATAAATAATTGCCTGCCAATTGTGTTGCTATCTCTTAGCAAAATCAGATAGCTTCCAGCTGGAAGATCATGTAAATCAATCTGTTGTTGGAAAAATGGTGCTGTTTTTTCCATTGTAATCTCTTTGTGCAAATTTCCTATTACATCATAAATCATAATCCTTAACCGGGAGGAAGTCGGTTGGCTTAAAGCCAAGGTTATATTATTACTTGCCGGATTAGGGAATAAATTAAAATTTAATTTTGAATCTGGCTGGCTACTGCCAGAGGTGCCTCCGGCATCCAAACAGAATTCCAGTGACCAGCTGTCAATGGCTCCTGCATGTGAAAACTTTTCGTCAGAAACTGTAAGCACCCAATCGCCAAGCGAGCTCTGGCCATTCAGTGCCGACAGAGCGTTTATAGGTTGAAAAGCCCCTTCAATGGCATAATCTGTTCCGGAAATACATGTATTATGAAAATCATCTGAAGTGCTGCTGGTTTCATCATCAAAGGTTACAAGCATATCATCTCTCGTACAGCCAAATGGATTTGATGAGGTTACCCCGGGGCGATTAAATAATTCAATAGTAATGCCTGAAGGGGAAGTCAGGCTTGCCTTCAAATCTCCGACTAACTTATGATAAATTTCCATCGAAATATTGGCATCAAGAATCTCATAATCTTCTTCGATAGTAATCGTAGAGGTTATAGAATTTAAAAAACCCTGGATGTAAGCGGGCTCTACATTGGTATATTGCTTACAAACTTCACCACTCGTTTGAAAAGAAAAAACAGTTGCTTCTTCTGCACTTTCTATACAAGTACTTTCCGGCAGGACACGCCAGTAGTAGACCGTCAATGGTTCCAATGCTTTTGAGAGTATGTAGTTATTTTCATTAAGATAGCTTCTTTCTATTAAAGAATTTCCAAATTCAGCATCCGTAGCGATCTCAAAAATGTAAGTATTGGTATTGCCTCCTTCTTCCCAGGAAAAGGCAGGAAGTAATAATTCATTGGTCGCTCCATCTATGGGAGAAGTGAGATTGATCATATCGGGGAGATCGTTATTTACATTAATGGAGACTTCTTGCTCAATGGTCGTTGAAGCCGTGGCAGCAGTTATGGTAATTGTGTAGCTGCCTGTAACAACGTTTTCTAAGTCATCCAAAATTAAATCTACCGATTTTGGAGGGATGACTGGATTTTCAGAAAAGCTAAAAACAGCACCCGATGGAATACCTGTAGCATCCAGTGTTATTTCCTCATTGAAACCGCCTAGTGAGCTAAAGGATAGAGTATAGTTCCCGTTTTCGGTGATACCACAAACTTCTTGTTTGGGTGGATTAATGGCCATGGTTAAGGAAGGTGCAGTGGCCACCTCAATGGAAAAGTTTTCATCGGAAATATCAAAGAAGATGTTATCAGAGCAGATAACCATTACTCTTGCCATTGAGGTAGATACCTGCGGGGCTGTGATCACATGTGAACCATCATTCGCTACTTCAGTTGCCAGGATAATAGGATAGGTGTATCCACCATCAAGAGATAGTAAAAGGTCAACTTCAGCACAAGAAACGGGTTCTTTGTCCGTATTGGCAACATCCCATGAAACGGTATACAAAGCATCCTGATACCACGTTTCATTTACATTTGGCTTTTCCACCAAAAAAGGGCCGGCGGTTTCTGTGAAAGTTAAATCCACATCGTCTATATCAGTGCAACCTCCTCCGGGGAAGTTATCTCTTGCAGTTACGCGAAAGTTCATTACCCTGCTAACGCCTGGGAGCACTTCCCAAAGATAATCTGTTCCATCTACGATATATTCAATAGCCGGAAAATACCTAAAAGGGGCTTCTGCCGGATCATAGGAACGAAATGCCGGGCCTGCCGTATTCGTAGGAACAGGAGGGTTAACAACTTCTTCATTATCCATTTGTTCCCAGCAAAAAGTCAAGGCATCTCCGTCGATATCATTTCCTTCGGCAGTCAATTTGAAGGGGGTAGAAACAGGCAGGTAATAGTGCGTATTGCCGCCGTCCACACTTGGAGGTGTATTCCCCGGGTCTGTAATTGTCGCGCAGCTACCTGCCGGACCATTGATTATGTTTTCTGTTATTTCCAAAATATTAATAGCATGAAAATAAGCCCCCCTCACATCTTCGATAATAGGATCGCAAAAGAAATCAAAGCCCATGACCGTGTAAGCGTTTCCGGGTTCTACGGAAGTGGAAGGGGTGTTATTACAAGTGGCGCTAGCCGTATGGCTGCATCCAAATTGATGGCCAAACTCATGGGAAACAAAATTAATATCGAAACCATCTCCTACAGGTGAAGCAAGAGTTGAGTATCCTTCGGCTTTTAAGCCTTCAACACAGCAAGAACTTCGTTCGGCAGACCCGCCATCACCTATTCCCAGGAGGTGCCCGATATCATAATTGGCACTTCCAATAATATCATCACAAACAGCCTGGTTTCCTGTTGGAAAAGAAGTCGTGTAAGGATCTGTAGCGGCGTCTAAAAAAATCAACTCATCTGTATTGGCTATGAGTTCAAGGTTGATGGCTGCATCTCGTTCAAATATTCCGTTTACGCGAGTCATTGTAGTATGAAATGCTGCCATCACCGAAGCTTTGGTTCCACCGTGAAAGTCGGCGTATTCTCCTGTACAAGCCAAAGCAAGACGGTAAGTGCGCAGCATACAATCGCCTTGAATGTTTTGGCTTGTACTAGGAACCATGCCAGAGTGTGTATCTTCATTATCGCTAAAATAGCATTTGAACTGAGTGTCTTTACTTAAATCTTTTTGGTAATACACTATATAATGCTGTGTGTCATTTTGGGCGTATGGATCAATAAATACTCCTCCATGTCGCCCGGATAAAATCATGGCATGAAACCCAAACGGTGTCAGGTCGAACCTTAAACTAGCCGTAGGATCATCGATCCCTGCTCCGACATAGGAATGGAGTAAAGGGTATTTTCTTGCCAAATCGGGATGCATAATAGGGGCTTCCTGAATTTGAAAGCGCTCCATTTCACCGTTGGGCATAGGGATTTCAAGAACTACTTGCTTCTTATGAGAATCGGCAGCAAATCTTAGAGGCGCTTGAGTTAAAATAGTTTGCAAACTCTCCATGGCCAAATGGAAAGTCAAATACTTATTCGGAATGGTTGGGCGATTTAGGTGTGTTGCATCTATTTCATCTTCATTGATAAGTTTCCAGGGATTGTTAGCAACAATTATATTTGGAAACCAAAAAATTAGACTCGCCAATAGAAGTAAGGGTAACTTTGCTTGCCTTTGCATAAATTTGAAGTAATTAATGAAAAAATAGGAGGGAATCGATCCCTGATTCATTCTTAATTACTTCTAGAAGCCTGCAAATGATACAAAATGCCAAGAAAAAAGATAAGCTTAGTACTACAACAACATGAGCCATCCCGAATTTTCAGGATGACTCATGTTTATTGATTGTTGTTTGCCTTTGATTAGGCTAAACTAGTACCGAAGGCGGGAATCGAACCCGCACTCTGTTGCCAGAACTGGATTTTGAATCCAGCGCGTCTACCAATTCCGCCACTTCGGCTTATTTTACATTGATAGCGGACGCAAAGATAAGCAAAAAGTGAGCTATTATGCAAGCCTTTGCTGCCTTAATTGTTTATAATTTTATAGGCCATAATAAGAATCATTATTTAAAAAATGCCCGATAAATATCCAATCCATTCGCGTACACTAATAAGCCTAAGATCAGTACGAAGCCAGCTAGCGTAGCATACTCCATGAATTTATCACTTGGCTTGCGGCCGGAAACCACTTCATATAGCAAAAACATCACATGCCCTCCATCTAAAGCTGGTATAGGAAGGAGGTTCATAAAAGCCAGGATTAGAGAAAGGATAGCCGTATTTTCCCAAAATCGCTGCCAGTTCCAGGTAGTTGGAAAAAGTTTGGCAATCGTACCAAAGCCTCCCAAGCCATCAGAAGGGTTGATGTCTCCACTGAACATTTTGCCGAATGCTTTGATCTGATCACTCAGGAAGCCTACCCCTTTGTTGAAACCTGCGGGCAATGCCTGACCAAAAGAGAAGTTTTGCGTTTCCGTATCAAAGAAATGATAGGCTGTGTAGGCCCCGACCTTAATTTTGCCTTTATCCGTAACGGTAAGGGTTTTGTTCAGCTCCTGACCGCCTCTATCGATTGTAAGCTGTAATTCCTGGCCTTTTTTCTCGTTTAAAATATCTCTGACTTGATGGAAATAAGGCGTTGGCTGGCCATCTACAGCTATTAATTTATCTTCCACCAAAAGCCCGGCTTCGTAGGCCGGCCCTTCCTTGGGAACTGCAGAAATTATGAAAGGAATACGAGGTTCAAATAAGCGGTTTTTTTCTTTCGTCAAGCGGGTAATGTACTCGTTTGGAATAGGAATCTTTACCTGCTGACCTTCTCTCTCCACAGTCATTACATCGGCATCGCCGATGACAATAGCCCGAATGACTGTTCCGATCTCAAAGCGATCAAAAGCCTCTCCTCCGATTGAAAGTATTTTATCACCATCCCGGAGGCCTAATTCATACCCCATCTTGTCCGGATGTATCCCTTCTGTGACATTTTCATTAGGGATATACTCTTCTCCCCATGTAAACAGCACCATTCCGAATATTATAAAACCAAGGATGAAATTGACGGTAACGCCGCCCAGCATGATGATAAGGCGCTGCCATGCCGGCTTTGAGCGGAACTCCCAGGGCTGTGGCGGCTGAGCCATTTGTTCCTTATCGAAACTCTCATCAATCATCCCTGAAATCTTCACATATCCTCCCAAAGGCAGCCAACCGATACCGTATTCTGTATCTCCTTTCTTGTATTTAATTAACGAAAACCAAGGATCAAAAAATAAATAGAACTTTTCTACCCTTGTATTAAACCACTTGGCAGGGAAGAAATGCCCCATTTCATGCAAAACAATTAATATTGATAAACTAAGCATTAATTGCCCGATAATAATCACATATTCCATTCCTAGAAGTATTAAATTTTATTTTGTTTGTCTTTTTACGCAAACTGCTTATGTTAAAAATAAGCTCAGTTAACAAATGTTCGCAAAGCTAGCATTATTGTAGAAGTAATGAAGTTATTAATAGTCAAAATTACGGAAACATAGGATGAAAAACTTCTTTATTAAAACTACTTACTACCTTTGCGCAAACTAACTTCACGATTTTATGGTAATTTTTTATACCAATGAGATTGAAGGGAATAAAGCCGTCTTATCAGAGGAAGAGTCAAAGCATTGTGTGCAAGTACTTCGAAGAGATGTAGGCGATAAAGTTGCTTTTATTGATGGGGTAGGGGGCTATTACAAAGGTGAAATAATTGAAGCGGCCAAAAAGCGGGTAGTAATAGCGATAGAAGAGCGTTTTATGCAATATGGAAAGCGAAATTTTCGAGTGCACATTGCCATTGCTCCTACAAAATCAATGGATCGAATGGAATGGTTCGTAGAAAAAGCTACCGAAATAGGGGTCGATGAGATTACGCCTATTACCTGTTTCCATTCTGAGCGGCGCCGGTTGCGGATCGATCGTTTGGAGAAGGTCGCTCTAGCAGCTTCCAAACAATCTGTTAAAGCTTATCTCCCAACCATAAATCCTATGATTTCTTTTGAACAGTTTATAGATAATTGGCGTAATAAAAGGGAGACTGTAGGAACGTATATTGCCTACCTCGGCGATGAGGTTTTACATAGCTTGATGAATTCAATCGATGATAAGGAAGAAATCATTGTCTTGATTGGCCCCGAAGGAGATTTTTCCTTAATGGAAATTGAGCAAGCTCTGGAAGCAGGTTTCCAGGGCGTCAACCTAGGGCCAAGCCGCTTAAGGACAGAGACAGCAGGTGTAGTGGCTTGCCACATCACCAATATTGCAAAACTATAAAAAGCTCCGTCAGGAGCAAGTTAATCTAGCCTTAAAGCTCCCTCAGGAGCGAATTAGTCTAGCCATAAAAGCTCCGTTAGGAGCAAAATAACCTTAGCCCGGCGGCGCAAGCCCCGGGAAAAAAAGTTAAATAAGATGATTAGAATTGGAATTTTGTTAGCAATGATGAGTTTATTAGTGTCAGCGGTTAATGTTTCGGAAGAGAGCAACGCCATTAAATTAGGGCTGCTGAAGTATAATGGAGGAGGAGATTGGTATTCCAACCCAACTTCTCTACCCAATCTTGCAGGCTTTTGCAATGCTTATTTAAATACAAATTTTGCCATTGATAATGCAGTTGTTGAGGTAGGCAGTGCAGAAATCTTTAATTATTCATTTATACACATGACAGGACACGGCAATGTTGTTTTTTCAAGCAATGAAGCTACAAATTTGCGTAATTATCTAATGGCAGGAGGCTTTTTGCACATCGATGACAATTACGGGATGGATCCTTATGTGCGGGTAGCTATGAAGCAGGTATTCCCTGAGCAAGATTTTGTGGAATTACCTTTTGAGCATGAGATTTATCATCAGCAATTTGATTTTCCAAATGGCTTACCAAAAATCCACAAACACGATGATAAGCCTGCTCAAGGCTTTGGCTTGTTTTGGGAAGGCCGATTGGTGTGTTATTATACCTATGAATGTGACCTGGGCGATGGTTGGGAGGATCCGGATGTTCACAATGATCCGGAGCAAGTACGCCTTCAGGCTCTAAGAATGGGAGCAAATATCATTCAGTACTCTTTTCAGGAATAGAAAAGGTTTGTCCAGGATAGGTAATCCTGGCAAATCTCAGTAATCCCGGCCGATGTAGGTTTAATTCCAAACCGCGTTGCGGCTGCGCTTTAAATATTTTTTTATGTTTAGCCAAAAAGCAACGAAGAGGTAGAAAATGATGGGAGAACCCAATGTAGCAACTGAAATGTATATGAAGTATAATCTTACTCTGGAAGAGGCCAGGCCAATTTTTTCTCCAAGGTAGCTACAAACGCCGAAAGCGGATTTTTCCATGAGTGCCATTACATTCATCATGAGATTTGGATTTTAGTGCGTTTTCTTTTTTTTATAGAAACGAGAAACAAACAATAATATTTTAAAAAAGTTTTCAGATAATGTCATTTTATTGTTTAGTTCTTTGACATAAATTGTGAAAAAGTGGAATTTCAAAATGATAAGCCTTTCAGCCACAAGAGCATTCAAGGCTTATCATTTTGAAGTTCCGCACAATTTGTCAAAGAACGTATTGTTTTCTATGATGCCGGTATTAGATCAAACATCACAAATCAAATATAAGTTAGAGCTGGGTTGTCTTAAAAATAAAAGTCGTTTCTAAGATTTACTTCCTTGAAGTCAAATATTTGATAGTTCTTTAACAGAAATTTTGAAAAAAAAACGTACCTGATGTTTGACCCTTGACGTTTGATTTATCAAACATTTCAGAAAACTACCCAATGTATCATTTACAATATAAGAAAAAAATTGCAAATTTTCTAGCCTGCCCTGACGAAAAAATATTTCTGACAGGAAAAGGAAGGGTAGGGCTGTACGGCATATTAAAAGCTCTTGGAATTGGAGCAGGAGACGAGGTGATCATTCCCGCATTTACTTGTGTGGTTGTTCCCAATGCTATTATCTATTGTGGTGCAAAGCCTGTTTATGTTGATATTGATGCTCAAACGTTCAATTTGGATCCTGACCAATTAGGCAAGAAACTGAACTCAAAAACCAAATTGATTATTGCTCAAAATACTTTTGGTTTATCCTCTAATATCGATGCTATAAAAAAGGTTGCCAATGACGCTGGAATTCCCGTTATTGAAGATTGTACGCACGGCTTTGGCGGGTATTACAAGGGTGTTCCTAATGGACTGCATGCCGACGCGGCATTTTTCTCTACTCAATGGAATAAACCTTTTTCAACAGGCCTTGGCGGGTTTGTTTATGCAAAAGATCCTTCACTGGCAGAAGCCCTTCAAGCTTTTGAACAATCTCTTCCTTCGCCTTCAAAAGCTCAACAGCTGATTATGCGGCTACAGTTGTTTATCCGTAAGTATATATTAAGCCCTGCAATCTATTGGCCGCTGGTGCGCTTGTTTCGTTTTTTGAGTAAAAAAGGAATTGTTAAAGGTTCTTCGGCAGGTGTAGAGTCGGAACGCCCCGTGATGCCTGATGATTATTTGATGGGCCTGGGGGAAGTCCAGGCTCGGGAAGGAATCAGTGCTTTAGACAATTTTGCTGCAAATCTGAGCCATCGGCAGAAATTGGCGGCAATGTATAATCAGTGTTTGGTAGATCTGGGAAAAGAACCCGTTTATATTCCGGATTATGCAAAGCATACCTTTGTTCAGTTTCCTATCTTGGTCAAAGATCCTGATGCTTTCACTGAGAAAGCAGCTCAGCATAAAATTCCACTTAATAACTGGATGTGCAGCCCAATTCATCCGGTTACAGAGCATCTTGATCGCTGGCAGTATCATTGGGGCGAAAATCCGGTCGCGGAAGAAATTTGCCGGCATATTTTGAATTTGCCGACAGATTTGGGAATTTCATTGGAAAAGGGGAGGGAAATTGTTGGTTTTCTGAAAGCACATAGGGAGTGGTTGCGTTAGACTGGACGTATTAATTTCTGTGGCTAAAGCCGACAGGCTAAGCTATGTCGCCGCTAGCGCGGCTTTTTCTATCCTCTTTTCAAATAGAAATCTGAATAACCCAGAAGGGTAAAGAATAAGAAATAACCTATGCTTACCAGCTCTGCGATATTAAAAGGCCCAACTTGTTGAATAGAAATAGAGCCTTCCATAACTGAAACATAGTAAATCGGGTATCCGAATAGATTGTAAGGCATGAACGTAGATTCCCCTCCAAGTAAAGAGGCAGTGACAAAACCAAGAATGCCAATAGTTAAAGGAACAATAAAATGCTTAAACCTAAGGCTGATCCAATACTGGAAGGCTAACAATCCCAAGACCGACAAGATGGTTTTGTAGGCCAGTGTAAAAATGAGCAAAAAATCAGGCAATTGCTCTGACAGTCTTTGTCCGGGATTGATTAAACCCAGAACAAAACCCGAGATTAAAATTCCAGTAATAAATAAGAAGTGAGCTAAAATGAAATGAATAAGTATATAAACTAGCTTCCCACTAAATACTTGCCAACGACTAGCTGGTAAGGCAAATAAATAAGTCCACATCTTTTGTCTGTGCTCCATAAAAGTTATCAGAGCAGCAAGAATAACGACATACAAGGAGAGCATCATAAAGGCCACCCCTTCATAAAAGTGTATGATATAATCTTTCCACCCTGCCTTAAGAGGCCACTTCTCTGGCTGAAGCAGATGAAGCGAAAAGAAGATTAGAATATTGGCAATCGTTCCAAAGATCGACAACCAAACGGCAAAAGAGCCTCTGGCTTTGATTAATTCTGCCCAAATGCTGCGGATCATTTTTTATCTTTTAATACTTTTAAAAAATGGGCCTCAAGTTGGTTATCCTCCCTACGTACCTGGTAAATTGGAATGCCTTCTTCCCGGATTATATCAACGATGAGTGGAATCTCATCCCTGTCGGTGAGGGCAACTTTTAATTGATTGTTTTGCTCTGTAACATTGTATTGCTTTCTCAGGATGTAAGCTGATTTTTCGTTATCTCCGGTATCGATAAGCACATTGAAGTCGTGCAACCATTCATCCCGAAGTTGCTGCATGCTTCCCTGAAAGCGCATTTTTTTATCGTATAGAATGCTGACGTGGCTGCACGTCTGTTCAACTTCACCTAATAAATGGCTTGACAGCACGATTGTCTTTTGCTTTTTCTGGTTCAATTCAATAATCAACTTTCTGAATGTAGCGATGCCCTGAGGATCCAGGCCATTTACGGGCTCATCAAAGATAAGTAGCTCAGGGTCCGGAAGGAGGGCTTTAGCAATGGCTAGCCGTTGCTTCATTCCGGTAGAGAAATGCCATACTTTTTTATTGCCTGTATCGAGCAAATCCACAGCGTGTAGTGCTTCTCCAATATTTTTTGTAGAAATACCGTGATAAACGGCGGTAAGCTTAAGGTTGTCGTAAGCAGAGAGATGAGTATAGTGTTGCGGTTGTTCTACAAGAGCACCAATTCTTTTATAAATTTTGGTGTTTTGAGGGCCGGGGCGTTCTCCAAAAACACTAACGGTTCCTTTTTTGGCAGGAAAAAGCCCTAGTATAATCCTTAGAAGAGTTGTTTTTCCGGCTCCGTTTGAACCCAGTAATCCGTAAACGCTTCCTTTGGGAACACTCAGGTCAATGTCTTCAAATAGTTTTCGTCGCCAGCGATAACCAAAGGTAAGGTTCGAAATATTGATTGTTTCATCCATACGGCAAAGATAAATATTTAATAAAGAAATCGAGGCTGTCTTATAAGTAGGTTCGTTTGGCTCGGGAGGAGTAATTTCTATTGAGAGAGACCGAAAGGGCTATTTTGCGAAGCAAAATAGCCCTTTCGGTCTCTCTCTCAAAGGAATATCGCGCCGTAGGCGCGTTTATTTTTCAAAGCGAGAATCACTGAACGATTTCAAAATAAAGTCTAATATTTATCTTTTTACAACAGGAATAATTTGATTGATCGCTTCGTGTTCGAAGCGAACGTAGTAAATACCTGCCGGATAAACAATTAAAGAGAATTGGCTAGCCAGTCTTTGGCCGTAGCGCGTCATCATACCGTGCTGCACTGCCTTCCCTGTATTATCTAAAATGGTAATAGGCATGCGCTGTACGCCTGGGAGCCCATTTATAATTATTTTGAAAACCCCATCCGTAGGATTAGGCATAAGTTGAATGGTATGACCAAAGACGATATTTTGAGAGCTAACGACTAACTCGATTTCTACTGTAATTTCAATGAAACAACCAAGGTCATCCCTTGCGACTACCTGATACATGCCGGAAGGAAGGCCAGAAAAAACATTAGAGAAAGAGAACGTATTGCCTCCGTCGATACTGTATTGAATGAAGCCAGAAGAGCCAGAGGCAGTAAGCGTGATTTCCCCATCATTATTATTAGGAACGGTCGCATTAGTAACATCTGCCATTAATTGGAGGGCACAGGTTTCCAGTTCTACCTCGTCTGTAAACTCGCAACCCGCAGCGTCAAGAACAACAATGTTATAAATGCCAGGAGCTAAGTTATCAAAAAAGTTTTCATTGTGGAATGTGTTTCCGCCGTCAATGCTAAATTGGAATGGACCGGCGCCGTTTTGAACCACAATACTAATGGCGCCATCGTTTGCACCGGCTTCACTAATAGGGCTGGTGGAAATTTCTGTAGTAAGGGTACATGCAAAGCAGAACTCATTTACCTCCTCAAAGCCAAAATTGACTTGAATTATTGAAGCAATAACATTGCCCTGGTCATCTTTTATTTCATAATTGCCATCGCCAAGAGGGATACCGTCACCATAAGAGTCAAAAATTATGAATGTGTAGCAGGAGTCTTTTTTCAGGCACCATTCATGAATAAACAGAGTATTTTCCTCGAAATAAGGGCCACCTGAAAAGAGAATATTTCCTTCATCATCTTGCAATTCCCAGGTTGTTTCTGAAGGCCAGGAGTCTGTAGTTAATTCTAGGGTAAGGGTTTGGAAAAGGGAATCACTTGTTTCAAAGGCGCGGAAAATAGTGTCGTTCGTAGTGACTTCGTCCATTTCCCCATTAGGGAAAGAAGTGTAAATTGCCAAATTATGCAGTCCTGTAGGAATATTGGTCAGGGAGTAATCGATAGTAGTGGTTGCAGAAGCGGCAAGTTCTCCTTGCCAGTCAAGGGTTTCGATTACATTTCCATCCAGTTCGATCGTGATGTCTACGTTCTTTAGGGTATCGATAGCAAAGTTTTTGAGTAGAAACTGAATATCCACATTGTCTGCGCAAAGGATATTTGGTAAGCCAAAAATATTTTCAATGCCTGCATCATTACGAGGGAAATTAGTCCTGTTTACTCTAAGCGTATCATTGAAAGGGTTCTCATCTCCATCAAGAGAGGTGAAGAAAGTGAAGTTGTATACACCATTTTCCGACATATCCACGGTTTCCGTGAATGTATGGCTGTATGTACTATCGGGCAGTAGTGTCATGGTTACTGTATCGATGTAGGCTGGTCCATTTTCAAAAGAGTAGCCTATTGTAAAGACTTGTTGAGTATCAATGCCAAAGTTTCTGACTTCGATACTGACTACTTCAGTGTCGGTCAGTTCACCAGCTGAAACAGGAGTAAGCATTGCGAAAGGTCCAATGTCATTGGTATCTCTTTGTAATCTAAAGGCAACGATCTTTGTACCCCAAAAATCATCTTCTAACATATATTCTCCTGTGAACCAGAACGTTCGTTCGTCACCGGGTTGTACAACCATGGAGGAATAATCCCCATATCGCTCAATAAAATCTAATTGGCTGCTCAAACCATCTGCAAACTGGTATTCCTTCACCGTCATTTGCCCGAGCGGGTCATTGTAACGTCGGCCGGTAAAACGAAGAGAGGGCTCTAGTGTATCACCACTAACACAGTACGCTAAGCCAATATTTCCTTTTGCATCGATGGCTATCCCACCCATGAAGCGGTAGAGGCCGTCTTCAGGGGCATAGGTTCCTTCCTGATAAACATTCCACGGGTCATCCGCTGTGCTTCTTCTCAATTCTATCCAACGGACACCTGCTACATTTTCACCATTGGCATCAACGGTAAAGTTGAGTACAACCGATTCGTGGGTTCCAAAATTTCGGTAATGCACGCGATGCATAATTATTCTGGGGATAATTGAAAGGGAAGCGCCGTTAGGTTGCGGAGCGCAAGCCCAGGGGAAGTCATCAAAATCACAAGCATCGGTTTCAAATGGCGCCGTCAAAATTGGAGTAGGGCCTGTTACGACTGTGTTATCGGGATTGTCCCAGTCAATATCTATCTCGTAATATTCAAGTTGGTCAGTTGGAGTACTTCCCCAGGAATCGTCATTGATGGCAAGAAAGCCCGGTTTGCTGTCGGCAGGTGGAGGAGTAGGGCCGTTCCAGTTAATAGGAGTTAATACGCTGATGCCAGGATGATTGGTCAGGTTATCAATGCGAACTCTTTGGAAATCTACATCGTCTTCTCCATTTAACATGGCAGCTCTGTCTAATACATAAATGGTATAAACCGGATCAGCACCAGGTTCATTAGATGTTATGGTATAGGCATTTGGCCAGACGGCATACTTAGGATAATCGGGAAAATCTTCGGTGTTAAAGGCATAAGCGTAGAAGCTACCTGTAGGATCATTCGTTTCGGATACGGCTATAAGAAGTACATTCGGACCTCCAGAAGGAGGGCCAAATTCAGTGATGATCCAGCGATCTGCCCCTTGATCGTAAAATACAACGGGGTCTCCTCCGGAAAGAAGATTGAACTCATTCCAAAGGGTGTTGGCAGGAAATGGATCGGTTAATTCATTACCTTCTGTGTCGAATATCTGAATATAAGTGGCATTTACGGTTTGCACATAATAGTCAGAACTCATATCCCCATTAGGATCCGGGGGTAAGACATTAGCTTCGATTTGATTGATGCCATCCACATTGACTACAGGTTCAACGACGAAATTATTTGCCAGTGCCAGAGTCTGGTTTGTCTGGCGAACCGGGTCCGCTCCCACAGGAAGGGCATTTAGGTTTTCTTTGGTCTTTTTATTTCTATTAATAAAGTTAGGAACTTCATCGTATTTCGGTTTATTGGCTTTAGCCTTTGCCCTGCGATCCGGGTCAAGGGCATTTTTTACAGATAATTCCTTTAGAGGGGCTGATTTTCCAAGATATTGTAGCTTGGCGCCTTCTACTTTGGCATTAGAATTAGTTTGAGCTGAAATAGCAACAGCATAAAAAAGAACTGCCAAAAGAAGCAATCCTTTCAGAGGGGATTTAACACTCACGGTTTCAAAGTTTAGTTATTTAAAAGTGGGTCAAAGCTAGGCAAAAATTATAGGATAATTTTTAACTTCGGGAAACTACTTTTGGAAAATAAGCGACAGGAGTGGAGAGCTTGCCAAAACATGGGTCATCCCGAATTTTTGGGATGACTCATGTTTTTGTCAAAGAACTAAATTGTTTGCATAGTTCTGTTAATCAGCGGGTTGTCTACTTTTTTCTTGATAAAAAAGTAGCAAAAAATCAAGGCTGTATTCAATTCTTAACGCTTTTTGAAAGGCTGGCAGCCTAAAAAATTGATTTACAGCACCTGTTTTTTAATCACCGTGGCAACATGAAGTCCCTTAAAATATAGGTAATGACACATGTTTTGACAGACGGCCGTAAGAAACGATTTACTCAAATTCAACAACCAGGTCATTTTGTTCCACCATTGTTTTTTCCGGTAAATGGATTCTTTTTATCTTCCCTTTTACAGGAGAAGTGATCGTGCTTTCCATTTTCATGGCTTCGATTACGAATAAAGGAGTGTTGATATCTACTTCTTGCCCGGGAGTGATTAGTATTTTGGAAATATTACCCAGTAAGGGAGCACCGATTTCCTTCTCTGAAGAAGCTTTCAGATGGATCACTTGCTCGCTCTGAACACTATGATCCCGAACGGTGACTGATCGGGTAGTGCCATTTAAGACGAAGAAAACCAATCGATTGCCTGCTGCATCGGGTTTGGTAGAATTCAAGTATTTAATGAGGAGGTTTTTACCCTGATCAAGGGTGACAATAATTTCCTCGTTTTGCTTCAGGCCATAAAAAAAGGTAGGGCTCGCCAGGATGCGAACGGAGCCGAATGTTTCAATATGTTCCCTGAATTCTTTATAGACCTTTGGGTAAAGCTTGTACGATAAAAAATCATTCATACCCAAATGCTGGCCGAATTCTGCCTGGAATTCCGGGAGTTCTTTTTCAAAATCAATAGGAGGCAGGTGCTCGTTAGGCCTGTTAGTGTAAGGTGCTTCTCCTTTCAGGATCATTTTTTGAATGATTTCCGGAAAACCTCCTTCCATTTGCCCGAGATCACCCCGCATCAAGGCCTTCGCGCTTTCCGGAAACGCCAGAGTCTCGCCTTTTTCCAGGATATCTTCTTTGGTCAGTTCATTGGAAGTCATGAACATAGCCATATCACCTACTACTTTAGACGAAGGCGTAACTTTTACAATATTTCCAAATAACTCGTTGGCCGCAATGTAGTTGGTTTTTATGGTTTCAAACTTATCTTCGAGGCCCAGGCCTCTCGCTTGAGGCCGGAGGTTGGAGTATTGCCCACCGGGGATTTCATGTTCATAAACTTCTGCTGTTCCCGAACGAAGTTCCGTTTCAAATGGGTAATAATACTTTCTAACGGCTTCCCAGTAATGAGAAAAAGCATTTAGAGATTTTAAATCAATCGAATTTTCCCTCTCATGCCCTTGGAGCATAGCCACAATCGAATTAAAATTAGGCTGGGAAGTCATGCCGGACATGGAACTGAGTGCTACATCCACCACGTCTACGTCTGCTTCAATTGCTTTGAGATAGGTAGACGATTGTATGGAAGAGGTGTCGTGGGTATGCAGATGTATCGGAAGATGAACGGTGTTTTTTAGTTCGTTGATCAATAGTTCTGCAGAGTAGGGCTTCAGCAAGCCCGCCATGTCTTTAATGGCAATCATGTGGGCGCCCAGGTCTTCCAGTTTTTTAGCAAGGTCCAGGTAGTAATGCAGGTTAAATTTGGAATCTTTATTTAACACATCACCGGTATAGCAAATGCAAGCCTCTGCAATCGAGTCCGTTCTTTCCCGTACGGCTTTAATGCTCGTTTTCAGAGATTCTATCCAGTTAAGGGAATCAAAAATCCGGAAGATATCGATACCTGTTTCGGCCGCTTGTTCTACAAATTTTTCGATCAGGTTGTCCGGATAAGCAGTATAACCTACGGCATTAGAGCCTCTTAGTAGCATTTGAAGCATTATGTTCGGAATAGCCTCTCTTAGTAAAGAGAGTCTTTTCCAGGGGCACTCCTTAAGGAAGCGCATGGATACGTCAAAGGTTGCTCCTCCCCATACTTCCATTGAAAGTACATCCTGAGCATGATGACGGGCGAAGGAGGAGGCTACTTTTACCATGTCATAAGTGCGTACGCGGGTTGCCAGTAGTGACTGGTGGGCGTCCCGAAAAGTTGTATCCGTGTAATAGATTTTCTTTTCTTTTTTTAACCATTTAGCAAAAGCTTCCGGGCCCAGCTCCGTTAATAGATCCTTACTTCCTTTAGGAATAGCGGAATGAGCGTTAAATTCAGGAACTTTTGGAATGGTAAATTGAATATCAGGGTCTACTTTTTTGATATCCGGATGGCCGTTCACGTTAATTCCGGCAATGTAACGAAGGATTTTGGTGCCCCGGTCACGGAATCGGGGCGGCTTCAGCAGATGTGGGTTTTCTTTAATGTAATTAACCGTTGCTTTACCTTCCTGAAAGGTAGGATCCTGAAGGAGGTTAAGAAGAAAGCCGATATTTGTGTTCACTCCTCTGATCCGGAATTCTCTTAAGGCTCTATGCAGCCTTTGGGCTGCACCTTTCATTGTTCTTCCCCAGGCCGTTACTTTTACCAACATACTATCGAAAAAAGGAGAGATGTGAGTACCTGTGTGTGCACTTCCTGCATCCAGGCGGATACCCATGCCTGCAGCACTTCTGTAGGCAAGAATGGTTCCATAGTCCGGTTTGAAATCTTTCAGGGGATCTTCGGTAGTGATTCGGCACTGGATGGCATAGCCGCTTAATTCGATATCGCTTTGGTCCTGAATGAAAATGGTCCGGTGGGAAAGCGGGTAGCCCATTGCAATCAGGATTTGTGAACGCACGATGTCAATGCCTGTAACTTCTTCGGTTATTGTATGTTCTACCTGAATTCGGGGGTTTACCTCAATAAAATAAATCTTTTCCTCCTCATCTACGAGGAATTCTACTGTGCCGGCATTATTATAGCTCACCGCCCGGGCAATTTGGAGGGCGTAATGGTAAAGTTTGTCCTTGGTCTCCTGTTTTATTGTAGGACAAGGAGCGATTTCCACAACTTTTTGGAATCGCCTTTGAACTGAACAATCTCTCTCGTAGAGATGAACGATATTACCATGATTGTCTCCAAGGATTTGAACCTCAATATGCTTGGGGTTTTGAACGAATTTTTCGATAAATACCGTATCGTTTCCAAAAGCAGTTTTCGCTTCTCTTTTGGCTCCTTTGAAGGAAGTTAAGAGTTCGTCAGAGGTGTGCACTACTCGCATTCCCCGGCCACCTCCTCCGGCAGCTGCTTTAATTATTACGGGATAGCCGATTTGTTCGGCTTCCTGTAGAGCAATTTCTTCGGTGCTTAAGGCTATTTTATTATCTTCGATGAGTGGAACGCCAACACGACGTGCCAGTTTTTTAGCGGATACCTTATCACCGAGTTGCTCCATGACTTCAGGAAAGGGGCCTACGAATACGATACCCTCTTCAGCGCATCTTCTGGCGAAAGTTACGTTTTCTGATAAAAAGCCATAGCCAGGATGAATGGCGTCTATATGATTTTCTTTTGCTACTTTTAAGATCTCCTCAATGTCCAGATAGGGTTTTAGTGGTTCATCTTCAGGGCCTATAGGGTAGGATTCATCTGCTTTGTAGCGGTGTAGGGAGTAGCGATCTTCGAAGGTGTAAATACCTACTGTTCTCAGGCCTAATTCTGAAGCAGCTCTAAGGACTCTGATAGCGATTTCTCCACGGTTCGCTACCAATAACTTTTTAATGCGGATGATATTATTTGACATAATTAGCGATTTTCTTAAAGTTCTGCCAAGGTTTCGGCCATTTCAACCTGTTTACCATTGAGATAAAGGCTGAAGTCGATCGGGCAGTTCTTTTTTAACATAGCGGTAACCCCACAGTATCGCTCCTGAGAAAGCAGGATCGATTTCTCAATTTTATTTTTATTAAGTTGATCGCCTTCAAAGAAATATTTTAAATGGATATGGGTATAAACCTTGGGATGTTCCTCGGATAGCTGAGCTTCCGCTTCCATCCAGTATTTTTCAAAAGGTACACGCATTTTAGCGAGAAGGGAAACGACATCCATACCCGTACATCCGGTTAACGAGCTCAATAGTAATATTTTTGGAGGGGGAGCGGAATTAGAGCCACCCACGTTTTCGGCAGCATCAATATTGATTTTGTGGCCTTTAATTTCACTTTCAAAAGCCATGCCGCCTGTCCATTTTGTTATTGCAGTGTCCATAGTATTTGTTTATTGTAAGATTATCAGATCAAACAGAGTGGTTCTTTGGGTATTAGAAAAGTTGGTTTCCCGTTGACCGTTCTCCCTCTAGCACTATGTTCTGGGAACGAGTTTCAATTTCTTTAAGGTAAAAAAGTTGATGTAAATTTAATATTTTAAAGGGGAAAAGTAAGGGTTGACCTAATTTTCTTTTATTGATAAGATTGAATGAAAAATTTGACGAATTAAAATAAAAGCGAAGAGGGAATCTTTCAAAACTAATTGATTCTTAAAGGAGAAAGTGTGAAAATCTATTTATATCTTCGCGACGCGAAAAATAATTCTTTTCAGAAAAAGTCAACTTTATGGAGGGGGTCCGAAAGATGCAAATGTTTTTTTGCTCCTGCGATCAGGAAGGGATAACAAAAGAAAGGCAGCTGGAAACTGAACGGCATTTTAATAATCATGGACAGCCTACTGAAGAAACTAATTTTCAGGGAGGTTTGAAAATTGGCTTTTCTAAACGATCATATAATGATTATGGTAAGCTGCTTTCAATCCAGCTTTTCGATGACTCCAATTTTTGTTATCACGAAGAAGCGTTTTCCTATGATGAAAAGGAGATTTTAAAAGAAAAAAAAGTCGTTTACCACGAAACGGGTACCCACGAATTCGTTTTGTATTCTTACAACTCTCAAGGGAAACTCGTCTCGGAAGTTACCAAAGATGACCAAGGCGAGATGACTCTTCGCCTCGAATATATTTATGACGAAAAAGGTAGAAAAACGGAGGAATCTTGTTTCGATGAAGAGGAAAACGCCTTGGATTGGAGGCATATTTACCACTATCATCACGAAAAAGATCTCTTACTAAAAGAAGAACGTTTCGGCCCTGATGAAGAACCTTTGGATATTCGCTATTATCATTATAATGAAAAGGATTTGGGGGTGGAGGAAACTATCAACAGACCCGACGGAACCCTGAAATGGAAGCGCAATTGCGAGTACAACGATAGTCAGTTAATGATAAGAGAAGTGGAGTCGGATTTTGAAGGAGGCAAGAAATATCTTCGTGAATACGAGTACGACAAAGACGGGAATGTAAGCAAAGAGCGTTCTTTTGACGGAGATCAGCTGATGCAGGAGATGGTGTTCTCCTATGACTCCAAAGGGAATGTAGTCAGAGAACTTTTTTTATCTGCGGTTAGAGAATTGGGCGATTACTGCGCTTACTCAGCTGTAGAGTATGATTATGAATACGAGGAATCTGATTTATAGAATATTAGACTTGTTCATTAGATGCACCCCACCTGCATCTACAAAACAAGTCTATTGAAAATCAAAAACAAAAGAACATGACAAGTTTGGTGAGTTTGAGTAGAGAGGATTTTACCGTCCTGGTAATGCTATATGCTGCTGGCATAGATGCTAAATTTACGAAAGAAGAAGAAGAATTGATAAAAAGTGAAACTTCACCTCCTTCTTATATGAAAATGAAAGCTTTATATTCCAAATATTCTGATAAGGGAGTAATAGACCTCATTTTATCTTATGCCAATCGCTACCTTTCTACTGAAAAAGAACAAGCTGCTTTAATGGAAAGTATTAGAAAGGTTTTCACTGCGGATAATCGCTATTCCCAATTTGAGCATGCAGTTATGGGCATTTTTCAAAAGATGTTAAAATAAGTTACTTATTTTAGTTCTTTGACATAAGTAGTTCACGGAATTAAACGACATAACCATATGATGCTCTTTTGCGCTGACTCTGCGTTGCTCAAAGCCTTGCTTAACAAGGGCTAAGCGCGGTTCTCGCGCCTTGATTCAGCACAAAATAGCTATCATCTGTTTGGTAGCCCAATTCCGTGAACTACTTAAATAAGTTATTATTTTAACATCTTTTGATCAAATTCAATGGCATACACCCTGGCATTTTCCAAATCCTTCTGTGTATCTATTCCAATACTGGCCCTTTCTGTGATCCCTATTCCAATAGTATAGCCATTATCTAACCAACGCAACTGTTCAAGCTTTTCGGCGGACTCTAAATCGCTTGCTGGAAGGCTGGCGATTTCCAGCAAAGCTTTCTTGCGATAAGCATACATTCCTAAATGTTGGTAAAAGCTGCATTTTTGCATCCATTCGTCTGAGTCCACGTCTCTGACAAAGGGGATTACTTGACGGCTGAAATAAAGTGCCTCCATTTTTTTTGAAAATACCGCTTTGACAATATGGGGAGAGTGTAAAGAAGGTTCCTGCTCAATTTTTTTTACCAAAGTTCCTATCGGCCATGTTGCGTGCTTGATCAATAGGTTAATCAAGCAGTCAATTTGCTCCGGCAGAATAAAGGGTTCGTCACCTTGAATATTAATAATAATATCGTTATCTTCATATGAGGAAGCGACTTCCGCACAACGCTCTGTACCTGATTGGTGATGAGGGCTGGTCATTTGAACATTCGCACCAAAATTGCGTACATGCTCAAAGATTTTAGCATGATCAGTTGCAATAATAACCTCATTAAATAAAGAGCTTTTAAGGGCTTGTTCATAAACTCTTTGGACCATACTTTTTCCATGAATCATGGCCAATGGCTTCTCCGGAAGTCGGTTGGAGGCCAAACGGGCAGGAATGACGCCAATAATGTTCACTTTAACAAAATTTGAGTATAAAAACTCAAATATAGTGCATTAAGGTTTCTAATTTTGTTGAAAACCAAAAAGATTGCGATTACAAATGAAGAAACTTTTTCTCTTACTATTTTTTACAACGAGCTTCATTGGAATAAAGGCATTTACAGGAGATAGCCTGAACTATCTGGTAGACGGAGATACCGTTTTTCTGGAGATCAATGCCTTTGGAGAAAAGTATTTTAACCATATCGTTGAAAATAAACAAACTCTTTACTCCATGGCCAGGTTCTATGGGCTTTCACCTTCTGATTTATCTTTTCTTAACCCCCATTTAATCGGAAAAGGAATAAAAGCAGGAGATGCCGTTACCGTGCCTGTTCCTAACAGAGCAATCATTCGCTATCCCGCATGGGGCTTTGATTTTTTCAATCATGTTCCGGTTTGTTACGTAGTGAAAAAAGGGGATACGATGTATAAGATCTCGCGCTCGTATTTCAGAATGGCTGCCTCAGAAATAATGCTTCGCAATCAACTTTATTCTGATCAGCTTTCAGTCGGGCAGGTGCTTCATGTCGGATGGATCAGCAAGGATGGTATTCCGGATGAATATCAGAATAGTGGTGAAATAGGCCCTTTTGCAGCCAGGAGCAGTGAGTTGAGAAATGTTTTTACTGGCAGAGGAGGAAAGCTTAAGGAACGTAAAGGCGTGGCTTACTGGGATAAGCACTCCAAAGAACAAACGGATTTGTATGCGCTGCACAGAACCGCTCCTTTGCGCTCGGTTATTGAGGTCTTCAACCCGGTTACTCGAAGGCGAGTTTACGCCAGAGTCATCGGCAGAATACCGGAAAACAGCTACGGTACAGAAATTATCGCCGTTCTTTCGCCTTCAGCAGCTCAACATTTAGGGGCCCTGGATGCTCGCTTCTTTGTGCATGTGAAGTATTATTGAAACCTATAAATTGTCCACTATAATAAACGAACAAAATGAACTACTACAAAAATGTTTTGGAAACCATAGGCAATACGCCTCTGGTAAAAATCAACAAAGTAATAAAGGATACTCCGGCACTTGTTCTGCTAAAACTAGAAACTACCAATCCTGGTCATTCCATTAAAGACCGCATGGCTTTGAAAATGCTTGAGGATGCTGAAGCGAGGGGGGATATAAAACCCGGAGGAACGGTTATTGAATGTACCTCCGGTAATACGGGTATGGGGCTTGCAATAGCTGCAGCAGTAAAAGGATACAAATGTATTTTCACCACAACAGATAAGCAGTCTAAAGAAAAAATTGACCTGCTCAAAGCGGTAGGGGGAGAAGTGATCGTCTGCCCGACGAATGTTGAGCCGGATGATCCGCGTTCTTATTATTCCGTTGCTCGAAAGCTCAGTGAAACGGTTCAAAATTCTTATTGGTGCAACCAATACGATAACCTGTCTAACCGGCAAGCACATTATGAATCTACGGGCCCTGAGATCTGGGAGCAAACGGAAGGAAAAGTAACCCACTTTGTTGTAGGCGTG
The DNA here is from genome assembly GCA_964537285.1 of uncultured Saprospiraceae bacterium. Classification (GTDB taxonomy): domain Bacteria; phylum Bacteroidota; class Bacteroidia; order Chitinophagales; family Saprospiraceae; genus CAZHZT01. The sequence continues at coordinate 1,300 of CAZHZT010000055.1, read as the reverse complement.
GGTACTGGTGGTACCATTTCAGGTACCGGGAAATACCTGAAGGAACAAAACCCCAATATCAAGGTCTGGGGAATCGATACTTATGGTTCGGTGTTCAAGAAATATCATGAAACGGGTGAATTTGATCACAAGGAAATATACCCGTACATTACAGAAGGAATCGGCGAAGACATTATTCCAAAGAATGTTGATTTTAATATAATTGATCATTTTGAAAAAGTTTCGGATAAAGACGGAGCCAACATGGCACGCCGTCTGGCACGAGAGGAGGGGATTTTGCTGGGATACTCGGCAGGTTCAGCTTTTGCAGGCTTACTTCAAATGAAAGACCGGCTAACAGCTGATGATGTTGTAGTCGTGGTTATTCATGATCATGGTAGCCGCTATGTAGGTAAAATATACAATGATGACTGGATGAGAGAAAGAGGATTCTTGGATGATGAATTGGTCGTTAAGCACCTCATTGAATCCAAAAAGAATAATCGCTTTCTAAGTGTTCAAAAAGGAGATAGCATCCGGTCTGTATTTAATATTATGAAAGATAATGATATTTCACAGATGCCCGTGATGTCCAATGGGCATATCGTAGGTTCTATTACAGAAACCATGGTACTCAATTATATGCTTGAAGATCCGTCTAACAACGGGCATTATCCTGTAGAAAGTATTATGGGCGAGGCTTTTCCTGTAGTAGATGATACATTACCTATTAAAAACTTAGGGCGGTACATCAACCGTAAGGTTCCCGCGGTAATTGCTTTTGATAAAACCGGGAATCCGCAAATTATTACAGAATACGATCTGATTCAAATGCTTTAAGTAGTTCACGAAATTTCTTTGAGAGGGAGGCCGAAAGGACTCTTTTGCGAAGCAAAAGAGTCCTTTCGGCCTCCCTCAAAAGAAAATATAGCCGCGAAGCGGCGTAAATTTGTTTTGGATTTCGCAAACGAGGATTGCTGGTTTTAATACAGTGATTCTCGCTTTGAAAAATAAACGCGCCTACGGCGCGAAATTTCTTTGAGAGGGAGGCCGAAAGGACTCTTTTGCGAAGCAAAAGAGTCCTTTCGGCCTCCCTCAAAAGAAAATATAGCCGCGAAGCGGCGTAAATTTGTTTTGGATTTCGCAAACGAGGATTGCTGGTTTTAATACAGTGATTCTCGCTTTGAAAAATAAACGCGCCTACGGCGCGAAATTCCTTTGAGAGGGAGACCGGAAGGGATCTTTTGCGAAGCAAAAGATCCCTTCCGGTCTCCCTCAAAAGAAAATATAGCCGCGAAGCGGCGTAGATTTGTATTTGGAT